>JALTFB010000032.1 GCA_027007615.1 Candidatus Shapirobacteria bacterium
TGCGCAATGCTATTGACAGGCTTAAGAAAGATAAGTTAAATGGACAAGCAAGCCTTTTTGACTCTAAGCAGGGCCAGGATGATGGCGATGTGAAATTGCCGCATTTTGAAGTTAATCAATCGGAAAAGATTTCTAACGAAGAAAAATTAAATTTTGAAAAAGAATTGTTGGGGTTTTATTTGAGCGGGCATCCTTTGGGTAATAAGTTGGCGAAGTATGCCAGCCTAGCGAGCCATCAGATAGAAAAAGTGCTGAGCGAAGAGGGGTCTTTGCGGGTGCGGTTGGTAGGGGCGATTGATAATTTACGCTTGGTAACTACTAAAAAAAGTGGCAGAGCGATGGCTTTTGCCAATTTGCGCGATGAAACAAGTGTCGTGGATTTGGTAATCTTTCCCGATCTTTACGATCGCCGAATGCAGATTTTAAACGCCGGAGTGGTAGTGGTTGTTGAGGGACGGAGTGATCATCGGGAGGGTAAGGTAAGCGTTGTGGCTGAAGAAATCAGTTTACCGGAAAATTTTTCAGTAGGGGAAAAGAAGCCAGGTGGTGGCAGCGGGCAGCTTATTCTTCATATCCCTCCGCATTTTAGCCCTTCACGATTAATGGCTTTGAATGAAATTCTCCAACAACATCCCGGGCAGAAACATTTAGTTCTGGCTTTTGCCAACGGAAAGGTTATTGTTCCCAAGCAAGGTATTGATTTTACTCCGGCGGTGGAACGCAAATTGAGCGAATTGTTGGGAGAACAATAAAAAAATTTCTTCTTGCCGGATTTAGATGGAAAGTGATACAATACAATCATGGCAAATAATTTTCAATGGCAAGATACTGTTGTGCGAGTGGGAGATATTATCCGCCTTGAATATCGCATTAAAGAAAAAGATAAAGAGCGGTTGCAGCCTTTTCAAGGGCGGGTAATTGCCGTTAAGGGCCAAAGCGCCCGGAGCAAAACCTTTACGGTTAGAAAGATGGGGGCTGATAATATTGGCGTAGAACGTATTTTTCCAGTCCAATCTCCTTGGATTAAAAGTTTAAAAGTAGTTGGCCATCCCAGCAAACCAGCGCGCCGAGCAAAGTTGTATTATCTCCGCCAACGGCATGGCAAAAAAGCCCGCCTCTAACGGTTGGGGAAACAAAGCGGTTGGCCAGCAAGGAGAAACACTAGCGGCAACCTACTTAAAGCAACAGGGCCTTAAAATTTTAGATCGTAATTTTCGGACTCGCCGGGGAGAAATTGATTTAATTGCAAAAGAACGGCAGGAATTAGTGTTTGTGGAAGTGAAAACGCGCCGTGACGACCAGGCCGGCTATCCTGAGGAAGCAGTAAAGTGGCATAAAATAAGAGCCTTGATGCGCGCCGCTTGGTTTTACAGCCAAAAACATCCCGATTTGCCGCAGGCATGGCGCATTGATGTGGTGGCGATACAATGGAAAGATGGCCAACCCTCAATTCGTTGGTTTAAGAATGTTTCTCCGCAGTTCAGTTAGCCTATTTGCAGCCCGCAAACATAAATCACTAACCAGCGGACTAGCAAATTCTGCTTTTAGAAATCCAGTGCCGCATTAGTGCCGCCAGCGGGAATCGAACCCGCCTTTTCACCTTGAAAGGGTGATGTCCTAGCCAATAGACGATGGCAGCATATTTTAAATTATAACATGGCCTTAGTGGTGAGTGGGGCTTGACAAAGCATTTATAATATTTAAAAATGGTGTAAAGTGGTGAAAAATGGTTAAGAGTGGCAGTATGATTTTAGGCCAATATCAAGGTACCTTGACTTCCAAGGGAAGGTTGGCTTTTCCCAAAAAGTTACGGTCTAAATTGGGAGATAGGGTAATTATTACCAGAGGCTACGACGGTTGTTTATTAGCGATGCAGCTTAACCGATGGCGGCCTTTGGTAAAGCAGCTTGGTGGCAATTCGTTAATTTTGGAGGCTTCACGGGAAACAAGCCGCTTCCTCTTGGGAAATGCCGCTGAAATAGAGTTGGATCAACAAGGGCGTTTTATTTTGCCGCAGCATTTGCGCCAATATGCGGGCATCAGCGGGAAAGTGGTCTTCCTGGGCTTATACCATTATGTTGAAATTTGGGATTTAGCCAACTGGCGCAAATATCAGCGCTATTTAAGCCAAAATATTAAACAGATTTCAGAAAGGCTAACTCATGGCGCGAAAAGCGCTTGATTGGCATCAGCCGGTTCTCTTGCAAGAAGTTTTGGAGTATTTACAACCGAGGAAAAGACGGCGTTATTTGGACGCCACTTTGGGCGGTGGCGGCTATAGTTATGAAATCCATCGCCAAGGGGGTTTGGTTCTATCACTGGATTGGGATCCTAGCATAGTTGTTTTAGCCAAGAAGCGCTACTCCTGCCCCAACGCTTCTTGGCGCTTGCGGGTAGGCAATTTTGCCCGGTTGGCAACGTTTTGCCAAGAAGAGAATTTCTGCCCGTTGAGTGGAATTATTTTTGACCTGGGGCTTAGTCGGATGCATTATCAAATGCGGAGGGGATTTTCGTTCAAAGAAACAGCCCCCTTAGATATGAGACTGAATCCTCATTTGCAAGAAACAGCAGCCGACCTGATACGCCGTTTGCCGGAAAAGCAATTGGCGGTGTTTTTGGAGCGCTTAGCCCAAGAAAAGTATGCTCGAGAAATCGCTCAAGCTTTGAAGAAGACAATTAGGAAAACGGTGTCTGCCAAAGAAGTAGCCAAGGCGATAGTAGATATTTACTACCGGCATGGCGAACAGCCAAAATTACATCCGGCTACAAAGACATTCTTGGCCTTGCGGATGATGGTGAACCGCGAGGAGAAGAATCTTAGCGCCGGCTTAGCGGCATCTTTGTGGGTATTGCATTCCCGGGGGCGACTGCTGGTGATAAGTTTCCATTCCGGTGAAGACAGGATAGTTAAGGCATTCTTCCGCCAACAAGAAGGGAAGAGGAAGCTAAAAATATTGACAAAACAGCCAATTTATCCATCAGAACGGGAATTAAAAGTAAATTATTTATCTCGCAGCGCCCGAATGCGGGTAGCTGAAAAAATATGAAAAAACCGAAACGTTTTTTGATTTTTGCTTTTGTTTTGAGCCAATTAGCCCTATGGTTGTTTTTGCGGAATTCTAATTTTAATTTAGCAGTTGATTTAGATGAATTGGGGCAAAAACAGCATTCATTATCTTTCGATATTGAACGACAGCGGCAACGTCTGGCGCAACTTACTTCGCTTAGATACCTAACCCAAGAAGCTAAGCAGTTGGAGATTGCCGAAGTAAAAACTTTTTGGCGGCTGCCATCTTCGGCTATCGCCTCATTGCCAATGCCATGAGAACCAGGCATTTTTCGCTTTTGGCGACGATATACTTTATTTGGTTTTTGGCGATAGCGATAAGGCTATTCTACTGGCAGGTTTCGGCAACTGAGCATTTCCAATCTTTTCAGCCGATTTCCAAGCAAGGGTTGATGGTGCAACCGCGGAGGGGGCGAATTTTTAGCAGTGACAATTTTTCTTTGGTAGCTAATAAAAAGGGCTATTTGGTTTTTCTCTGGCGCCCCAATCTGAAAATCAAATTTAATAACCTTTTAAAGAAAATTTCTCCCGTAATCTACTATCGTGAAAGCAAGAAAAAGCAAGAACATGATCAAAAATTGTTGAAAAGAATTATTGCCGGCGTCCCCGGCCAGCAGTGGCTGGCCCTAAAACATCATCTGACTTATGGGCAATACCAGGCCCTGCGCGATTTGCATATATCCGGTTTGGGCTTTCGTGCGGAAATGGAGCGTTTCTATCCCGAGGGTTCAATGGCCGCTCATCTTCTCGGTTTTGTCGGTTCCGATAAGGTGGGCCGCCCCCAAGGTTATTTTGGACTGGAAGGCTTTTACCAAAATCAGTTGGTTGGCTTGGCCGGAATTCGTCCCCCCTCTCGCTTCTGGGGATTTTTGGAAGGGAAAAGCCATCAATTGCCGCCCCATGATGGCCGCGACCTTTACCTTTTTTTGGATCGCGGAGCACAATTCATTGCCGAACGGGCGTTGGCGAAAGGTATCCGCCAATATGGCGCCAAAGAAGGTTGGGTAGTTATTTTAGATAGCCGCAAAGGGACTGTGCTGGCAATGGCAAGTTGGCCAAAGTATGATCCTGCAGATTATTCCCGTTATCCCTATCAGCGTTTTGTCAATCCGGTTATTTCTGCAGCTTTTGAGCCCGGCTCTATTCTCAAACCATTGGTGATGGCGGCGGCTCTAAATGAAAAAGTGGTTACCCCAGAGACGCAGTGCCCCATTTGTGCCGGACCTTTGAAAATTGGCGAATATACAATTAAGACTTGGAATAATGTCTATCACCCGCAAATAACAATGACGGGGGTAATAAAAGATTCCGATAACGTGGGAATGGCATTTGTTTCCCAGCGCCTGGGTAAGAAAAAGTTGTTCAAATATTTTGAACAACTTTATTTGACTAGGAAAACAGGCATTGACTTGCAGGGAGAAATGGTGCCACCGTTGAAGCCGGGGGACGAATGGTATCCGATTGATTTGGCAACAGCAGCGTTTGGACAGGGGATTGCGGTAACACCAATACAGTTTACGGTTGCCTTTAACGCCTTGGCGAATGGAGGAGTTGTCTTGAGGCCTCGGGTAGTGAAAGAAATTAAAGATGGCTCACAGGTTTTTTATACAAAAGCAGATGTTTTATCGCGTCCATTCAGTAAACAAACAAATCAAGAAATCAAGCAAATGTTAGTCACCGCCGTTAACGAGGGAGAAGCGAAATGGACACGATTAAAAGGTTACCGCATTGCCGGCAAAACCGGAACGGCGCAAATTCCCATCAAGGGCCATTATGCGGAAAAAAAGACGATTGCTTCCTTTGTGGGATTTGCTCCGGCGGATAAACCGCGCTTCACCATGTTGGTTAGTTTGCGAGAGCCAAGCAGTTCGCCGTGGGGTTCTGAAACAGCGGCGCCCCTTTGGTTTCATATTGCTAAGGCCCTCTTTGTTTATTGGGGCATTCAACCCAATGGGAATTAAATAGCTATGCTATAATTAAACAGTTAATGGCAACTAAACCTAAACGCTGGCTAAAGAATCATTTGAAACATCTTCCGAGGGCATTTTTAGCAAACGTATTTTTCGGTTGGCCCAGCCGCCGCTTAAAAATTATTGGCGTAACGGGAACCGATGGCAAGACAACCACCACTTTGATACTTCACCATTTTTTAGCGGCGGCTAATTTGACAGCCGGTTATATTTCAACCATTGCCGCTCAAGCGGGGGATTTGAAGGAGCCTACGGGTTTACATGTTACTTCACCAGCGCCGCGGCTTTTACAACGTTGGTTAAAAATTATGGCTGCCAAGATGCCCGGCGGTTGGGTTGTTCTGGAGACCACCTCTCATGGGCTGGACCAATATCGTTTTTTCGGCATACACTTTGATGTGGGAATTTTTACGAACTTAACCAGAGAACATCTCGATTATCATCGAAGCATGGACAATTATCTGAAGGCTAAGATGAAACTCTTGCGAAAAGCGAAAATGGTGATTTTAAATAAAGACGACGAATATTATCCAGTAATTAAAAAGCAATTAGCCGGCAAAAAGATAGTAACTTATGGCTTGAAAAATAAAGCTGATTGGTCTGTTGGTAAAGTACAGCTCGAGCTTGGCCGCACTGTTTTTTACCTTACCCACAAAGAGAAGGTGGTTGGCAAATTTGTCAGCCGATTAAGCGGCCGCTTTAACCTTTATAACCAATCAGCAGCATTAGCAGCGGTTTTAGAAAATAAGCTATTAACCCTAAAGCAGGCCCAAACTTCTCTAGCGACCTTTTCTCCGCCCTTAGGGCGCTTGGATTTGGTGATTAGTGAACCTTATAAGGTGATGATTGATTTTGCCCATACACCAAATGCTTTAGAGCAATTATTAAAGACGTTACGCCAACTGCATAAGGGGAGGTTGGTGGTGGTTTTTGGAGCCGCCGGCGAACGCGACCGAGGCAAGCGAGCTTTGATGGGGGAAGTTGCCGGCCGTTTGGCAGATGTGGCGGTTTTGACTTCCGAAGATCCTCGGCGCGAGAACCCTAAGGCCATAATCAAAGAAATTTCCCAAGGCTGCCGGAAAGCAGGAATGCGCTTAGCCGGGCAAAAAAAAGCAAGCTTGGCAAAGAAGGGAAAATTGACAAAAGTATTTTTCAGAATAGAAAATCGCCAACAAGCAATTAATTTCACTTTGCGTAAACTAGCTCGCCATGGGGACCTGATAGTTCTTTGCGGTAAGGGACATGAGCAATCTATTTGTTATGGCCAGCGGGAATATCCTTGGTCGGAGTATCAAGCAGTCAAAGTTGCCGCCAATTTAGCTAAATGAGAATTTTCTTTTCCGCCTACCAAGCAGATTATCAGCATTATAGGTTTCCTTATCAAGTTTTGTTATTTCGGGAGGAAAATGATAATTTGTATGAGATTTACGGTTTAGGATTTTTACCTTTCCGCCACCGCCAAGATTTATTTTACTTATCACGCAGTTGCCGCAGCAATCTGCGTCAAGTTGAGTTTTCGTCAGAGAACCGCCGAGTTTTGTCGCGTACGCAACATTTCAATTTTAAATTTAAACCGTTGAATATTTTGACAAGCAAAAAGCAAAAGCAATTGCGCGATTGGGCTCGGGCGGCCGGTTGGGATATTAAAGCGCCAACCTTAAAGTTTCTTTGGCAAGGAGCATATTTTAATTGGCTGCTGGAAGTGAAGAAGGGGGATAAATTGGTTAGCGTGTCGTTGCTTCTGGCGGCTGGCAAAATGGCCCATTGGGGTTATTTTTTTATTGATCCCGATTACCGGCGCGACAACTTGGCCGCTGCCAGCGGTTTGAAGATTATCAAGTGGACTCAGCAAAGAGATATAAAATATGTATATTTGGGAACATGCTACGGGAATTTAAATTATAAGCGTAATTTTCCCGGTTTAGAATTTTTCAATGGCGGCTATTGGTCCGCCGATAAGCAAGAATTATCTTGGCTGCATCGGGAACAATGGGCCGGGCATGTGTGGCAAAACAAAAGCTATCGCGCTTT
Source organism: Candidatus Shapirobacteria bacterium (assembly GCA_027007615.1). GTDB lineage: Bacteria > Patescibacteriota > Microgenomatia > UBA12405 > UBA6130 > S016-97. Next base: position 7,069 of record JALTFB010000032.1, read on the forward strand.
GCTAAATAAAAATAAGATGCGCGCAATTAAGGGGTAAAAATGAAAAAAGTTCATATTATTGGCATTGTCGGCACTATTGGAACCGGTTTGGCCTTGGCTTTAAAGAAGTCCGGCTGGCAAGTAACCGGTTCGGACCAAGAAAAAGTTTACCCTCCCTTAACTGATATTTTGCGGCGTTCAGGAATAAAATTTCAGCGCGGCTATAAGTCGGAAAATTTACCCCCATCGGCAGATTTGGTTGTTGCCGGAGGGCATGCTTTGATATTGGGGCGGCAAAATCCGGAATACCAATTAGCCAAGGAAAAAAAGATCCCGCTTTTATACCATGCCGAAGCGGTAGCGCGCTTTGTGGTTAGGCCCAAGTCGATAGTGGTCGCCGGAAGCTATGGAAAAACAACAATCACTTCTATTTTGGTGGCTATTTTTAAGGCCGCTTCTAAGAAACCTTCTTATATGATTGGCGGTTTGCCCCTTAACCGCTGGCCGCCTCTGGCTATAAATGAGAGTAGCTGGTCAATTGTTGAGGGGGATGAATACCGTATTTCCCCTTCAAAACCAAGGGCAAAATTTTTTCTTTATTCGCCGCGTTATTTGCTATTAACTGCGGCCCATTGGGAGCACCCTGACGTTTACCCCCATGCTAAGGATTATTTAGATGCTTTCCGCAAGCTGGTGAAAAAGTTGCCCGGGAGCGGTTTTGTGATAGCTAACTATCAAGGGGAAAATTTAAGAGCAATTTTGGGGAATAGGCCAAACATTACTTGGTATTCCAGAATTGCCAATCAAGGGGATTATTGGCTGGAAAAGTGGTGGCCGACATCAAAGGGAATGGATTTGACGGTTGGCCGCCGGGATGGCGCCAAATTGAATTTAAGATCCCCTTTAATGGGAGAGCATAACGCGGAAAATATCTTGGCCGCGGCGGCAATGGCCTGGCGGCTCGGCATTGGCGAAAAAGCCATTCAGCGGGGTATAAAAGTTGCCCGGGGGGTTAAAAAACGTTTGGAATTTAAGGTGAGAGAAGGGGGAGTGTTTATTTATGAAGATTTCTCACAGACGGCACCGCGCATTAAGGCGGCCCTGGCTGCTTTGCGGCGACATTTTCCCAAACGGCGAGTTTTATTGGTTTTTTATCCCCATTACAGCGGCTGGCGTGACCGCTCAATATTAAGGGAATTAAAAGGCGTTTTTTCCGGCGCCGATTATACGTGGATTAGCCGGGTCCATTTTGACCATCGGTCGCGGTTGGAACGGGTGACGGGCAAAATGATTGTAGTTGCTACCGGCCATCAAAACCGGATACAATATGCGCCCGATGACAAAGCGTTGGTAAAAGATGTCTGCCGGCGGTTAAGAAAAGGCGATTTATTAGTTTTTATGTCTTCGGGGGGTTATCGAAACATTGAAAAAGAAATCGTTAGTTGTTTAAAGGGAAAGCGTACCGATGGCTAAATTTATTATTGAGGGGCAACGGCCGTTGCGGGGAGAGGTGGTGGTAAGGGGAGCTAAAAACTCGGGTTTTAAACTTTTAATCGCTTCCCTTTTTGGTAAGACACCTTCTCTTTTAAGCAACATGACTAAAGCCGGGGAGTCAAAAATTACCCTTTCGCTGATTAAATATTTGGGGGGGGATTTCCGTTGGGTTGGTGAACACAGCGTGCTTTTGAATCCGCGGGGCGTAAAGCAGTTCCGCCTTCCCTTGGGAGTGGGCAAAGAAACGAGGGCGTCAACACTTTTTGTGCCGGTTCTCCTTTATCGTTTCGGCCATGCTATCGTTCCCTGGCCCGGAGGCGATAGAATTGGCAACCGGCCTCTAGGCCGCCATTTAGAAGGATTAAGGGCGTTGGGAGTGGTTATAACCCCGCATGGAAATTCTTTAGAATTTAGTTTGGATAAACCGCCAAGAGGTGGAACCTTCCGTTTTGAGAAGAATACCCATACGGGAACGGACACGATGATCATGATGGCCATTTGGGCTAAGGGTGAAACGATTATCGACAATGCCGCCGCCGAACCGGAGGTGGACGACTTAATCGTTTTTCTGAACAAGATGGGGGCCAAGATAAAGAGGGTAGCGCCGCGGACAATCAGGGTGCGGGGAGTGAAAACATTAAAAGGGGTGGAACATATCGTGATACCGGACAGGAATGAGGCGGTAACTTTTGCCTGCGCGGCCTTGGGGACTAAAGGCGAGGTGGATATTTTTAATATTA
>JALTFB010000033.1 GCA_027007615.1 Candidatus Shapirobacteria bacterium
TAGTAATTAATTGTATTTGATAAGCAATTTTATCGATCCTACTCATTAATGCCCATGCATCTGTAAAAGCCGCAATACTATTTCCAGGAATAGTAATTACTAAACCGCGGGCATCAAAAGAGTAGCGATAACGCTTTTTACTAAAAATGTGGTTTTGTAAATTTGGCAAACGGAACCAAAATTTGAACAATTCCTGAGAAAAATTTAAGGGGTAAACCAAGCCCAGTTTCCTCTCCGGCACAAATATTCGTTCCATCCGCGATGTCCGCGGCAAACAAAGATAGGAAAGATGAAAGGCGCGCACCGATTGGCCGCCGGACCAATATAACCCATCGGGTCGGCGCACAAAAGAAAAAGGGGTAGAGTTAAAACCGAAGAAAAATGATGATTTTGGCAATAGCTGCCAAGATTGCATAGCGTTTTTTATAATTCCGGTAATTTTACCGAGCATCTGCCGTTTGGCTGGCGGCAAGAAGGCAAGGCTGGGGGTAAAGGTCTTATCCATGTACCATAATTGGAAATGGGGAAACTGGGGAGGAGTATAGCTCCGCCGCGGCAAAGTTAAAAACCAATGGCCCAAAATTCCTGCTAACTTCCGATGTTTATGTGAGATAAAAAGGCTGTCCTTTTTCCTTTCAAAAATAAGGGCTATATCCGTTGAAAGATGACGGTACACCATATCCGAATCCAGCGAATTCCATGGATCCAATGGGAAAGCTGTATCCTCAGGCTGCTGATAAATTGTCCGCGGAAAGGTGTAAACAAAATGTTTTATCATGCCTTATTTTACTCCTTAATGTTATACTGAAAATGATGAATAACCAAGGAACTCAACTTACTATAACAGCTTTTTGGGCTCGCATGGTTATTAAATGGGGAGGAATAAGCTTGCTGGCAATATTTTTTCTCCACACCGGCTGGATTGTTTTTCAACGAAATTGGAAACGGGTGCACCCAGCTCCGCCCCCGCCACCCGATGTCGCTTTCGGGACCCTTCCCCATACTAAATTTAGCGAACCCAAACTGCATCCCCATAGGTTCCAATTGCAAACCATTGATGGCCATTTGCCCAGTATGCCAACCCAAATGAAAGTTTACTTTGTGGTTACTCAGCAATCACGGCTTCTCGCTTTTGACCAGGCCAATGCTACAGCCCGCCAATTGGGATTTACCAGTCCCGCCCAAAAATCTACCAACAATTTACTCACTTATCATAAATCCAAAACCGGCGAGACCTTTACAATCAATCCTTTAACCCAAAATTTTAATTTTTCCTACCCCTTCGAACACGACCAAACCATTATGTCTCAACCTTTACCAACCAATCTTGACTTGCTCCGCCAAACAGCTCTAAGGTTTTTGCAAAATATCGCTTCCTCTCATCTCGATTTCATCAACCCCAGTAATATCACTTTTTACAAGTTAACGGGCAATGGCGTGCAGCCGGCTAATTCGCTCTCTGATTCCAATTTAGCTCAGGTGAGCTTCGAACGCAAAAATATCGGCAACTATCCTCTTTTGCCACCCTCTCCACAAAATCCGAATGTCAGTGTCTGGGTTACCGGCGGCGGCAGCCATAATGTAGTGCGGGCAAGATTTATCCACTTCCCTATTGACCGGGAAAAATTTGCAACCTACCCTCTTATCTCTGCCCAACAAGCTTGGCAAAAGCTAAAAAACAACCATTACCACCTCGCCCGGCTCAGCCCGCAATTTAACGATAAGCAGCCTATCATCATCCGTAAAATATTTCTCGCTTATCTCGATCCCAATTACGCAACAGAGTTCTTAAAGCCTATTTACGTCTTTAAAGGCAGTTCTGACTTCCTTGGTTATGTAGAAGCCGTTAGCCCCGAATTCCTTAATAATTAAGGTTGCCGTTCTGCCAATGGTAAGCCTCCGATATTGTTTTTAAAAGTTTTCGGGTGTCGGTAAACCGTTGCCGGCTATGCAAAACTACGCTAATCAGTTTATGGCCTCGGTAATAATACAAAGATGCGAAACAACCGCCGGCTTTGGTTGTCCAGCCGGTCTTAACTCCGTAATAGCCGGGTTGCGCCAAAAGTTCATCGGTAGCATCAAATGAATATTTTTGGCCCTTGTCATCATAGGCTGTTACCGACCGCTGGCGCACTACGGATGCTAAAAATTTATTTTCCAATAGAATTCTGGTAATTTTGGCCATATCGGCCGCCGTAGAATAATGGCCATTATCTTCTTCCCCGTCAAAATTGGCAAAATGAGTAGATTGTAACTGGTGCCGCCTGAGCCAATTATTCATTGCTGCCACCAGGCTATGGCCCGTCTGGCGTTGGTAATTATCCGCCAAAACAAAAGCGGCGTCATTTGCCGAATGGACCAGCATCATGGAAATTATATCTTTCACTTGAAAACTGGAGCCCTCCTCAAGCTTAGCTGTTTGGCCCACCGGATAGGATTTATAAACCGTTAGCCATTCATTCAAGGGAAAATAATTTAAAGCTACCAGAGCCGTTACCATTTTTGTAAGCGACGCCGGCAAAAGCCTTTTCCGCGGTTGCTTGCTTGCCAGCCACTGGCCCGAAGCATAATCGACAACTAAATAAGCGCTTACCGACAGCGGCGGCCGCGGCGTTACCGAAGCAAGCGCTATCAATTTCGGTTGCCAGCGCTTAGGCAACGGAGAGCTAGCAACAGCTGGCTTAAAAGCGGGAACCATCAACAATGGCCATAGGAATAAATTCCAAATCATCGCCTGTTTTTAACTGTCCGCAGCCCCAATTCACGAAGTTGTGCCGCCGGAACCGAAGTCGGCGCCGCCATTAC
>JALTFB010000034.1 GCA_027007615.1 Candidatus Shapirobacteria bacterium
CAATTAAGCAAATGACAATTCGTAAAGAACAAATAATTTTATCAATAATAATTCTTCATTATCAATCTGAACAATTTCTGTTATCACTTCTAGACAATTTGTTGATTTTTTCGGGAAAATCGCCAGAACTGCGCGCTAATTTGGGGAAAACAGAAATTATTGTTGTTGATAACGCTTCTTCCTTTAGGTCAAAAAGGCGGTTAGATGAATTTTTTCGCCGCAAAGGAGCCCGGCGGCAACGAAAAAACGAATTGTCTTGGCAGCAGATTGATGGCCGAAGTGTAATTGTGAAATATTTACCATCAGCGCAAAACAAAGGATTTGCCGGCGGGAATAATTTGGGTTTGCGGTTGGCTAATGGGCGCTTTATTTTGTTTCTTAATCCTGACACTGTTGTTCCCAGGGAAACATTGGAAGGGACTTTGAACTTCTTAAAAAGCCATCCTCGCGCCGGCGCCGCCAGTCCGCGCCTTGAATTGGAGGATGGCAGCCTGGATGAGGCTTGCCATCGGGGTTTTCCGACGCCATGGCGAGCCTTTTGCCATTTCAGCGGGTTGGAAAAGATTTTTTCCAGTTCGCGTTTATTTTCCGGTTATCACATGGGTTGGCTGTTAAAGGAAACCCGCCCCCATCGCGTTGAGGTGGTAAGCGGCGCATTTCTGATGGTCCGGCGAGAAGCGGGGGAATCAGTCGGCTGGTGGGATGAAGACTATTTTTTTTATGGCGAAGATATTGAGTTTTGCTATCGGCTTTGGGAAAAGCATTGGCCAATTTATTTTCTGCCAAATTTGAAAATGCGCCATTATAGGGGAATATCTTCAGGAATTAAAAAGCACAGCCGGAAGATGAGCCGCGCCAATTTAACCACTCGTTTGCGGGCGGCAAAAGCTTCGGTAGCGGCAATGAGAATTTTTTATAAAAAGCATTATTATCGCCGTTATCCTTATTTGCTTAATAAATTTATTGGTTTTTCACTTTGGCTTTTGGAGAAATACCGCCTGAGCCAAGCAAAGCGCCAGCCCAGATGAAAAGGATTGTTATCGATGCCCGCCTTGCCGGTTTGCGCCACGCCGGTTTAGGGCGCTATTTGTTAAATCTTTTAGATCATCTCCCGCAAGTTTCCCCTAAAGATTTTGATTATCACTTAATAATCTTAAACGAGAACTTGAGGATGTTAAAAAAAAGATGGGGACAGCGTTATCGTTACCATTCCCTGGCGGCTGGCCATTATTCATGGCGTGAACAATGGAGCTTGCCTTTATTGACGGTTAATTTAAAACCAGATCTGCTTTATTTTCCCCATTTTAATATTCCCCTTTTAATGCCTTGGCCGTTTGTAGTGACAATTCATGATCTTATTAAGCATCATTCCTTGGGGATGGCCACGACTAGCCGCAGCCTGGCGGGCTATAAGATTAAGCGCTGGGGTTACCATCTGACTTTTTCCCAAGCCGTGCGCCGGGCGCGAGCGATCATTGTTCCCAGCCAATGGACAGCCAATGACTTGAAAAATTATTATCCAAACGTGGGAAATAAGGTAAAAGTGGTTTATGAAGGAGTTGACGGGCACATACAATTCCGCCAAAAAACAAAACTTCCGGATGGCGTTAAGCCGCCGTTTCTGCTCTACGTAGGCAGCCTTTATCCCCATAAAAATTTGGAAGTGGTGTTGCGGATGATGAAAAATTGGCCGGCAGCGCCGCCGCTGGTGGTTGTTTCGGCAAGGAGCATTTTTCGAGAGCGGTTCTGGCGCCAGGTAGTGAAAATGGGGTTGGAAGGAAAAATTATTTTGGCGGGCTTTGTCAGTGACGCGGTTTTAGGCGAATTATATCGCCAAGCCATCGCCCTGGTATTTCCCAGCCGTTTGGAGGGGTTTGGCTTGCCGGGCCTAGAGGCAATGGCCAACAATTGTCCGGTTATTGCCGCCCGCGCCACTGCTTTGCCGGAAGTTTATGGTTCAGCGGCGGTTTACTTTGCGCCTCGGTCAGTGCGGCAATTAACGGCCGATGTCAAAAAAATTATGGATAACCGCAAATGGCGGCAACAGCTTCAAAAACGTGGCCGCCGGCAAGTTAAGAAATATAGTTGGCGTAAAATGGCTCGGCAAATAGCCGGTATTTATAGGCAAAACTTATGAAGGTCGCTTTAGTTTACGATTGGCTTAACCGTTGGGGGGGCGCGGAGAGAGTCTTACAATCATTATTGGAAATATGGCCCCGGGCGGAAATTTTTTCTTCTGTTTATGACCGGTCACAAGCTAAATTTTTATCCCGGCGGCCAATAACCAGCTTTATCCAAAAGTTGCCAGGAGCTAAAAAACATGCTTATTGGTATTATCCTTGGCTGCCTATGGCTTTTGAAACGCTTGATTTATCGAATTTTGAGATGGTAATCAGCCTTAGCTCCGGTCCGGCCAAGGCGATTGTAACCTCTCCGGAAACTTTTCATATCCATTATTGCCTGAGTCCGCCCCGTTATCTTTGGCAAGCTAAATTAAGCCCCTGGCCGCGGCTGTTTGCCGCTTTATCATCTTGGCGCCAGGAAGATTATTATCTTGGCCAGAGGCCTGATAAAATTTTTGCCATTTCCAAAGCTGTCGCCGCGCGGGTTTGGAAATATTACCGCCGCCCCAGCAGGGTTATTTATCCGGGGATTAATTTGGATAAATT
>JALTFB010000035.1 GCA_027007615.1 Candidatus Shapirobacteria bacterium
CTTGGACGATTGAGGGGGGAATTCCGGCGGTTGAGGCGGCGGGGGTAATCCACTCCGATTTTGCTAAAAAATTTATTAAAGCTGATGTAGTTGATTACTCGATCTTTGTGGAATTAGGAGGTTGGGAGGAAGCTCGGGCGGCGGGGAAAGTGCGTAGCGAAGGGCGGGATTATATTGTTAAAGATGGTGATGTGGTCGAGTTTAAGGTAGGCGGGTGATGCTCTCGGTAATAATTCCCCATTATCAAGGAAAGCGGCTGCTGCAACAATGCTTACACAGCCTTTTTGAGAATTGGGTGAGTAGGTCGCCAGCATCAGCTCCTCCGATTCCATCGGAGCGCTCTGATGCCTGGCTCCCTCTATTTAATTCCCTAGAACTAATCATTGTTGATAATAATTCCGCTGATGGAAGCAGAAAGTTCCTAAATAAGTTAAATTCCAACTTCCAAACTTCCTCTCGTCATCCTGATTTTTCGACAAAGTCGAAAAGTTCAGGATCTTCAGTGGATGGTGTACCAGGAATGGTAATCAGACACCCCCTGAAGATGCTGAAAAAATTTCAGCATGACAATGGAGACGGAAACAAGCAGCATGACATTTTATCCCATTATCCTGAATCACCACCCCGTCATCCTGAATCACCACCCCGTCATCCTGAACTCGTTTCAGGATCTTCAGAGGGTGGCAAACTGACAACAATGGTTGTCCATCCAGCTGAAGATGCTGAACCCTCCGCCACAATGTCGGAGGATCAGCATGACAACAATGTAGCAATACCAGATAACATAGAGATAAAAACAATTCTTAATAAAACTAACCTTGGTTTTGCAAAAGCGGTGAATCAGGGAGCGCGGTTGGCCAGGGGAGATTATATTCTGGTTTTAAATGACGATGTCCGTTTAGCGCCCGATTGGTTAGCTGAGATGGAAAAAACAATTAAATCCCGGAAAGGCAAGAAAGTGGCCGCTTATGGCGGAGTAATACTGAACGGGAGCGGAAAACGGTTGGAAAGCCTGGGCCTGCGCTATAACATGGCCGGACGGGCGGAAAATACCGGCAATGGAGAATTGTGGGTTAAAGCCCAGAAAAAGTATCAGCGTTGGCTAGCGGCGCCGCATTTTATTTTGGGACCGAATGGGGCGGCGGCGGTTTACCGGCGGGATATTTTTTTGAAACTGGGCGGTTTTGATGAGAGCCTTTTCGCTTATTTGGAAGACGTTGATTTTGCCTTGCGGCTTTGGAACTCTCGCTGGCAAGCGGTGTTTGTTCCCGGAGCCAAAGCTTTTCATTTTGGAGGTGCCACCAGTGGGAAAATGGGCAACTTGCGCCAGCGAATGGCGGTCCGCAATTGGTGGTGGTTGCTCATTAAAAATTATCCCCTGCGCATTTTTTGGAAACACGGACCGGAAATTTTATTGGAAAGAATGCGCAATGCCGCTTATTTAATTAAAAATACCAAAAAGGGGGAATGGCCGGCCACTTTAAAATGGTGCGGGCAAAATTTGTTAAAATTACCTGCGATATGGAAACAAAGAAAACCATTGCCGAGATTGGCGAAAGTAAAAAGAGGCACTCTTTCTTAATGCGGCTTGGGAAAACGGTTTCTTTGGCGGCAATTAGCCTTTTGGGGATGATTGTTTTAATTGTAATTGTTTTAGGGGGCTGGTATCTAAAAAGCTTCAGCCAAGCGTCGGGCATGCCAGTAAAGAAAATCGCCAGCCAAATAAAAGAGGGTTTGGCCCACCCTTATCGCCAGCGCTATTTGACTTTTCTTATTTTGGGATTGGATAAACGCCCCGATAATCCGACACTTTTAACAGATACCATTTTGATGGTCACCATTAACACCAAAACAGGCAATTACCTCCTTTTTTCGTTGCCGCGGGATCTGTGGATAGAAGATTTGAGGACAAAAATAAACGCTCTTTATTATTATGGCCAGGAGCGTAACCCCCCAAAGCCTTTACAGCTGATACGCCGGCAAGTAGAAAACATTACCGGCCAAAAAATCGACAATACTATTGTTCTGACGATGGAAAATGTGCGCGATCTGATTGACATTTTAGGCGGAGTTGACGTTTATGTTGAGCGCAGTTTTACCGACCACCAATTTCCCCGCGATGACGGCAGCTATCAAGTTAAAACGATCAGTTTTAAAAAGGGCCGGCGGCATTTTAATGGCCAACAGGCGCTGGAATTTTTGCGGTCGCGCAAGAGCCAAAACCCTCTCGAGGGCAATGACGAGGCGCGCCAGGCTCGCCAACAAAAAGTTATTTTGGCTCTTAAAACAAAGCTCTTAAAAAATTCGCGGACTTTTTTGAATCCCCATAAAGCAGGTAAGCTTTACGCTTTTGCGGAAAACAAAATATTAATGAGTCCAAGAGTAGATTTACGGATGGCGGCATCCTGGTGGCCGTGGGTCTGGCGGCTATCGCATGGCCGGGAAATTGGGGCGGAGATCCCTTGGCGGGGCAAAGGAGCGCTTTTGCAACAGGGCTATGACCGTTATTACGGCAGTTGGATATTGAAACCGCAGAACGGCGATTGGCGATTGCTGCGGAATTTTTTTCAAGAGAAAATAAAACAAATTAATGGCTAAGAGAATTTTGCTATTGAGCCATGTTTTCCGACCCCAAGGGGATGGCGGCTCGCGGCTTTTGGCTTGGTTGGGGGGGCAATTGGCTAGAAGGGGGCAAGAGGTGGAAATTTGGGCCAGCGACGGGCGGTCGAGCGATGATTTTCTTGACCCCAAAGCGCCGCGATTGCCTAAAAAACAAATTTGGCGGGGAATTGTAATCCGGCGTTGGCCAACTTGGCGCCGGGGCCGGCCCTTTTTACGCCGGCTAGTGGGGCCGGTCTTCATATGGCTCAATTGGCGGCCCCGACCGCGTTTCGATGTTGTTATCAGCGGCCCCTTTCCCACTTTGGCGCCTTTTTACGGCTGGTTTTTAGCTAAATTGTGGCGCTGCCATTTTGTTTTGGTGCCCTGTTGGCATGCCGGCGAAGCCGGGTTCCGAAAACGGCGCTTTTTTTGGCTGTTGCGGCGAGCCGATAAAATCATCGCTTTAAGCAATTACGAGAAAAAGATGTACCGCCGTTGGGGAATCGGGAAAGAAAAGATAGCGGTTTTACGGGCTAATTTAGCCCGGGGGATTATGCTAACCAAGAAACAAACAGCCGTTTTTCCTTCTCCGCCGTTAATTTTGTTTTTAGGCAGCCAGGCGGCTCATAAGCAAATAGGCTGGCTTTTGCAAGCGTTCCAAATTCTCAAAAAGAAAGGGCGAACAAAGGCGATTCGATCAACTAAATTGGCAATTGCCGGGCCGCGAACGCTTTATTCGCCAGTTTTAAATAGGCTTTACCGGGATTTACCGGCCAAAATTCGCCGAGATGTGCAAATATTGGGCCGGATTTCAAAAAAAGAGAAAGTGGCTTGGTTAGATCGGGCTTGGATTTTGGTTAATCCTTCCCGGGCGGAATCGTTAAGTTTGGTGGTGATGGAAGCTTGGGCCAGGAAAAAACCGATTATCGCCAATGATTTGCCGGTTTTGCGGGAACTGATGGAAAATGGCGGCGGGACGCGAATTAGGTCTCCGGAAACTTTGGCAGAAACGTTAAATCGGTGGTTGAGCCAACCGGGCCGACTTAGAAGCGAGGGGAAAAAGGGTTATTTCTGCCTTCGGAAAAGGCGGATGCCGGTTAGTTGGTGGCAAGATCTTTTAGAGTAATGGAATTAGGAATTTACTTGCTGGCCTTATTGCTGCGCTTGCCGGGAATCAACCAATCGTTATGGCTTGATGAAGCGGTTCAGGTTTGGGCTAGCCGGAATTTTAGCTTTTGGGGGCTTATTTGGCACTATATGCCCGGTGATTTTAATCCGCCTCTGTACCATTCGTTAATGTGGGCCTGGATCCATTTGTTTGGCAGCCAAGAATGGATAGTCCGCCTTCCATCTTTGGTTTTCGGAGTTGCCTCGGTTTGGCTGGCGGTGAAAATCGCCCGCGAGTTAAATTGGCCCGAAAAAAGGGCTTTGTTGGCGGGGCTTTTGCTGGCGGTGGCGCCGCTGCATATTTATTATTCGCAGGAAAACAGGATGTATATGCTGGCGGCATTTGCGGTGGAATTGGCGGTTTGGCGGACATTGGTTCTGGCAAAACGGCAAAATTGGCGCAATATTTTATGGCTAAGCCTGGCGCTGTTGATAATGGTTTTTAGCCATTTCTTGACGCTCTTTGCGCTGCCGGTTTTGGCCTGGTTTTTGTGGAAAAAGAAGGTTGAGCCAATAAAGCTGCTGGCGGTGGCAATAATTTTGGCCGGCGCCTATCTTGCCTACAGTCCGCTTTTATGGAGGCAGTTAAAAATGGGATTAGGCTGGCAGCAGGCTTTTCCCGTTTGGCGGCAGACGGTGGGATCTTTTACTTTGAAGGCGGCTTTTCTTTTGCCGGTTAAATTTTTGCTGGGCCGGATTGCCATCTCGCCCCGTTGGCTATATGGAATGGTGGCCATTTTGTTGGCGGCCGCCTACTGGCTGTTGCCGCTAACAATGCTGGCATTTGATTTGTTGAAAAAGAAAGCAAAAATCAACGAGCAATTAATTGCGGCGCTGGTGATTATTCCGCCGCTGGCGGGCTTTGCCATTAGCCGCTGGGTTTCCGTCTTTAGTTATTTCCGTTTCCTTTACATTTTGCCATTTTGGTATCTTTTAGTGGTTATGGAGCTGAAGCAATTGGGAAGATTGGGTAATTTGGCAACAACAATTTTGGTGGTTGCCAGTATGGTCTTTAGCGGCATTTATTTATTTAATCCCAAGTTCCATCGCGAGGATTGGCGGGGAATGGTTAATTGGCTGTGCCAAAACAATAACGGCGGCTTGGTGGTGATTTTAAACCAAATAGACAAACCGTTTGATTATTATGATAAGGGGCGTTCTCAGGTTTGCCGCTTGAGCCGAGCCGCCGATTGGCAGCGTTGCCCGCCGCGCCGAGAAGTGTTTTTAGTGAGCTATGGTTTGCCTATTTTTGATTCTCAGGATAAAATAAGGGGTAAGCTTCTGCAGGCAGGCTATCGATTAAAACAAGGCAGAAGTTTTAGAAAGGTAGGTGTGGAAAAATGGGAGGAAATTATTATGAAAGGGACGGAATGAGATGGAACGGGGGCGCTTTAGGCGTATCTCGTAAGCATCCTAAAGTGTTAGGTGAAAAGTGGGCACAAGGAAATGCACAGTTTGTGAATGGCTTAGTCGAGATTGGAGTTTACCATATGTCTTTAGTCAGTCCTGAACCAAGTAATTCTATGAAAGTTGACGAAGATAAGAATAGTGGCGAGCCAGATAAATAGTAATGAGAATAGCGATTGATATCTCGCAAGCGGTTTATGGGGGAGGAGTAAGCGTTTACACTAAAAATTTATTAGCAGCCCTTTTGGCGATTGATAACAATAATGATTATCGCCTATTTTTTTCTTCGCTGCGCCGGAAATTGGATTGGCGGCCGGAAACCTATAACCACTCTAGAGTGAAGCTGAGAAAATTCCGAATGCCGCCATCATTATTGGACTTGCTTTGGAACCGCTGGCACATCCCGCCTCTGGAATTTTTTGTTGGTTCGGTGGACGTTTTTCATGCTTCCGATTGGACCCAGCCGCCGGCCCGGGAAGCCAAGCTGGTGACTACCATCCATGACCTTTCTTTTCTCCGCTGGCCGGAAACGGTTAACCCGAAAGTTTTAGCGGTCCAAAAACGGCGGTTACGATGGGTGAAGCGGGAAGCGGATGCCATTATTGCGGTTTCCGAAGCCACAAAAAAGGAAATTGTGGAGCTCTTGAAAATTAACCCCCGGAAAATAAAAGTGATTTATGAAGCGGTTCCCCAAGACGTGGAGCAATTTTTAGAAGGGCAAAAAAAATTAGGCGGGAAAGAGGCAAATAAAGCGTTGGAGGCAACAAAAAAGCGCTACGGGATTGGAAAATCGTATTTTTTCTGTTATGGATCAATGGCGCCCCGGAAAAATATTGATAGAATTGTTGGGGCTTTTGCCCGAGCTCAGGGGGTATCCAAAAGCTACCAACTGGTGATTAGCGGTGATTACCGGTCCGAAAAGGAATTGCCGGAAACTACAATTCTAACCGGATTTTTGTCCCGCCAGGAAATGTTGGCCATTTTTGCCGGCGCCGAGGGGCTGCTTTATCCCTCTCTTTACGAAGGGTTTGGATTGCCGATTTTGGAAGCCTTTTCCCTAGGAGTTCCGGTAATAACCGGCAATGTTTCCAGCATGGCGGAAATTGCCGGTAAAGCGGCCATTTTAGTTAATCCCGAATCCGGAGATGAAATTACTGAAGCGATTAGGCGAATTATTAATGAACCGAAACTGAAAGAACGGCTGGTAGAATTGGGACGACAGCGAGCAAAAGAATTCAGCTGGCGCCGGGCGGCGAAAGAAACGTTGGCGGTTTATCAAGGACTGGTTGAAAAATAAGCAATGGCAATAAGCAAGGATAAGGAATATTATTTGGCCCAGGCGGATAAATTTGGCTGGGGAGCAAAAACGGCCAAGATAAATCCCCGGAGAGCTAAATTGATAGAAAGCCATCTTCGGGGCAAAAAGCTATTGGAAATTGGCTGTGGCAGCGGAATCTGGGTTGATTATTTTTCCCGCCGCGGCTATGAAGCGACAGGCGTTGATTTTGTTAAGGAATTTATCATTCGGGCCAAAAAAAGATTTCAGGGAGAATTTATAGTTGCCAATGCCCAAAAGCTTCCGTTTCCGGCCCACAGTTTTGACACTGTTTTGATGATAAGTTCCTTGGAGCATATGGACGAAGAAAAGAAAGCATTGGGAGAGGCCGGGCGGGTAGGTAAAAGGCTGATTATAATTGTGCCTCAAGAAACTCCTGGCATTTTGCTTAAAAGGGGGCTTATTTTCAAGCACCATTTAGATAGAACGCACCGCAGGGTTTATACCAAAACGGGGATTAGAAAGTTACTGGCCCAAAACGGTTTTGCGGTTAAAGAGATTTTAGAAATGGAAAGATTGCCGGCGATTAGCATTTTTCCGGAATTATTTGTGGCGCCGCGATTGGTTAAGCGAATAATTACCCGATTGTTTTTTTGGTTATTCAGGGAAAAGAATTATTATTTGGAGATAATGGCGGTGGCCGACAGAAAATGATTATTGCCATTGACGGCAACGAGGCCAATGTTAGAAATAGAGTAGGCAGCAACCGATTTGCTTTTGAAGTTCTTTGGGGGCTTTATAAAAAGGCTAAAGACCAAAAAAAGATAAGGGTTTTGGTTTTTCTACAGGACCAGCCACTGAGAGATTTGCCGCCGGAAACAAGCGGTTGGCATTATGAGGTATTCGGGCCCAAAAAATTTTGGACCTGGACGGGACTGGTAAAGCGGCTTTATTTTGGCCGGCCCCGGCCGGATGTCCTTTTCAGCCCATCGCATTATGGCCCCTTGATGTCGCCGGTGCCGTTTATTGTTTCCATTATGGATTTGGGATTTTTGCGATGGCCGGAACAATTTACCCGCAAAGATTTTTACCAGTTAAAATATTGGACCAAGTTGTCAATTCGCCGTGCTAAGAAAATTATTGCCATTTCCAAATTTACGCGAGATGACATTATTGAAACTTATCATCTGGAACCCTCAAAAGTGGTGGTTTCTTATCCGGGATTTAACAAGGATGAGGAAACGGCAAAAAAGTTGGCTGAAAAGCGCAATCAGCAGCAGAAACTAAAAGAAGTAAAACAAAAATACGGAATTAATAGGGAATACATTTTCTATTTGGGAACACTTAAGCCCAGCAAGAATGTGGAAGGCCTAATCAGAGCTTATCGGCTGGCAAAAGACTGCTGGCAAATAAAACCCCAGCTGGTTATCGCCGGCAAAAAAGGCTGGCTTTATGGGAGCATTTTTCGCTTGGTGGAAAAGTTAAATTTGAAAAATCAGGTTATATTTACTGGCTTTGTTTCCGATGAGGAATCCGAAATTTTGATGAGGGGGGCGAAAATTTTTGCCTTGCCATCATTTTGGGAGGGTTTTGGCATTCCGGCATTGGAAGCGATGGCGGCCGGAACGCCCGTTTTGGCATCTGATAGGGGAGCGTTGCCGGAAATAATTGGCGAGGCAGGCCTTTTCATCAATCTTGATCGGGTAGAAAATATCGCTTGCGGCTTGAAAAAGCTGTTAACAAATGAAAAGTTAAGGCGCCGGCTGCAAATAGCCGGCAGGAAGCGCAGAAAATTGTTTAGCTGGCGGCGGTGTAGTAAAATTATATGGCGAGTAATTTTATCGGTAGCTAAAACCACAAACTGAAATGAAAATAGGCGCGAATTTAATAATCAAATTTTTTCCTCCGCAATTAGTTTTTATAGACCGGATGGG
>JALTFB010000036.1 GCA_027007615.1 Candidatus Shapirobacteria bacterium
ATGGAAAGCGTTGCTGATTTTGAAAATGTCCTTAAGGAGGTCAAATGACTAAAATCAAGCATGACGCGCCCAAATCTTGGCCGCGGGGGGAGTGGAGCAAGCAGGCGATAAAAGTCTTGCGGGAACGTTATCTTTGGAAAAACGCCCGCGGCGAGGTGGTGGAAAGTCCCGAAGGGATGCTTTATCGCGTTGCCAAGACGGTGGCCGAATCCGAGAAGGAATTTGGCCTATCCAAGCGTGAAATCAATAAAATCGCCCGCCAATTTTACCAATTGATGGCCGAGCGGCTCTTTTTGCCCAACACGCCTACTTTGGCCAACGCCGGCAAAGAAAATAAATTGCAATATTCTGCTTGTTTTGTTTTGCCGGTGCCGGATTCAATGAAGGGGATTTTTGGGGCCGTTCGCAACATGGCCCTAATTCACAAATCGGGCGGCGGCACGGGTTTCGCTTTTTCCCGCCTGCGGCCCAAGGGCGATATCGTCGGCGCTACCGGCGGCTTAGCCTCGGGGCCAATTTCATTTATGAAAATTTTTGATGCGGCGACCGGAGAAATCAAGCAAGGAGGCATGCGCCGTGGCGCCAATATGGCGGTTTTGCGGGTCGACCACCCCGACATCTTGGATTTCATTGAGGTGAAGCTCAAGGGCGGAATTACCAATTTTAATTTATCCGTGGGCATAACCGATGAATTTCTGCGGGCCTTGGAAAGGGGCGGCAAGTATTGGCTGCGGGCGCAGCCGGGCTGGCCCAATGGCCGCGGCGGCCGTTACCGAGGCGGCGAGAAAATCAAAGCCCTGGCGGCGCGCCAAGTTTTTGATAAGATTGTCAAAGCCGCCTGGCGCATTGGCGATCCGGGTTTGGTGTTTTTGGACCGCATTAACCGTGGCCCGGCCAATCCGGTGCCTTCAATGGGGCCGATCGAGTCAACTAATCCTTGCGGTGAGCAGCCGTTATACCCAAACGAAGCCTGTAATTTGGGCAGCCTCAATTTGGGTTTGATGGTGAAAAACGGCAAGGTTAACTGGCAAAAGCTCCGGCAAACAGTCCGGCTGGCGGTCCGTTTTTTGGATAACGTCATTGACATAAACCCCTTTCCCTTGAAAGTAATAACCAAGACGGTGCGATCCAACCGGCGCATTGGTTTGGGAGTGATGGGCTGGGCCGATATGCTTTTCAAAACGGGAATTTCTTATGACAGCCGCGCCGGCGTCCGCTTGGCCGGTGAAATAATGAAAACTATCAATGAAACCGGTCATGCCATGAGTCAAGAGCTGGCCAAAACGCGGGGGCCGTTTCCCAATTTTAAAAAGTCGATTTACCGCCGCCAAAAGCTGATTCGCAACGCTACGGTAACCACGATTGCGCCGACGGGAACGATTTCCATCATTGGCAACGCTTCTTCGGGGATAGAGCCGCTTTTCGCCCTGGCTTATGTCCACAAAAGCGGCGGCCGGGTCATGAAATTTACCAATCCGGTGTTTGCGGCCATGGTGCGCCAATATCCCCGGTCCGAGAAGATTTTGTCATGGGCGGAGGAAAACGGCAGCTTGGCCGGAGCGCCTGGTTTTGTGCCGGCAAAATTGAAGCGGCTTTTCAAAACGGCCCATGAGGTTGATTGGCGCTGGCATATTCGCATGCAAGCGGCTTTCCAAAAGCACACCGATAATGCCGTTTCCAAAACAATCAATTTGCCCAATGAAGCCCCAAAGGGAGATGTCCGCCGCGCCTATCTTTATGCTTATAAAACGGGTTGCAACGGCATTACCGTTTTTCGCGACGGCTGCCGCGGCGAGCAGGTGCTTAGCGCCGGTGTGAAGGGCGAGGGCGACAAAGAGAAATCCTTGGCGGAGAAAAAAGCGCCCGAGCCGGCCCTAAAAGCCCGGCCGGCCATAGTCCATGGCAGTACCTACCGGGTGGAAACGCCGGTGGGGACAGCCTTTGTAACCGTTAACCACAATGGCCAGGTGGACCAGCCTTTGGAGGTTTTTATTGCCGTCGGTCGGGCGGGTTCGGATATCGCCGCCGACGCCGAAGCCTTGGGGCGGTTGATTTCCCTTTGTTTGCGGATCAGCAGCCCGGGTCTGGACGAGCGCCAGGTGACGGAATTGATAATCGACCAGCTGGAAGGAATTGGCGGCGGCAGCTCGGTTGGCTTTGGCAAGGATAGGGTGCGTTCGCTAGCGGACGGGATTGCCAAGGTGCTTAAATGGCATTTGGCTGGCCGGGGGCGCGATGTTACGGTGGCTAATGTCGGCCAACAGGCGAGTTTACTGGCTGACGATAGCGCTGCCCCGAAAGCAAAGGCGGAAAAGCGGGTTCACCGGGATATTTGCCCCCAATGCGGTAATGCCAGCCTGATTTATGAAGAGGGCTGTGCCCGTTGTTTAGTTTGCGGCTATTCGAAGTGCTAGGCAATTAAAAACAATAGCAACTTTAGCGGATTATAGGGTTTTCCAATCTATGAGCCGGCCGCCGGCCAGTTGGACCTTGGTGGGTAAAAACCGGTTATGGGATAATTGGGCGGATAAAATTTTAAGCCGGGTGGTTTGGCCGCGTCGGGAAATTTCCGTCCAAATGCCCGGCCAAGGAGAAAGGCCGCGGTAGAGATTAAAGGCAACGGCAGCGGCGGGGTAGGAGGGATGTTTTGGCAATAGCTTTTGGGTGATAGGCGGCAGTTGGGAAAGGGCAACTGATTGGCCGGCTAAAGCGGCTTGGAAGAAAGCTGGCGGCAGGTAACCGTCTTGGCGCTTGAGAAGAGGAGTGAAGCTGGCTTGGGCGTGGTTTTGCGGTTGGGATGGCAATTCCCCTTGGCGATATTTTTCGATGGCGGCAACAATTTTAGCGGCCATTTGCCGGAAAGCAAATTGGTAATACTCGCCGGCAGTCTGTTGGGCCGGCAGGGGCCAGTTCTCTTGATAAAGGAGGGGGCCGTGGTCGAGTTTGGCATCCATTTTGATGATGCTAAAGCCGCCTTTGGATTCGTTGTTGAGCATCATGCCCAAAGCCGGGGAGGCGCCGCGGTATTTTGGCAATAGCGAGGGGTGGAGGTTAAGGATGCCTTTTGGCAACTGGTCCAAGAGCCATTGGGGGACAATTTTGCCGTAAACGGCGCAGATGCCCAGCCGGTGCCGGCTGATTGAAGACAGCTCGGTTGGGCTTAGTTTTTCCTTTTTCAACGAGGCCGGCTTGATAATATCTAAATGTTGTTTGGCGGCCAGTTGGGCCAATTGGTTGGGCTTCATTTTCAGGCCGCGGCCTTGGGGGCGGTCGGGGACGGTAACCACCAATGGCCTGAGGCCGCTTTTGAGAATGGCGTTGAGGATGGGGATGGAGTAGGGGCTGGAACCGAAAAATACCATGGCCAATTATAGCATCCGCGCCGATATGGCGAAGTTTTTAGAAATCGCCGAGATCAAGCCCGTTAACAAATTCTTCAAAGGGGTCATATTCCTCGGTGGATGTAGTTGGTTTGTTAAAATTAGGAGTGTCGAATGGATCAATGTTGTTCAACCCCGACGGGGGATTATAATTGCCGCGGATTCCATATAGTTGCAATTGCCGATCAGCGTAATAGGCTAGCGCTTTTAAGCGATCTCCCATCTTTTCCTCTATTCGTATAGCCATGGCTTCGTCCATTACGTGAAGCGCCTTTTCATCTATAAGGGGAAGATGGTCATTAACCAGTTTTCTTGCCAAATATGGGGCCACTTGTTCGCCGATGGCGGGCGGCAATTCCCACATGGTTGCCCAATAGGAGCCCAATATGGTTCCACCGATATTTGGCTCGGGATCGGGAGGCCTTGGCGTTCGACCCTCCAGTTCAGCGAGCAGTTTTCTAGTGTCTTCGGCCCATTGCGCTTTTTGGCTCATCATTTCCCTAACGGGCGCGCCCTGCCGCTGCCAGTTTTCTCTCAACGAACTTTGTTCATATAATAATCGGCGACGGAATTCGCGATTATTAAAGCCGCCTCTAAATTTATCGATATTGTTGATATCGATAACAACCAACCAAGCCACTCCCGTAAATCTCATCAGATATTCAACAACTTCGGGGGATAGAGAATAGTGTTTACCGGATTCTATGCCCATAGCGATTATTATAAACGTTTATCGGTAAATTTCAAGAGTGAATAAATAGGAACCCTATTTTCATTATCACCAGTTGAAATGTCTCATATTATATGATATATTACCATTACTATGGCATTAAAAGAGGGAAAGCCAGCAGCGTCTGGAACGGCTGGCTCAGAGGTAGAAAATTCCCAATTACAGGATGAGGCGGGGGCTTCAGCGACCCCGATAAATGTGGTTGTTAATAATTCGCCCCAGCCCCCTAGTAGGTTGTTAACTCGGCGCGACCTTTTATTTCTTACCGGTGGCGCTACTGGAGGGGTAGTATTTGGTCCCAAAATAAAAGCTGCCGGAATGACGCTGGAAGCAGTGGCAAGATATTTTGGCTTCATGCCCTCTTCTCGACCAGCGGCGGGCAAGGTGGAAACGCAAGGACATGTTTTACCTTCTGAAGGCAACCCAAACGATAAGCGAGTAATAGAATTGTTTAATTTATTGGAAACATCACGGCGGAAGAATGAAGAGCTAACAAGGCAACTGGCAGATGTTCAGGGAGAAAACGGAAATCTTAAAGAAGAAAACAGTAGGCTTAAGGATAGTTTGACGGCAACAGAAAAAAGCAAAAAAGAAGCTTTAAAGAGGGCCAATGATTTGGCGGCGGCAGGGCTTATATTCGCCACTCAAGCAACAATAGAGAAAGACGCAGTTACGGGGACGAGCCATTTTATTTCTGAAATCCTTCATTGGCCGCAAAAAGTAAAGGAACAGGCGCTATCAATGGTGGTGGGTAAAATTTTGCCCTCAGAACAAGAGTTGGCAAAAAGAGAACAGGGCGCTGTTAATCAAGTTAATGAAACGCTGCAAAAATGGATAATTCCTCTTGGGGAAGCGGCGCAGGCTTTATCGGGAGCGGTAATGCCGATAGCTATTAAATTAGATGATGCGATTTCCAGAACAGAATTTTTCCTGGGCAAATTGAAATTCAATAGCCTTGACCAGGCAGCCGATCTGGTGCAGTCTGTAAATAGCCATATTCCCACTAGGCCATTAACAGGCCTAGAAGATTATCTTCGAGATTCTAGCATAAAAGCATTGGGTGAGCTACCATCAAATAATGCGGAAACAATGGAAAAATTGGTTGGCAATTTAAATGTGGGAATGCAAAGGATAGATAAATGGCTGTCAACGCCGTATAATTTTATACTTGACGCTGTTAAGAATAATATTACCGATCCCTTATTTGGAGAAGTGCAAGAATTGATAGGAAAAATGTCAGAATACCTCCTTAGCGAGTTGGACCCCTTGATTAAAGAAGCTCAAGAGATACAAGAGCGGCGGCAATTGAGCAAAATAAGTATGGATATTCTTGCTAACTCGGAGTTGATAGCCAAAATAGGGGACGGTATTGACTTGGGAGAGGTGTCTCCTAGGAATATGCCGGCAATGGCGGAGATGCTAAAAGGAAGAATACAGGAATTTTTAGAGAAACACCCTAAGGTTATTGAAGACAGTGGGCATGGATCGGGTAATCAAACTAGAACGAAATGAAATTAAAAATAAATTATGACGGAAAGATCAAAATTCTTAGGTCACCATCCGGAAACTGCTAAACTTCTTGGGGCGGTGCATCTTTCCTTGTCGGGAAGGTATCCGGATAGGAAAATGGAACAGGCAATTAATTATAACCTTGCCATGGCAGCGGTGCGCATGCTGAATAAATTATCGCAGGATAAGATTAAGGTTGATGTTCTTCGCTCGGCAGCTGATGGATCTTCTGACAATTTGGTAGAGATGCATTTTCCTCGGGGTTATAACTTTGATTTTGTCAGGTTGGCGGGGCCGAAAATTGACACCTCTGAAGAATACCGGGGCGATGGCGGCGGAGTTTCTGATTTTGCCAGCGTAATTTATTATCTTCTTTCAGATAAGAAAGACTTAGTATCGATGGGGCCAGTTAAGCATGGTCGAAACATTCCTATTGCCGGTTTGCCGGTAGCGAAAACAGCCTCGATTTATACGGGTGATCCCGATTATAATTTAAGGTTCCATGTGAATCGGCCGTTTACGTTAGAGATGAACATTTCTCCTACGGCACTGGCTTTGAGATTATTGGGATCTGCCGATACTAATGTTGTGATTAAAAATGGGCAAAAAAGATCCTCTTCCCAAGAGAAGGCGGCTATGTTGCGGTCACTGGTAACGGGAAGAGAAATGCTATTGAGAAATCATTTGCTGGAAGTGGAAAAAACAAAAAGCGGAGAAACGGTTTATCGCCGCAGAACAGCTTTTTACTTGGTCTATGGAAGCAGTTTGGGTGGTTGGGGAACGTTAGGCTTGGCGGGAGTGACAGCAGAAGCAAATTGGGAAATGGTGGATCGCCGCACCCGGGAAATGGCTGCTTGGATGAACAAATGGCCCAAAGAAGAAAGGCCAGCAAAAATGATAAGCATATTGAATATGGCCCCCACCGATGGCAAAGTAAAGGATGTGTATTTAGCGGCAGCCGTTTTAGGAGCGAGAAGGCGTTTTGCGGTGAAAAGATTGGGCCGGGAAGCAAGAATTATTGAAAAGGGGAAAAGGCAAGGCTATTTCATTCCGGTGGCCGACAATTTGGCTCAGGCGCGTAATATGGTTGACAGTTGGGAATCAGTAACCCGAAAAATTCGCCAGGGGGGCGATTTAGGCCGAAAAGCTCTCGGAGCGTATAGGACATACGCTTCTCAATGGGAAGACGCGGTGCCATATTTTGGCATTAGTTTGGATATTGAGCACTTTTCTCATTATAAGACTACGGCAAAAGAGGTAAATTCATTTGTAAGAGAATTTGGCCAGAAGCGTTTGGAGTTGCTAGGCAGCAAAAGGGCTGCCCGTATTCCTACTCTAGTGGTTATTTATTCTGTTAACCCAAGAGGCTTGGGGCGTATTGTTAACTTGCAGCAATTGGACCAATATTGGCCCCAAGGCGGTATTTTAGTGCCAATAATTAATGATGGATTCGGTGGCGCGGCAGAAAAATTTTCAATGGAAATTGCTACGTTGACTGAATTGCAAAAAGGCAAGAAAGAAGCAGAAATAAAAGCGAATCCGCCTTTGGTGGGATCAATGGAATTTGTAACGCGGTGGGGGAAAACTTATGACAAGTTAAAAGACCCCGCTGATTTTTTAAGAAGAGCTACTAGTGGCGCGCCCCTTATTTTGGTTGCCAGCCAATAATTTGGCTTAGACTTTTATTCCAAACTGGAGAGGTCAAGGTTATTTTTAACAAACTCCCAAATGGGGCCTTCAAGCTCGGATATGCTTTCGGCACCTCCGGTGGGGGGCGGGGGAGTTTCGTAGGGATCGATAGCGGCCAGCGAATTGGTGCCGGGAAGAGCCTGCTGGCGGCCAAAGGTATTGCCGGCAAGGCTATAGGCAGCCATAAGCCGGCGGATTAGATAATCTTTAACGCTTTGGCAGCCCAACCCCTTTTCGACAGAATCTTTCCGACTAAACTGGGTTAAATACGGCGATATTACACTTTCTAAGTGTATTTCAAGAAGCTGGGGGTTAATTTCGGTTCCGGCTATCTCCCACATTGTTAAATATAATGTCGCCAGAATTTTCTGGCCCAGTGGCGAGCCTATGTCGCCAAAAACGCCGGCGTAAGGCTTGTTCTCTGGCCAAGATAAATTTTCCGTAGTACCAATGAGCCAGTTTTGCAATCGGTTTCTTATTGTTTCTACCGGAATTTCCCTTTTTCCCCAACCTACCATTAGCACCTGTCGGGCCGAGTCAATAGCTCTCAAAAATCCGGGATCATTAAAGTCGGCGTTTGAAGAAAACGCCAATCGCGCTAGAATAGTATTTCCCAGCCACGGCTCTAAATCTTCCGGCACAGGCCCCAGTTCTTGTTTCATAATGATTATTATAGGTAACTTTTGGCTTAATGGCAAGGGATTTATCCGCTGGTCCGCGATTCTTGACAAAGAGGCCATGGTGATGTTCTAATTAATTTAACAAAATGGCTCGGCAACCTGTTGGATTAGTGAAAGCGGGTAAATACTGGCGAAGGAAGACTTTGCTAACGGGTATTTTAGCTGTAAGTTTGGCTGTTGGCGTAGTTTTGGCAAAACAGCAGCAAGGAATCCGCCGCCGGGCCGCCAGCAGTCGTA
>JALTFB010000037.1 GCA_027007615.1 Candidatus Shapirobacteria bacterium
TCCCACCCCCAATCCCCAAGGACGCCAGACACGGGTGAAATATGTTATTGACGGCGACACCATTATTCTCGACAACGGCCAGCATCTCCGCTACATAGGCATCAATACGCCTGAAGACACCAGCAGCCATGAGTGCTTCGGCGCGGCGGCCACCAAAACCAACCGCCGGCTGGTTTACCATCAGCCCGTTACCATCCTTACCGGCCAAAACAATTACGACAAATACGGGCGGCTATTAGCTTATGTTTGGGTTGGCAAAACTTTTATCAATGACTACCTTATCCGCCAAGGCTACGCCCGATTGGAAACCATTCCGCCCAATACCAAGTATGCCCATCTTTTTCTCCAAGCCCAACAAGAAGCAATTGTCCACCATCGCGGCCTCTGGAAGTATTGCCAAGGGCGCTAACGGTGGGCCTACCATTCCTCATCATCAAAATCGCCAAACACAAAGAGCTCTTCGGGAATTTCCGCCAAAAAACGGGAAGGCACTCCCGGGCGGCGGCTGCCAAAACGGTAACGGCGCCGGGCAAAGCTAAGGAAAAGCCTTTCTTTGGCCCTGGTAATGCCTACATAACAAAGCCGCCGTTCCTCCTCAAGCTTTTCAACATCGCTCAAGCTGCGGTTATCGGGGAAAATACCATCCTCCATGCCTGTTAGAAAAATTGCCCGAAATTCCAGGCCCTTGCTGGAATGAATTGTCATCAGCCGCACCGATCCCCGCCCCGACGATGACACTTTATAATCTCCATTTTGAAATAGGGCCGCATTGTTAAGAAAATCCCCCAAACTGGGGAACTTTTCACTCACAGCAAAAAGTTCATCAATGTTCTCGCGGCGGCGGCGGTTTTCGGCCGTATCACGCTGAAATTTGGCAAGATAACCACTGGCCGCCACTATTTGTTCCAGCAATTCTGCCGTTGAACCTTGCCAAGGAACATTATCAGACAAAAAATTTTCTACCTGGCGGCGGCGGCGAACACCCATATTCTTCTCTATCCGCTCCCAGGCAACCCGATCGTCAGATTGGTAAACTATCCGCAATAAAGCCAGGATATCTTTGACCTCGGCGCGGTTATAAAAGCCCACTCCGCCTAATAGGAAATAAGGAATTTGGTAACGTAAAAAAGTTTCCTCAAAAATCCGCGATTGGGAATTAGTCCGGTAAAGAATAGCTATCTCGTCAAGCGACCAACCTTGTTCCCTCAATGTTTGGATCTGACCAGCCACATATTTTGCCTCATCCGTTTCGTCGCTGGCTTGGTAAAAACGAATTTTTTCACCACTGCCTCGGCTGGATTTAAGATGTAAAATCGGGTGGCGGACATTATTGGAAATAACCGCATCTGCCGCCGCCAGAATATTGGCAGTAGAACGGTAATTCTGTTCCAAATTAACCACTGTCATCTTAGGAAAGTCATGGCGCAAAGCCAAAAGGTTATGGTAATCCGCTCCCCGCCAACCGTAAATCGCCTGAGAAGCATCGCCTACTGCCGTTAAACTCTGATCGCGAGCCGCCATCTTGGTAAGTTGATATTGGCTTTGGTTTGTATCTTGATATTCATCTATCAGCAAATAACGGTAACGGTGGCGGTATTTCGCCAACACTTCCGGATACTGGCGCAGCAGGCGTACCGTAAAAAAAAGGAGATCGCCAAAATCCAAAGCCTGATTTGCCTTCAAAGCCTGCTGATAACGCCTATAAAGAATGGCTAAGCGGCGTTGTTTTTCCCCTGTCTGCTGAGCCATAAAATCCTCAGGGCCGATAAGGGCGCTTTTTGCCCGGCTGATTGCCGCCCGCACTCGAGCCGGCTCCCATTCCTTCTCATTCCAATGCTGTTCTCTTATTTGTTTCTTGATTATGGCTTTTTGATCATTTTCGTCATAAATTACGAAATTATCAGGCAAACCTATCGTCCGGCCATCGCGGCGCAAAACCATCAAGGCGAAAGAGTGGAAAGTGCCGGCAAAAACGGGCATCCTGCCTTGGGGAAGGGTCACCCGCAGGCGGCGGAAAAGCCCATAAAGGCGCTGGCGCATTTCACCGGCCGCTTTATTTGTAAAGGTTAGCAACAAAATATTTTCCGGGGCCACTCCCTGGAAAGCTGCCAGCCAAGCGGCCCGGTAGGTTAAAACCTTCGTTTTTCCGCTGCCTGCCCCCGCCAAAACTAAAAGCTGGTCCCCGGAAAAACTTACCGCCCGGCGCTGGGCCGGGTTTAAGTCGGCCAAAAACTCTTCCTGGGAAAACTGCCTTATAGCATTCATGTTCAAAGATTATCTAAAAGATAGAGATGGGTCTGGCCGGCTTTAAAAACCAACTTGCCCCAGCCTTGAAAACGCTTTTCATCTAAATTGGGATATTTTTCCCTTTCCCTCTTGCCAACCACCACATAACGCACCTTATATTTCAAAATAAGATAATGCGCCACCGGCATATCTTTTCCTTGATAAATAA
>JALTFB010000038.1 GCA_027007615.1 Candidatus Shapirobacteria bacterium
GAAGATTTACAAAAAGGTTTTAACTTAAGCCAACGCTTTGTCTCCAGCCGTCCCCAACTACCGATCCTGGCAAATTTTCTTTTAGAAACAGATAACGGCAAACTAAAGCTGTCGGCTACAGATTTAAATTTGGGAATAAGCGTTTGGATCGACGGTAAAGTGGAAGAAGAGGGCAAAATCAGTGTTCCCGCCCGAGAAATAACGGAATTCATTTCCTATTTGCCTTCGGGAGAGGTGGAGCTAAACACAAATAAACAAATATTAAAAGTCCTTTCTGTTCGGGCAGAGGCAGACTTTGCCGGCATTAAAGCGGATGAATTTCCCCAAAATGCGGAGATAGAAAAAAAGAATCTTTTAGTTTTGCCGACAGCAGAATTGACGGCGGCGGTAAATCAGGTTAGTTTTGCGGCAGCCAATGATGAAAGCAGGCCCGTTTTGGAAGGCATTCTCTGGCAATTGGCAGTTGACGGTTATCAGTTGGTAGCTACAGACGGTTACCGTTTGGCCCGCAAAAAGGTAAGCCTTAAGCAGCCTACAGAAAAAGCTCTTTCCTTTTTAGTTCCCGCCCGAAGTTTTAGTGAAGTGGCGAAATTGGCGCATTCTTTTGAAGAATTGAAGGTGAGCTGGGACAAAAAACAGAACCAAATTTCGTTCTTGCTTCCCAATCTTCAGTTAACCTCGCGCCTTTTAGGAGGAGAATTTCCCGAATACCAAAAAATCATCCCCTCTGAAACCAAAATAAAGGCTTTTGCCGACAGCCAGGAATTGCTGGCTTCTGTCAGAGCGGTTTCAGTTTTCGCCCGCCAGGCAGCCAATGTAATAGTTTTGGATTTTCAAGCTGATCAACTAAACATTCAAGCTAATGCTCCTCAGGTGGGCAAGAATAAAGCCACCTTGCCTCTGCGTTTGGATGGCAACCCCTTGGCGGTAGCCTTTAATTATCGTTTTCTTTTAGATTTTCTTAACAATTTGCCCGTTGCGGATGGGGAAATTGTTATTCAAATGAACAATCCTCTTTCCCCGGTAATTTTTAGCCTTAAGGGCGATAATTCGCTTCTACATCTTATTATGCCGGTGCGCCTAGATCATTAATAATGGAATTGACAATTTTTACCGATGGCGGAGCTCGTGGCAACCCCGGCCCGGCGGCGGCTGGAGTGGTTATCTTTTGCCGTAAAAAAATTATTTGCCAAGCCGGCATTTATTTGGGCCGCAAAACAAATAACGAGGCCGAGTATTTGGCGGTAAAATTGGCGCTAGATTTAGTAGAAAAATATGGACAGTCCAAGCTGGCGGCCATAAATTTTTACTTAGATTCGCAGCTAGTGGTTTCTCAACTGGAGGGAAAATATAAAATAAAAGCAGCCAATTTGAAGCCTTTGGCGGTAGCGGTAAAAAAGCAGTTGCAGCGACTGAAGAGCCCGGCCCATTTTTTCTACCATTCCCGCGAGAAAAATAAACTAGCAGATAGCCTGGTAAACATTGCTCTTGACTGCCGCGATTGATATCTTTCTTGATTTATTCGAAGCCCTCAGGTAAAATAGGCCTACTATGGCGGCAAAAAAAGCTATTAAAAATAAAAAGCCTTCTAAATCGGAGCGGCCGGTTTTGAAAGTGGACAAGCGCAAACTGCGCGGCCATCAGCTAAAGAAGCTGCGCCACCAAGGGCTATTGCCGGCAAACATTTATGGGAAGGGAGTAAAGTCCCTTATGGTCCAGCTTGATTTGAAAGCGGCGGATAAATTTTTGGGCCAATATGGGGAAACAAACGTCATTGATTTGCAAGTTGGGGGAGAAAAAAAACCGCGGCCGGCGCTAATGAAAAATCCCCAATATGATCCTTTGGAAGATAATCTATTGCACCTGGATTTTTACCAAGTTAACCTAACAGAAAAGGTAAAAGCGGAAATTCCGGTGGTAATTTACAAGGAGGCTCCGGCGGTGGTCCACGGCGAGGGCGTTTTGGTCCAATCGCTTAACGAGATAGAAGTTGAGGCTCTGCCGACAGACTTGCCGGAAGAAATAGGCGTTGATGTTTCCGGTTTGGAAAAAGTTGGCGCTGACATTTTAGTGAAGGATTTAGACATTGATCTTAAAAAGGTTTCTCCCCAGGTTGATGAGAACCAGGTGGTGGTTAAAATAGAAGCAGTTGCTAAAGAAGAAGAGGTTGAGGCTAAACCGGAAGCGGGAGAGGCGGCTCCGGAGGCGGAAGAAACCACCGGCGAAGAAAAGAAAGAGGCTAAGACAGAAGAAGAAAAAGAATCTTAAAATCTCCAGGGAGCAATTTTGTGAGCTTGTTGGCGGCAAAACTCAGCCAAGCGAGGATTTATCGTTTGCCAGAATTCGGCTAGTTTTTGCCAACCGTCAGCGTAGTGAGGGTGGTCTTCGATAATTTTTTCCAAACTAAGCAGTTTTTCCGGGGGTGGACTTTGGGCCGGCGGATTTAGGTAAAGATAATTAAAATTTCGCAGCAGAAAAGCTGTTTTAAAGCTGGCTAGAAAAACGGCTGATAGAAAAAGCAGCCGCGCCATTTTTTTCATACCTTTATGATAACACTTGCGATGGTTGTATAATTAAGAGGGGATGCGTAGCTCAGCGGTTAGAGCACCGATCTTATAAGTCGGGGGTCGCAGGTTCGAATCCTGCCGCATCCACCAAATAAAATCCAAATTGAAAATTTCAAATCCTAAACCCTAAACAAATTCAAACTTCCTAATTCTCAAAATTCAAAACGTTTGGAACTTAGAGCTTAGAACTTGGAATTTCGTCATCCTGATTTTTCCCGACGCTCCGACGTAAAGTCGGAGTCGGGGAAAGTTCAGCATGACGCGAAAGGGGCTATCCTGTTCGCTGGCCCCATTTCCATAGATTTTATGAGTAAAGCGAATATATTTGTTACAATAAGCTGGCTTGGCCCGGTGGCGAAGTGGCAACGCAGCGGTCTGCAAAACCGCGACCGCGGGTTCGAATCCCGCCCGGGCCTCCCGCAAGAATAATTGAATTGATAAAACTGTCCCTTGACTTGGCGAAAAAACAAATCTATTATTAGATAGATATGATACTTACAAAAAAGAAAATTCTTAGCCGCCGCGTTTTAACCTTAATCTTAGAAGTGGCAATTTTGCTTTTACCCCTTTTCTTTTGGCCTTGGTCGCGCCAGCCGATTTCCGGCGGGAAAATAATATTCTTGGCCTTCGTTGATTTGTTGGGATTGCTGGTTTGGGGACTAGGATTTTTAGAATCGCGGCAACAGCGTTTGGGTTTTTATCGGCAAAGCCGTTGGCTTGTTTTTCTTATCGCTTGGGGTTTGGTGGGCTGGATTTTCTCAAGCTCAGGAATAAGAGTGCGTAGCCTGTTGGAAGGCAATCCGTGGCTTTTCTTGCTTTTAAGCGCCGTTTTTGGTTTTCTCCTTGCCCAAACGGATTTGCTAAAAGCGAAGGAAAAAATAATAAATTTGGTTAGCTTTGCCGGATTGTTTTTGGTTATGTTGGCAATTGGCCTTTTCCTTTTGCCCTTAAGCCGCTATCCCCTCCATATTTTTGGCAAAGCGCACCCCTTGGTTATCGGCGGTCCGCTTTGGTCCCCGCTAGGTTCATCCCTAACATGGCTTATCTTTATAGGCGCGCTTTTCCTATTTTGGCTGTACAAGGCCGTTATTTTTATCCGCAAAGAAAACCACCGCTTTTTGTATAAGCCCGCTCTTCTAACGCTTGCATTAACCTTTGTTTTTTTTGTGGGTTTAGGGATTGTGGGTTACCAAACATATCATCAGCGCCCGCAAATTTTAGGATTTGCCCCTTCTTGGTCGGTGGCGGTGGAATCTTTAAAAAACAAGCCTCTCTTTGGGGTGGGTCCGGCCAATTTCCTCAACGCATTTGCCGCCTATCGGCCCCTTAGCTTTAATAAAAATGCCAACTGGGCATTGCTTTTTAACAGCCCTGCAAACCTATGGTTCCATATTTGGACAGAAATAGGCTTGGCGGGGTTAATCTTTTGGGCTTTGTTTTTAATTGGCGTTATCCGCCAATTAAAGAAAACAAAAGGGAGCCTGGCTTGGCTGTTGGGGTTTTTGCTGATTGCGGAGCTGCTTTTGCCTTTTTCCGGAATTTTAATTTGGCTATTGCTGCTAGCTGTATTTTTAGCGCTTCCTTATGCCGAGAAGGAAATAAAATTTCCCGATTGGGCGAGACAATTGATTGCCGCCAGCGCAACTCTTTTGGTGGTCATAGGTGGATTTTTCCTGGTAAGAGGCGCTTTGGCGGAATATTGGTTTGTACACTCATTAATGGCGATTAACGAAAATAATGGGATAGCAGCTTACCGCTTGCAATACAAGGCGGTTAGGCTAAACCGTTTTATGCTGTCTTATCGTTTGGCTAGTTCGCAAACAAACCTGGCTTTGGCGTCAATGTTGGTTCGCAGAGGAAAAAAATTAACCGATAAAGAAAAGAAAACTCTCAGCGGTTTGGCGCAAGGAGCGATTTCCGAAGCGAAAGCAGGGGTGGCTATAGAACCGAAAAATATTATCGCTTGGAGAAATTTAGCTCACACTTATCAGCGGCTAATCAATTTAATTAAAGGGGCCGACAACTGGTCTATTGCCGCTTACCAACAAGCTATTAGCCTTGATCCTTTTAATCCTAACTTGAGGACAAGCCTTGGCAGCATTTATTATGGTTTGGGAAAATATGATCAAGCGGCGAGGGCTTTCGAAGCGGCAGTTAATTTAAAGCCGGATTACGCCAACGCTTGGTATAGCTGGGCTTGGTCATTAAAGAAACAAAACAAGTTAGCGCCGGCAGTTGCCAAACTGCAACAGGCGGTACAGTTGGTAAAAATAGGCAGCCCTGATTATAAGAAGGCGAAAAAAGAGTTAGAAAAATGGCAAAAAGCTTTAGGAAAACAAGTGAAGCAGCAAACTAAATCCGCCGCTAAAACAAAGCAACTATCTTTGCCAACGCCGATACCCAGCCCAAAAATTACCCCGATTCAGCTATCTAAAGAAGCGGCTCCCCAGATTAGCGTTACCCCTTCGCCTAGCCCTGTAAAATAAAAACTCAGCTTATTTCTTTTGCCTAAGAAAGTTTTCCGCTTCTAGTGCGGCCATGCAGCCGGTCCCCACAGCGCTTGCCAATTGTTGGTATTGGGGGTCGGCCACGTCTCCGGCGGCAAAAACACCCTCTACGGAAGTAAAGACTTTATTGTGGGTAAGCACGTAGCCATGGCTATCTAGCGTTAATTTTCCCCGAAGAAAATCGGTGTTGGGATGATGGCCGATGGCAAGAAAAAGCCCATTAAGCTTTAAGCGGCTTAATCGGCCGGTTTGGGTATCCTTAACGGTAACCCCGCTTAATTTATCTGCGCCATGGATTTGGCTGATGGTTTTATTCCATAAGATTTTAATATTGGAAAAATTTTTAAGCAGAAGCTGGTTAGCCAGGGAGGCGCGTAACTTGTCGCGCCGATGAATAATATAAACGCGCTTAGCCACTTTGGCTAAAGCGGTGGCGTCAATCATAGCTGTGTCGCCGCCGCCAACAACAGCTACAGCGAGGCCCTTATAGAAAGGAGCATCGCAGGTGGCACAAATAGAAACGCCGTGGCCCAGCAATGCTTTTTCTCGAGGTAAACCTAGAAACCAAGCGGAACTGCCGGTGGCGATAATTACACTTTGGGCTTGGAGCGATTGGCCGTTAGAAAGCCTAATTTGGTAGGGAAATTTTTTAAAACTTACGCTTGCCGCTTGGCCGCTGATGAAACGGCTGTCAAATTTGGCCGCTTGCTGGCGGAGACGCTGGGCTAATTCCGGACCTTGGATGCCTTCCGGGAAACCGGGATAATTTTCAATGGTAGTGGTCAAGTTGGGCTGTCCCCCCGGAGAGAGGCCTTCGACCACCAATGGTTTCAAGCCGTCCCTGCCGGCATAAATACCGGCAGTTAAACCTGCCGGTCCGGCGCCTAAGATGATCACTTTTTCGACATTCTTAGCCATGGTTTAGGCTAGCCAGGAACTCCCGGTTATCTTTTGTTTTAGCCAATTTATTCAAAAAGGCTTCGGTCCGCTCGTCCTTGTTCAGCAAATCTACCATGCGCCGCATGCGGACAATTTGCGGATAAATTTTTGGGTCAAAAAGCAACTCTTCTTTTCGCGTCCCCGACTTTTGGATATCGATAGCCGGAAAAATACGCCGCTCGGCTAAGCGCCGCTCCAAGTGGACTTCCATATTGCCGGTGCCCTTAAACTCTTCATAAATCAAGTCGTCCATCTTGCTGCCGGTGTCTACCAGGGTGGTGCCAATAATTGTCAATGATCCGCCTTTTTCAATATTGCGAGCCGCGCCGAAAAATCGCTTGGCGGGGTAAAGGGCGGTAGGGTCAAAGCCTCCACTAAGAGTTCTTCCCGATGAAGGCATGGAGAGATTATAAGCCCTAGCCAATCTGGTAATGGAATCTAATAGAATAAAAACATCTTCGCCCGATTCTACCAACCGCTTGGCCCTTTCAATAGCGATTTCCGCAGCCCTGGTTTGATAATCGGGTGGCTCATCAAAATTTGAAGAGACAACTTCGCCTTTGATGCTGCGGACAAGGTCGGTAACTTCTTCCGGCCTTTCGCCGATTAGGACGGCCATTAAGTGGATTTTGGGGTAATTTTTTGCTACCCCGTAAGCGATATCTTTCATTAGCCAGGTTTTACCGGCCTTGGGGGGAGAAACGATTAGTCCGCGCTGGCCAAAACCGATGGGGGCAATCAAGTCGACTATTCGTGGCGCCAAGAGCTTTTGCTCCGTTTCCAGCTTAATTTGCGGCTGGGGAAAAATGGGAGTTAGTTGATTGAACCAAGGGCGCGGTCTCATTTTTTCTATGGGCACGCCGTTAAATTTTTCAATTTTTAAAATGCTGCGGTAACGCTCGCTGTCCTTGGGAGCGCGAACTTGCCCGCCAATAAAGTCGCCTTCGCGGAATTGGAAGCGCCTGACTTGTGAAGCCGAAATGTAAACATCCTTGGGCGAGGGGATAAAGTGCGGCCGCAAGAAACCGTGGCCATCGCTGGCGATATCTAAAACGCCTTCAGCATATTCGGTTGGCAAGTGGCTATCGGGAATAATTCTTCCGTCAACCTCAACCAGCTTTTCCGGTTTTTGGGCAACCGCTTTTGGCGCCGTTGCCGGATTGTTTTTGAAATCGTCAGTGGTAATAACACCATCATCGCCCATATGATACCCCCTTTGATACTAAATAACGGCAGTTTTAGTTAAAATATTATTGAGGACAATTGCACAATTAACAGTATTAAAACATAAAGGGAGATTATTTGTCAAATTTTCGCTCTGGTTTGCGGATAAACTTAAGGTTTTGGCGGTTACAATTTTAAGCGGTTTAAAAACATCAGG
The DNA here is from genome assembly GCA_027007615.1 of Candidatus Shapirobacteria bacterium. Classification (GTDB taxonomy): domain Bacteria; phylum Patescibacteriota; class Microgenomatia; order UBA12405; family UBA6130; genus S016-97. Next base: position 7,395 of record JALTFB010000038.1, read on the forward strand.
GATGATACAATAATTTAATGCCCAGAAAAGCTCTATTGGCACTATCGGTAAGTCAGAATGTCCCCTTGGTGGCGATTTTTGCCCCCGAGCATCTTTTGGGTTGGATGTTTGCCCAGCATCTGCTTGGTAAAAATCTACGGGTGGTTGCCATTACCGGTAGCGAGCCTCCCTTTGAACACGACCGCTTGCAAATCAGCAGCCGAACCGGCGGTTTAAAGCCAAATTATGTGGTTGACTTTGGTTATCAACAAGAAGCTTCTCGATTGGCAACCAAACTTGGCGTTAGGTTTTTGCGGGTTATCGCTCCCCACAATAATCTAACAGCTACCTTAGATGAAATGCACCCCCTTAAAATTGATTGGCGGCTGATTCAAGCCGGCCACATCTATGGAGTAAACGATTTTTGGCGGCCGCAGACGCCATTGGATAATTTTTTCTTGGCGGCCGTCTTCGGCCAGCGGCCCCGCTTTTCTGCCCAACAAGAGGTTTTCCCGGTTTATAGCCGGGACTTTATTCACGGCCTTTTCCTGAGCCTATTTAGCCCCTTGAGTGAAACCGATCCCTTAGTTCTGGCCGGCCCGAAGCAAAAGCTGGGCGATATTTGGCGGCAGCTGGCAAAGGCCGCCCAGGTCAACGGCAGGCGGCACTACCCGGGCCAGTGGCAATGGGGCCATTTGCAAGAAACTCTTATTCGCGAAACCTTACGCCGGCTTGACTGGCAGCCGGCGGTGAACTGGGAAATAGGCAGCAAGAAAACCTTGCAATTCCTTTTCCAAAAACTGGAAGAGGGAAAATTGAAGAAGTTTCAAGCGGCGACTAAAATTCCGCCGCCATCGCCAAAGCAGCCTTTGCCTTTAGCTAGGAGTTTGCCAAAGCCTGTTCATACTAAAAAAGCCAAAAAAAAGAAGCAGGTGAAAAAGGCGCCGCCACTTATTACGGTAACCGAAGAAATAAGCGAATCTCACCGGCCGGAAAAAACAATTCCGTTGCGTAAGATTCCCTTTAAGCATACTGAGCATGCTTCTTTGCAAAAGCCGGAGAAGCTTTCGGACGAAAAACCAGCAGCAAAGAAGAGCAGGGGTTGGCTTTGGGGAGCGGTAATTTTTCCCGTTTTTCTTTGGTTTTTGCCTTTAATAGCAGTAAGCGCCAGTTTGGGGCAGGCAGGATGGCATCTTTGGCGGGGCCAAGCTTATTATCACCGGCATCTTTTGGCCGCTGCCCAAAAGCAAGGCCGCCGGGCCAGCCAACAAGCCCAAACAGGCAGAACTTTATTGCGGCGCTTAGGTTGGAACAGTTTTTATTTTGGCAATAAGGAAAAGCTGTTGCTGGCCAGCGATGCCCTGGAGCAGGCGGGCCAGCTTTTGGCGACCGCGAGCCAGTTTACAAGCCAAAGTAACGTATTGGCGGATTATATTTTGGATCGCCGCCAAAAACGCGCCGATTTAGGCGAATTGGCGGTTCTTAGCAATAATATCGGCCACTACCTAGAACATCTTCTGATTGATGGACGGCTTTTAGCCGGTTTTTTGCCTGCCAAAATGCAGCGTTACCAGCAAAAAATTCAAAAAAACATGCAGTTTTTGGCTTTCTTGCCGAATAGCTGGCGGCTTTTATCTTGGCTTCAAGAGCAAAGACAGCCGTTAAAAGTTTTAATCCTTTTGGAAAATAATAATGAACTGCGTCCGGGAGGAGGCTTTATCGGTTCGTTCGCCTTAGCAACCTTAAAACAGGGGCAATTAAAAGATTTTAAGGTTTTTGATGTTTATAGCGCCGACGGCCAGCTAATCGGCCACGTTGAACCGCCTTTGCCGATTCGCCGTTATTTGGGTGAGGGCAATTGGTATTTACGTGACTCTAATTGGTCGGCCGATTTTTCCGAAAACGCCCGCCGGGCGGCCTGGTTTTTAGAAAAAGAGATGAAAATTAAACCCCAAATAGTAATAGGAGTAACCTTGAGTGCGGTCCAAAATCTGTTAGCAGCCGGAGGGCAAATTTATTTGCCCAGCCTTAAGGAAAAGATAAACGCCGGCAACTTATTTGCCAAGGCCGAGTTTTATGCTGAGAAAAGCTCCTTCCCCGGGTCTCACCAGAAAGCCAACTTCCTTAATTTGTTAGCCCAACAATTATTGGTTAGCGTAAAAGAAAAAAACTTTTCCACAGCGGCAATTTCTCGAGCGCTGTTGGCAAGTTTTCAGCAAAAAGAACTCCTTCTCTGGTTTTCTGATCCCCAAGCCCAAGGCATTAATCAAGAGTTGGGTTGGGATGGGGCGGTAATCTATTCCCAGCCTGTTGCCAATACCAGCAGCGACTATCTTTATTTATTGGAGGCTAATTTGGGAGTTAATAAAGCCAATTATTTTCTCAAGCGGACATTGGCGGAAAGAATAGATATTCACAACCAAACCTTAAACCATCAGCTGGAAATCAGTTATGACAATACCGCCCAGAGCCGCCAATGGCCCGGCGGCGATTACAAAAACTATCTCCGCGTTTTCCTTCCCCGCCAAAGCCAACTGCAAGAGGCCAAGATTATTTATGAGAATGGGCAAGAAAAAATAATTGATTCCCAACAGATAGACCAATCGTTTGCTTACCGGTATCAGCAGCTTGGGTTTTGGCTCACGGTGCCAATTAATAGCCGCCGCCGCCTGTTGATTAAATATCAATTGCCGGTAAAAATTACCAAACCCAATTGGCGGCTGGCCTTTTATTGGCAAAAGCAGCCCGGCTTTGGCGCCACGCCGTTAACGCTCTTGGTGAACTACCCTCTCTTTCTTAAACCGCTCAACGTCAATCAGGCGGCTACTAGCACCGGGGGCGGCATTGTTTTTAGCGGCCAGCTAGGGAAAGACCAGTTTTTTAATATTGATTTCGGCCATTAAATCCGCAGGCGGCCTTTTATTCTTAAGAACATTTTGGGGCCGATTCCGGGAACCGCTTGAAGTTCACCGATTGTTTGGAAGCGGCGGCTTTGGCGGTAATGGATTATCTCTTTGGCTAATTGGGGCCCAATGCCCGGCAATTTAGTTAACTCTTGGGCATTGGCTTGGTTGATGCTGATTTTTGTATTTGACCAGCCGGCAACTTTTTCGCCTTGGCGGGGGATATAGATTTTGCTGCCGTCGGTTAGGTGTTGGGCTAAGTTGAGGTGTTTGGCCAACCAGAGCCGATCGGCGTTTAATTTGAGCCCGCCGCTGGCAATCAGCAGATCTTGGATGCGAGCTTGGCGGTGAAAACGATAAGTGCCGGGATGCATTACCGCTCCGGAAATATCGGCGGCGATATCTATCGGCGTGGGGGTAGGGATGCTGATTTTTAGGGGTTGGTTTTGAGCCTGTTGCCATATCTGCAGCGCGCCAAAAGCGATGGCAATCAGACCAAGGGTGAAAAATATCTCAAAACGGTAGCGGGACAATAATTTGCCGCTCTTTATGCTAGCGGGCATGTTTTAGCCGCCAAAAACTATAGGCGATAATTGTTATTTGGATTGCGAAGAAAACAGGCCAACGGAAAAATTTGTAATAAAACCAATGCAAGAGATGAGCAGCAAAAGAAATGAGTTGTTGTATCAGCCACTGCCACCAGCTTAAGCTTTGCCAGTGTAAATTATAGCTGGGAGGGCTAGAGGTTTGCTGATAGGAAACGCCCACTAAAACCCGCCCGTGTCCGGTATCTAGCTTGGCTCGAAAAGAGCCGTTATCGGCGACCAAAACAGGTTTGGCCAATTCTTGCGCTAAAACAAAATTCAACCATTGTTGCCAAAATGGGATCGATCGAAAGGCGAATACTCTGGCTCGGCTTTGGGGGATAGCCAGGCCGGTTAAATACACCGGCCGGCCGGGCAGTTTCGGCTTGCTTAAAGAAAACGAAGGCGGCAGAAGAATGCCTTGGAGATGGCGTTGCCTATCCGGCGGCGGCGGCCAGAGGCAAAGGGGAGGGCTGGATCGCCCCCGGCGGTCGCGATTGAAAAAGCAAAACATGCCCGGATAGCGGGGGCTAAGAAGATGATAAAACCGGAAGACGCCTTTCCGGTCAGCAAAGGTAGCCACCCTGATGGTTCCTTGGCTGGAGATGAGCTTAACCTGAGCCCCGGGCGATGTTAAGCCGTCAACGTCGTAGAGGTAGTCGCCTACGCTGGCGCTGATGCGGCTGCTAAAACCCATTGGGCCGGCCGGCCGTTTTATTTGCTGCCAGATTATTTGACTGGCATAGCTTGGCCGGCCGCTAAAGCCCCATAAGGTAAACAAGAAAAATAGCAGGCGGGCGTACCGCTTTAGCTTTTCCATAGTTTGTTCTATTATAACCTTATAATTGGCAAAAACATTGTGCTTTTTATCCAACCGCTAACAAACAACTCTTAATTTCTTGAGGAATTGCCGGCTTAATGTTGGCATTTGGCTTTAGAAGTGATATTCTGGGTTGAGATGAAATTAAGCCAAGCCTTAGAGCAGGGGCCGGTCTTTGCTTTTAATATTGACAGTTGGCCCACCTTGAAAGCCGTGGCGGCAGCGGTTGCCGAAAGCCGCCAGCCGACTATTGTCGCCGTTTCCGAAGGCGAAACTAATTTTTGGGGTTTGCCGCAATTTTATGCCCTGGTGGATAGTTTTAAAAAACAAGGTTTGCCTCTTTTTCTTAATCTAGATCATGGCCACAGCCCGGTCCTTATCAACCAGGCTTTGGAATTGGGCTTTGATATGGTCCACGTCGATTTTTCCCAATTGCCGCTGGCAGAGAATATGCGCCAGAGTCGACTGATGGTTGCCAAGGCCCATGAACGCCATATTTTAGTGGAAGTCGAGCCCGATGAAAAGCTTACCCGGGCCAACGACCTTAAAGAATTAATTGAAGCCAGCGGCGCTGATTTAGTTGCTATTTTTGCCGGCAATAAGCATGGCTACGACCCCCGGCATGAAGAAAGGCTGGATATAAGCCAAATTCGCCGGCTTAAAAAAGTGGCCGGGAGTGTTTACCTAACCCTTCACGGCGGCTCGGGGGTTAATTTTGCCGATTTAGAACAGGCGCTGAGGGAAAATTTAATCCAAAAAATTAACATCAACAGCCGGCTGCGCTATATCCTGCGCCGCGAGTGGTCGAAAATTCTGACGGAAAACGACAGTTTCAAATATTATCAATTGGCTCGGCCTGTGGTGGTAGCTTTGGAAAAGCAAATTAAAACTTATTTCCATCTCTTGCGGTGAAAGACAAGAAATATCAATTTATTGCTGTGGGCTCGGCGACAGTAGATATTTTCTTACAATCGACGAAATACAGGTTTTTAACCGATGACGACTTTAATAATGGTGAAAAGACAACAATTTGCACGATTTATGGGGAGAAAGTTGAGGTAAAAAGCCGTTTTTTGGCCAGCGGGGGCGGCGGTACCAACAGTGCGGTGGGCTTCAGCCGTTTGGGTTTTAAAACCGCCGTGGCGGCGCGCTTGGGCGATGATTGTTTTGGCAAATTTGTGGTTAATGATTTGGCAAACCAAAAGGATTTGGATAGCCGCTGGTTGGTGGTTAAGCACGAGGGCACAGACCAGTCTCTAATTTTGTTGGCTCCCGACGGCCGGCGGACAATCCTGGTTTATCGCGGGCCTAGCAGTTTGGAAAAAAACAGCCTTCCCTGGCATAAGCTGAAAGCAGACAATTATTACCTTGCCTCTTTGGAAGGCAACCTTGATTTGGCGGCTTATCTTATTGATCGTGCCCGGCGGCAGGGTGCCCGGGTCTTTTGGAATCCGGGCCAGCGGGAATTAGCGGACAGAAAGAAAGTTTTAGCTTTAGCGGCAAAGACACACCTTTTTCTTAACCAAGGCGAAGCCGAAGAGCTTTTTGCCGCCAGCGGAGCGAGATTGGAGCAGCGCATTCGACGGCAAAAGATTCCCCTTTTGGCGGTTACCCAGGGAGCTGGCGGCGCCACGGTTTTTTGGCAGTGCGAGCGTTTTTACCAGCCCACAATAACTGTTCCCGTTAGGGATACTACCGGGGCCGGAGATGCCTTTGGGGTTGGCTTTGCCGCGGCAATAGCCCGCAATAGTTCGCCGGTTATTGCCCTTTCTTGGGGGATAGCCAATGCGGCAAGCGTTATCGGCTATCCCGGGGCCAAACGAGGCTTGCTTACCTTGAGCCAGCTAAAAAATTTCCTTCGGCGCCATGGGCGAAAGTAAAAGGAATAACCGGCAATTAACTCTATTGTCGCCGTTGCAAGCAGCCGCCATTGCCCGCCGCCGCCGCATTTGGTTGATAATTCTTTTGTTGGTTACGGTTTTGCCGAGCTTGATATTTTGGTGGTTGGTCGGTCGTTAGGTTTCAGTTGCTGGCTGGGGATGGAGAAGGATGTTGGAATTGCTGTGGTGAACAAGGGACGAGAGGCTGGTGCCGCCGCAGAAAAAATTCATCTCCCACAAGAGGGCAATCGCGGCAAGGAAGGGTGCCGGTAGTTAAACAAATCCGTCTCTGGACAATATCGTCTGGCCGGGCCCATCCTGTTTGGGGATAACGGTTTAGCATCAAGAGGGTAAGCCGGTGCCAAATGGGGGTAGCTCCGGTGATTCCCGAAGCAATTTGGCTCATGGGCGAGCCGTCATTGTTGCCCACCCAGACGGCAACCACAAAGTTAGCAGTGTAACCGATAGCCCAATTGTCGCGGAGATTATTGCTGGTACCGGTTTTTACGGCTACTTTAGCCTTGGGAATTTCTAATAGTGAATGGCGACCAAAGGCTAGGCTGCGCGCCCGGTCATCGCTGAGAATATCGTTTAAAAGAAAGGCTACCCCAGGGTCGAGAACGCTTTGCATTTTGGGCAAAGGATGTTCATAGAGGGTTTGGCCGCGGGCATTGCGCACGCTTAAAAGCGGACTCAGGTCAACCCGTTGGCCTAAGTTAGCTAGTGTAGCGTAAACGGTGGCCAAATCAACCATGCGCACCTCGCCGCCGCCCAGAGTTAGGGAAAGGCCGTAGCGTTGGGGATCGGTCCAACTGCCGATGCCCAGCTGCTGGCCCATGGTAACCATCCGCGGCACGCCGTAAGAGGCCAATACCTTTACGGCCGGGACATTTAGCGATGAGGCCAAGGCGGTCCGCAGGCTGACAAAGCCGTGGAAGCGATGGTCATAATTATGGGGGGCATAGTTTGGCTGGCCGGGGATTGGGAAGCTGATGGGGGTGTCGCTGATTATTGTGGCCGGGGTAAAGCCCATTTGCAAAGCCACGGAATAATTAACGGGTTTTATCGCCGAGCCCGGTTGGCGCAACTGGAGAGTGACGTTAACGTTTCCGCCATGGTTAAAATCAAAATAGTCGCGGGAACCGACCATGGCCAAGATTTCTCCAGTTTTAGGATGGACTATTAAAATTGCCCCGTTGCCTACATGAAGCCGGGCGACTTTAGCCAATTCTTGGCGGAGGATAGCTTCCGCTTTTTTCTGCAGATCCAGATCCAGGCTGGTGGTTACTTGCAATCCTCCTTGTTCCACAAGCCGTGATCCATAACGGCGGCTGAGTAAATCTTTGATATAAAAAACAAAGTGGGGAGCCTTGATTTGAATGGCTTTTGATTGGAAATGGAGGGGCTGCCGTAATGCTTTTTGGTATTCATCGGGTTGGATAAAGCCGGCTCGGAGCATTTCTCCCAAAATTAGCCGTTGGCGCTTTTTGGCTAATTCCGGGTAGGCGCCGAAAGGTGAATAACGGCTGGGAGCTTTGGGCAGACCGGCCAAGAGAGCCGCCTCGGCAAGAGTTAGCTTAGCGCTTGAATGGCCAAAGTAGCGTTGGCTGGCCTCCTCAATTCCATAGCTTGTGCCGCCATAGGAGATAGTGTTAAGGTAGGTTTCCAAAATCTCCGCTTTATTAAATCTATTTTCTACCAAAAAGGCGAGAACAATTTCTCTAATTTTGCGCCGGATAGTTTTTTGCGATCCCAGGAAAACATTTTTAACGAGCTGTTGGGTGATGGTCGAGCCGCCAATGGGCGGGTTTTGGGGATGGCGCAAGTCAAACAATAGGGCGCGGATAATGCCCGTGGGTGAAATGCCGGGATGGTGCCAAAAATCTTTATCTTCAGCGGCGAGAGTTGCTTGAACAACATAGTTTGGCAGTTGCGACAAGCGGATTAAGCTGCGGTTTTCGCGGCGGTAGATTTTATAAAGCAATCGCCCGCGGCGGTCAAGAATCCTAGTGGTTAAGCGGGGATAGTGATTAGATAAAGAAGTTATGCTGGGCAATTGGTAAAAAAGCCAAAAATAGCCGCCCACGACCGCCACGCCTAAAGCAAACACCCAGAGGAAGCGGCGGCTGATGTGTAATTTTGGGAGAGTAATAGGCAGATTAGTTTTAAGCCGGCCCACAAAGCTTTTTTGGCGGGCAATCTGGCAGCGGCACCAAGCGCTTCCCGAAACCATTGCCGCCAGAAAGTTGAAAAGCAAATGGAAGATGGGCCGGCCAATGTGTTGCAACAGCCTAACGGGACGGAGAGTTGGAGCCATGGAGCGGATAACGAATATTAACCTGATAGCCCTTGGGTGGAGGCGGACAGTCAAAACAAAAAACGATCCCCAAAGCATCTTTAATTATGCGATGCCTTTCTTTTTGGGTGTGGGCGGGCTTTTCTCCCGGTTGCACCGGCTGATGGTTGTCGCTGTTAACGAGAATTTCTTGTTCCATTTGGGCCGTCTGCTTGGGGTCGGTGCCCCTGATAAAGTATTCAAAACGAACGCTCTTCTCGTTGGTGGCTGGCAGTTGGCCGGTTAAATTGGAAACAGTTCGGCCAATAATATCAGCTGGCCGCGGCGGCCATTCAGGCGAGCGGCCCTGGAGGACGAAGCTGGTGATCTTATTCCAAATTGGCGAGGCTCCGGTAACTCCGGAAGCAACTCGGCTCATTGGCGAGTTATTGTTGTTGCCCACCCAAACCGCAACCAGAAAACTGGGAGTATAGCCGATGGTCCAATTATCGCGCTTGTCGTTGGTGGTGCCCGTTTTTACGGCAACCTCGGGGTGGTTTTTTACCACCAGCCAAGAGCGGGAGCCAAAAGCAGCGTTGCGAGCGGCGTTATCGGATAAGATATTGCTGACCAACCAGGCGGCGGCTTGGGGTAAGACGCGGGGACCGGGGGCCGGTTTATGGCTCCAAATAAGGTGCCCGTGGCGATCGCGAACCTCAAGAATGCTGATAGGCGGCTGATAACGCCCCAAATTGTCTATAGTGGCAAAAGCCGTTGTTAAATCAAGCATGCGCACTTCGCCGCCGCCCAGAGTCAGAGAAAGACCATAGCGCTGGGGCTGGTTGAAGGTGGTAATGCCCATGGCGCTGGCGGAGGCTATAAATGTGTCTAATCCGTTTAGGGCCAACATTTTTACCGCCGGGATATTAAATGAATTGCCGAGTGCGTAACGAAGCTGGACCGGGCCGTGGAAGAGGTTGTCGTAATTGGTGGGGCAGTAAGGGGGCTGATTGCCGCTGAGAAAGCAGCTGGGAATATCGGCGAAAATTGTTGCCGGAGTTACTTTTTTGGAGGCCAGGCCAATTACATAGTTCAAGGGCTTGATCGCCGATCCCGGCTGGCGCCGGGCCAAGACAACATTGAATTTACCATCGATATCTTTGGCGAAATAGTCTTTGGAGCCAACCATAGCTAAAATTTCTCCGGTTTTAGGTTGGAGAACGAGAGCGGCACCGTTGCTGATATGGGCGCTTTTGAGCCGGCTTATTTCCCGGCGGACAATTTTTTGGGCCTCCTCCTGGACTTTTAGGTCAAGGCTGGTAAGGACCCTTAAGCCGCCGCGCTCCACAATCGCCCGGCCAAACTTTTTGATAAGCTGCTCTTTGACGTAGAAAACAAAGTGGGGCGCTTTAATTCCCGGTTGGGGCGAAGCGAAAGATAACGGAGTTGCCAGCGCTTTCCGGTATTCTTTTGGGCTAATAACATGTTGCTGTTTCATTTTTTCCAAAACCAGGCGTTGGCGTTGGCGGGCTAAATCGGGGTGGATAAACGGGGAAAAATGGCTGGGGGCTGCCGGCAAGCCGGCCAAAAGCGCGGCTTCGGCAAGATTAAGCTCTTTGGGGTCTTTATTGAAATATGTTTTGGCGGCGGCGGCAATCCCCCAGGCGGTGCCCCCATAGGGTGTTTGGTTAAAATACATGGTTAAAATTTGCTTTTTGCTGTAAAGGGCCTCGGTTAGGAGGGTAAGGATGACTTCTTTTATTTTCCGCGCTAAAGTGCGCCGCGGGGAAAGAAGAGCGTTTTTAACCAACTGCTGGGTAATGGTGGATCCCCCCTCAAGCCGGTGGCGGAAGATGGTGCTGTAAAAAGCTCGGCTAATGCCGCGAAAATCAAGCCCGTGGTGGCGGTAGAAATTTTTATCTTCAACAGCAATAGTGGCTTTTATGAGATAGTCGGGGATGTCATCGAGGGTCACCGGAACCCGGTTTTGTTGGGCGTAAAATTCGTAAAGCAATTTTCCGTGGCGGTCAAGTATCAGAGTGGAGGCGGCGTAGCGATCTTGGCGCAAATGGCGAGGCGAGGGCAGGGTGGTAAAGATAAAGCCCAGAAAGACCAGGCTGGCGGCGGCCAAAACGATTACCAGATTCCGATAGGGATGCTTGGTTATGGTTGACCACGGTTGTTGCCAAAACATGGCACTATTATACTAGCTTCAGGTTGGCAAAAATATAGCGGCGCCAAAGGGCTCGGAAATTGCGGGCGGAATGGCCAAATTGGTCGTTAACAGCCAGGTGTTGCCATTTAACCTTCAAGCCGGCCTTGGCGATGGCTTGGCTGAGCAGGCTGCCGAGGCCTCCCTGGCGCTGATGGTCCTCAACGACAATAATTTGGGGATGGCGCTTTAGAGAAGCGAGAATGGGGGCGGGATTGAAGGGTTTGAGGGTGTGGACGTTGAAAATATCGGCCCGCTGCCATTTTTGGGGAGGCATAATATGCAGAAATTCCGGCAAGATGGGCCCGAAGCCGACAATGGTTAAGCCGGTACCTTTGTTTAGCTGTTGGGGCCGGCCCAGCCGCAAAGGTTTCCAGGCAATATTAAACCGGAAACTATCAAGCTCCAGGGTTTTAGGGCGGGTTAGGCGCAGGTAGGCGGGCCCGGGTTTTTGTGCCAGGAGGCGGGTTAAAGTTGCCGCCTGCTCGCTGTCGGCCGGGGCCACCACGGTCATTTTTGGCAAAACAGTAGTTAGGGCGATATCTTCCAAGGCTTGGTGGGTGGCGCCATCGGGACCGGTGGCTAGACCGGCGTGGCTGCCGACGATTTTAACGTTGAGATTGTTATAGCAAATAGATTGGCGGATCTGGGCCCAGTTGATTGCCGGTGAGAAGCAGGCGAAAGAGGTGGCAAAAACAGTTTTCCCTCCCAAAGCTAATCCGGCCGCTATTCCGGCCAAATTTTGTTCGGCGACGCCAACCTCAAAGAAACGGTCGGGAAACCGTTGCGGGCAAGCGCCAATTCTGGTTGAGGTGCGCAAATCGGCGGTTATGGCAACGATTCTTTCGTTTTCGGCCATTAGCTGGCAGAGAGCACGGCCAAAACCGTCGCGAGTCGAGCCTTTCATAGTCCTTGGCGTAAATCTTTAAGAGCTTGCTGATACTCCTGGGAGTTAGGAATGTGGCTGTGCCAATAGGGGTTATTTTCCATGCTGGGAATGCCGGCGGCGGCTACGGTTTTGGCGATAATGACTGCCGGCTGATGGCGGCTTTCTAAGGCTTGGCTAAAAGCGGGGACAAGTCGTCGGAAATCGTTGCCGTCGGTTTCAAAAACACGCCAGCCGAAAGCTTCATATTTTAACTTAAGATTGGCCAAAGGCATAATATCGCGGATATGGCCGTCGATTTGGATTTGATTAGCGTCGATAATGCCCACCAAATTGCCCAGCCGATATTTGCTGGCCGCCATAGCCGCCTCCCAGACTTGGCCTTCTTGTTGTTCACCATCACTCATTAAACAGAAAATGCGGCTGCGATTGTTTTGCAAAGCCAAAGCTAGACCGATGGCGACGGAAAGCCCTTGGCCGAGCAGCCCGGCGGAGTATTCTATCCCCGGGACTCTTTTTACGGTGTGAGTTTCAAAACGGGACCGCAGTAGCCCAAAGCGTTGCAACTGGCGCTTGGGAAAAAATTTTGCTGCGGCCAAAACAGTATAAATCGCCGGCGCCAGATGGCCGGCAGAAACGATAAGCCGATCTCGCTCCGGCCAATTAGGCCGGCGGGGATCGTAACGCAAAATGCCGCCAAAATAAAGGCTGACCAGAATTTCCAAGCTGGAAAGGCTACCGGCCAAATGGCCCACTTTAGTTTGGTAAATTGTTCCTAGAATTTGCCGTCGTAATTGGTGGCTAAGTTGCTCTAATTTGGGAACGGACAAAGCTCTTTGCATTTGCTACATTATAACATCTCGGTTGCCGGCGGTTGATTTTCTGATCTCCCCCGAAGCAAAACAGCACTTCTTTGGAGCCTTAAAAATATGGGATTTGGGCAACTGGCGACTAAAATTTGACAGTGGCAAATTGATTGGCTATAATGGGCAGTATAAATTTCCGTTTCGTCCCGATTTAATGGCCAAAAGATATTTATCAGACATACAACAGCGGCGGCGTTAGCTTAAGGGGGGAATTTTGGCCTTTAGACCGGGGAGAACCCCGGTTTTTTTTGGCCGCAGGGGCTGTAGCTCAGTTGGCTAGAGCACCCCGTTTGCAACGGGAAGGTCGGCGGTTCAAGTCCGCCCAGCTCCACTGAGCACTTTGACAATTAGGAGAAGATTTAGTCCAAGAATAAAGCGATAATTTCAAGTTTCGTCATTTTATTAAGGCAAATGGTGGATGCCTAGGCGGCAAGGGCCGATGAAGGACGCAGTTGGCGGCGATACGCGTCGGGGAGGTGTCAACAACCTTTAATCCGACGGTTTCCGAATGGGGAAACCCTGCCCCGCGCAAGCGGGGCAAGCCCGCGCTGCGCGGGGAAATTCAAAGCACCAAATCCTAAATTCTAAACAATAGCCAAATTCAAATGACTAAAGTTCAAAACATTCTTGTTTTGATATTTGGATTTTGAAAATTGGAATTTGTTTCGGATTTCGAATTTTAGAATTTTGAATTTTCGCGCGTAGCGCGGGTAGGCAACCCGGGGAACTGAAACATCTAAGTACCCGGAGGAAAAGAAAACAAATGTGATTCCCTGAGTAGCGGTGAGCGAAACGGGAACAGCCTAAACCTCGACGTTTACGTCGGGGGGTTGTAGGACCCTGCTTTTCCCCACAAGAAAGGCTAGAAGAATGTTTTGGAATGGACAGCCAAAGAAGGTGAAAGCCCTGTATTTGAAAGCTTATTATTGTGGTGTGGGGTTCCTGAGTACCATGGAGAAAGGACTCCGTGGGAAGCTTCCCGGGCCACCGGGAAAGGCTAAATACCCTTGTCGACCGATAGTGAACTAGTACCGTGAGGGAAAGGTGAAAAGTACCCCGGAAGGGGAGTGAAATAGTTACTGAAACCATTTGCTAACAAACAGACAGAGCCTTGTCCGTAGGACAAGGAATTTCCAATAACCAAATTCCAAGAAACAAACAAATTCCAAGCACTAAGTTTCAATTTCCAAACATTTTGGATTTTGGAATTCGGAAAATTGTGATTTGTTTGGAAATTGTGATTTGTGATTTGGAATTTCTCGCCCTGCGGGCGAGGTTATGTCGTGCCTATTGAAGAATGAGCCGGCGAGTTTTCGCTAGTTGCAAGTCTAAGCCCAATATGGGTGGAGGCGCAGGGAAACCGAGTCTGAATAAGGCGTGTATCCTGCCCTTTCTTCGGAAAGAGCGGGGTAAAAGCAGCTGGCGGAAGACCCGAAACCGGGTGAGCTAACCATGGGCAGGGTGAACTCCGACTAACGTCGGAGGGAGGCCCGCACCGGTTGGGGCTGCAAACCCATCGGATGACCTGTGGTTAGGGGTAATATGCCTATCGAACCCGGAGATAGCTGGTTCTCCCCGAAATATATTTAGGTATAGCGTTCGCGTTGGGTTGCTTTGGGGTAGAGCTACTGGATGGATATTGGGGGGCAACCTCCGTTATCCAACCAAACTCCGAATACAAAGTAATCGCCGCGGGCAGTCAGCCTAGCCGGGCTAAGCTGGTTAGGCGAAAGGGAAACAGCCCAGATTTCCATCTAAGGTCTCTAAATATTGGCTAAGTGGGAAAGGTAGTGTTTTGCCTTAGACAGGTGGGAGGTTGGCTTAGAGGCAGCCATCCTTTAAAGAAAGCGTAACAGCTCACCATTCGATTTGGGCAAAATGCGCCGAAAATTTAACGAGGCTCAAGCCAATTACCGAAGATGAAAACTCTTGTCCATAGGACAAGAGTGGTAGGGGAGCGTCCCGCTTGTAGTGAAGCCATGGCGTGAGCCAGGGTGGAACGGGTGGGAGTGAGAATGCCGGCATGAGTAGCGTAATTCCGGTGAGAATCCGGAAGGCCGAAAGCCCAAGGTTTCCTTAGCCACGTTGTTCGACTAAGGGTTAGGCGGGCCTAAGGTGAGCCCCCCGATTATCGGGGGGGTAGCCGATGGAAAAGTCGGTTAATATTCCGACTCTTTTCTTGTTTCGTTATCAGAGGGGGAGGGACGTGTCCTGATAAGCTCTATGTTCCAGTGGAATTGGAGCGTCCTTCTGGCGAGTGAGGGCCGATTGGCAAATCCGTCGGCCTGCGTTGCCTGCTTGCAGGCAACAGAAATAAGCCAGCAGGTTATCTTCCCGCGAGGGTGGAGAGAGGGTTGCGTTAGGGGACCGAGAAAAGCTTCGCTTCGAGAAGCAAGAAAATCCGTACCGAAAACCAACACTGGTGGGCAGGTCGAGTAGACCAAGGCTATCGGGTAAAAGAGGGTCAAGGAACTAGGCAAATCAGCTGGGCGTAACTTCGGGAGATGCCCTCCCCGCCCATGCGTGCATGGGCGGGGCGCAGCGAAAGATTGCTTGGCGACTGTTTATCAAAAACACAGGTCTCTGCAAACCCGCAAGGGGAAGTATAGGGGCTGAGGTCTGTCCAGTGCCGGAAGGTTAAGGGGAGCCGTTTTTGCCTATAGGGCAAGGGCGGCGAACTGAAGCCCCGGTGAACGACGGCAGTAACCCTAACTGTCCAAAGGTAGCGAAGTCCATTGCCAGGTAAGTTCTGGCCGGTATGAAAGACTTCACGACCAAGCAACTGTCTTCGACCCTTTACCC
>JALTFB010000039.1 GCA_027007615.1 Candidatus Shapirobacteria bacterium
TTTTTTTGGCGTGAATGTTGCTTATGCGCGCCTGGTTACTATATTTTTCTCGTCTTTGACGGTAATCAGCCTGTATTTATTGGTTCGCTTATATTCCGGCCGTTGGATAGCAGCCTTAGCAGCCTTCCTTTTTGCGGTGATGCCCTATAACGTTTATTGGGGAAGAGTGGTTATGCCCGACGCACTTCATATTTTTTGCGGAGTTAGCGCGCTTTTCCTGTTAAGCATTTGGCGGTTTAACAATAAATGGTGGCCGTTGCTTGGCGGCGGCGCTCTTTTGGCGCTGGCGATTTTAACCAAACCTTACGGCATTGTTTTGGGAACGGCAGTATTGGGGATCTTAGCCTTGCAATCATGGCCGCAGCTTTGGCGCAATCGCCGGCAAATTATTGTTATGGGAATTATCTCTTTGGCGCCTTATTTATTATGGCGTTGGCATATCAACCATTATCCTGAAGGGCAATTTGGAACAGATTGGCTTGTCAACTCCACGCATATCCGTTTTCGCCCGGCTTTTTTCCGCTGGCTTATCTATGAGCGGTTGATAAAAATAATGCTCGGCGGCGCGGGAATTGCTTTTTTTGCGGCGGGTTTGATGGCGCCCAAGAAAAAAGAAGAATGGATTTTTTATTTTAGCTGGCTGGCGGGGCTATTGGTTTTTGTTAGCTATTTTGCCACCGGCAATGTTACCCATGATTATTACCAATTACCCCTGGTGCCGTTGGTGGCCATTTTTGCAGCCAAAGGAATGGCGATGTTCTATGGTTTAGCTAAAAATTTTTGGCAGCGGGCTTTTAATTTGGCAATGATTTTGACTTTATTGGCAATAATGTTGGCGATGGGTTGGTATGAAACAAAAGGCTATTGGAATGTCAACAATTGGGCTATTGTTAAGGCCGGACGCGCCGCGGATAGATTGTTGCCGGCCGATGCCAAGGTGATCGCTCCTTATAATAATGACTCGGCTTTCTTATATCAGACTAACAGAATTGGCTGGCCATCTGTTCCCGAGGATATTAATAAAATGATTGCCGATGGAGCGGGCTACTATGTATCGGTTAATTTCGACAATTTAACGCGCAAGCTAATGGATGATTGCCGGATTGTAGCTCGAGATAAAGATTGGATAATTGTTAATCTCCACCAATGCCGAAAAATAAAATAAAAATATTGATGGTAACGCCTTATTTGCCTTATCCGCCCTTTTCGGGGGGGCAAACGCGGTCTTTTAATCTTTTAAAGAACCTCTCCCGTTATGCGGACATAACTCTTTTTAGCTTCCTTTTGCCGGACCAAAAGAATCGCCGTTACCGTGAGCTGGAAAAATATTGCCGGCGCGTTGTAGCTGTTGAGCGGGGCCATACCTGGAGTTGGCGCAAAATTATTTTTACGGGCTTTAGCCTTTATCCGTTTTTGGTGGCAAATTATTTTTCACCGCAAATGAAAAAGCTCATTTCTCAAGAGCTGCAAAAAGGAGACTACGATTTAGTCCATGTGGAGTGTTTCTATTTGATGCCCAATATTCCCAAAACAAAAGTACCGGTCTTGCTTGTAGACCAAACAATAGAATTTGCCGTTTACCAGCATTATGTAAAAAGTTTGCCCCGCAAGCACTGGCCATTAAAGCCTTTCCTATATTTTGATGTGGCGAAGATTAAGTTTTGGGAGATATTTTATTGGCGCCGGGCTGACAGGCTGTTGGCAGTTTCCGAAGAAGACAGAAGAATTATGACCCGTTTCAGCCGCCGCAAAGTGGAAATAGTGGCCAATGGAGTAGATAGGCATCTGCTTAGCCTGCCGCCGCGGCCTAAATACCGCCGGCCGACCGTGCTTTACGGCATTGCCAATTTCAAATGGCTGCAAAACAAAGAGGGGGCAGTCAAGTTGTTGTCGGATATTTGGCCGAAACTAAAAGATAAGATTCCGGAGGCGCGCTTATTTGTAATTGGCAAGCATGCCCGGGAATTTATTGAAAAGCGGGGGCTGCAAAAATATTGCCAAGACGTGCGGGTTGATTGGGCCCGCGATAAAATTTTGATTTACCAAAAGAGTTGGATTTTATTGGCGCCTATGGCCAGCGGCGGCGGCAGCCGGACAAAGTTTTTCGAAGCAATGGCTTTAGGCTTGCCGATTGTAACCACCGCGGCCGGCATAGAAGGAATTAGGGTGAAAAGGAATCGTGAGGTATTGGTTGGCAAAAATGACAAAGAAGTGGTAGATTTAGCGGTTAAAGCGCTGCGCGACCGGGCCTTGCGGCAGCGGGTGGGGCAAGCGGCCCGCCAGCTAGTCCGCCAGCGTTATACTTGGCAACAAAGCGCCCACAAACTTTATTCTATTTACG
>JALTFB010000040.1 GCA_027007615.1 Candidatus Shapirobacteria bacterium
GAACTGAAGCCCCGGTGAACGACGGCAGTAACCCTAACTGTCCAAAGGTAGCGAAGTCCATTGCCAGGTAAGTTCTGGCCGGTATGAAAGACTTCACGACCAAGCAACTGTCTTCGACCCTTTACCCGGCGAAATTGAAATACCGGTGAAGATGCCGGTTAATTACTGCGGGACAAAAAGACCCCGTGGAGCTTTACTGGAACTTGGCATTGGGGATGGTTTGGTAATTGTCGAGAATAGGTGGGAGCCTTCGGGCACCAGTGGAATACCACCCTTTATCATTCCTGAACCTGACCTACGCCGACTGCAAACGTCGGCAGGGACAGTGCTTGGTAGCCAGTTTAACTGGGGCAGTTGCCTGCTAAAAAGTAACGCAGGCGCGCAAAGGTCAGCTAGGCTCGGATGGAAATCGAGCCGGTCGTGCAAGGGCATAAGCTGGCTTAACTGCGAGACTTACTAGTCGAGCCCGACGAACTTTGTGGCGGAAATGCCAGCCGGTTTTTCCAAAATAAAGAGAGTTGGCCCCGCTCTTTCTTTGAAAGGGTGGGGAGATGCGAAAGCAGGTCCTAGTGATCCCCCATCGTTTAGTGGTAAGAGATGGGGCTTATCGGATAAAAGCTACCCCGGGGATAACAGCGTGGTCAGGCCCGATAGTCCATATAGACGGCCTGGATCGCGACCTCGATGTCGGCTTGGCGCATCCTCCTGGTGAAGAAGCCGGGAAGGGTTGGTCTGTTCGCCCATTAAAGCGCCGCGTTAGCTGGGTTCAGAACGTCGTGAGACAGTTCGGTCCCTATCCGCAGTAATCGCATGATTCTTGAGGGAATCTGACCACAGTACGAGAGGACCTGGTTGGGGAAACCTCTGGTGTACCAGTTGTCCTGCCAAGGGCACCGCTGGGTAGCTATGTTTCCAACGGATAACTGCTGAAAGCATCTAAAGCGGGAAGCCGTTCCCAAGATTAGGAATCGATACAGGCTCCCAGGAGTCTACTGGGTATGGGCGGCAGGTGTAAGATTTGTAAAAATTTTAGCCGAGCTGTTCCTATTAGCCGATAAAGACAAACTTTTAATTATCGCTTTATTCTTGGATTAAATCTTCCGGTCATTTGAGCAAAGTGGAACCGCTCCTTCCCATTCCGAACAGGAAAGCGAAACGCTTTAGCGCCAACGATACCCGCAAGGGGAAAATAGGTCATGGCCGGAAGATTTTTTTCAAAAAAAAGAAAGGAGAAAAATGGTCAATGGCAAAAAAAGCAAGAAGATCAGCTCAATGGAAGAGCTGTTAAAAAAAACAAAATATAATCTAAAAGGACTCAAGAAGGGGGAATTCCTTAAAGGGGTAATTTCCGAAAAAAAGAAAAACATTATTTTCATTGATATTGGGGCTAAAACCGAGGGTATTGTTGGCGGTAAAGAATTAGGCTTAGTGAAAGATTTTGTGGACCAACTGGCGGTTGGTGATGAGGTTACGGCCCAGGTGCGGGTGCCGGAAAATGAGCGGGGGCAAATCCTGCTTTCGCTGCGGCGGTCGGCGTCAGAAAAAGCCTGGGAGTTTTACCAAGAGAAATTAAAATCGGCGGAGGCGATCAGTGTTTTCGGCCGGGAAGTGAATAGGGGTGGAGTAGTTGTCAATGCTCCTTACGATTTATTGGGGTTTATTCCCGGTTCGCAGATTGGCAATAAATATGGTTACCGCCCGGAAAATTTAATTGGCAAGAAGATTGATGTCCGGGTGCTGGAGGTTGATTCTGAAAAAAACCGCCTGGTGCTAAGCGAAAGAATGGTTAGCGAGCCGGAGGTAGTTGCCGAAGAGCGCAAGCTAATTTCCAAGATGAAGATGGGCCAACAATTTGCCGCCGAGGTGGTAAGGGCGGAGCCGTTTGGGCTTTTCGTGCGTATTAACATCGGTGAAAAGAAAGGGATTAAGTTGGAGGGGTTGGTCCACGTTTCCGAAGTTTCTTGGGATAAAGTGGACAACCTGCGGGCGCTTTATAAAGCCGGCGATAAAGTTAAGGTGGTTCTTTTGCGCAGAGATGAAGGCCGGCTGCAATTTTCTATCAAACGCCTGACTCCCGACCCCTGGATTGATATTGAGAAAAAATATCCTTATGAAACTCCGATCAAAGGCGTAGTCACGCGGGTAACCAATTTTGGGGCGCTGGTCCGTTTCGAAGCCGGCATAGAAGGGCTGATCCATGTTAGCAAAATTCCGGCCGGCAGCGAATTTAAAGAGGGAAAGAAAATCAGCTGCTATGTGGAAAAGATCGACAAGGAACACCGCCGGCTTAGCCTGGAATTATCGTTAACGAAAAAGCCGTTAATTTATAAGTAAAGAGGGGGCAAATGAAAGCGGGCAGTATTGGCAAAGGAATGTTCCTCAATTTTCAAGGCAATTTGGTTTTGGTGGCGGACAAGGAATTCTTTAATCCCGGCAAAGGCAGCGCTGTAGTGCGCCTGAAATTAAAGAACCTCCAGACCGGCCGCGTCCAGCGCCAGGTGCTGCGGACCGATGAAACAGTGGAAACAATTGAAGTTGACCATCGTCGCCTCCAATATCTTTATCAGCAAAAAGACAGTTTTGTTTTTATTGATCCCCACAGTTATGAACAAGTAGAAGTGCCCGCAAAACATGTGGACAGTCTGAAGGGCTTTTTGAAAACGGGAGAGTCATATTTAATTGCTTTTTACCAACAACAGGTTTTAACCGTCGAGCCTCCCAAAAAAATGGTTCTGGAAGTGGTTAAAACCCAGCAAGCGGTCAAGGGGGATACGGTAACCGCCGCTACCAAGGAAGCAGTTTTGGAAACAGGCCTGGTTATTAAGGTGCCCCTTTTTATCAAACAGGGAGAAACAATTTTGGTAAATTGCGAATTGCGGCAATATGTCAGCCGCAAAACATAAAGCTTAATAGCGGATGATATTGAAAAGGCGGGAGGTAAGGTGGATGGCTCCCGGAGCTCGTAGGTTGAAAATATATTTTAAGTCGTTGCCGCTGAAGGTTAGCGAACCGCGGTTGGTGGCGAATTCTACCTCTTGGGTATAGCCGCCGCTGTTGTAGCGAACGGTAACAGCACTGATGGAAGATACCGCCCCGCCATGTTTTTCGGCTTCTCGGCGGACTTGATCGGCGGACCAGGTGTTGGCGACATTGCCCCAGCAGCTATCGGTTTGGGAAAGATGAACGACGCTGCCGCTGTCATTTTTATAAATAATCAAGGCATTAACAATATCAGCCATTTCAGATTCGCTTAACCAAGGATTATGGTGGCCGCAAGATTGGCCGTGGCGGTTTTTAAACCAACCTTTGTAAAACCAGGGCGAGCCGGCGGTATTTTCGTAGGCTTGGCCGGGCCAACAGGATTGGTTGCCGCATTCGGTATCCCAGAGATTGGGGGTTTGGTGGCCTAAGGCTTGGTAACTGTAAATAGCGCCTCCGGCAGTGGAAGCGTACCAACTGGAAATAATTTCTTGCGTTTGATTGCTAATTAAAACTTGTCCTTGGGTTTCGCTGACGGCCCGCCGCCAGGTATCGGGCGGATGGGCTGCTTTGCTTCGGGAGTAAACCTGGCAGTGCTCGCTGGTGCAGATAGCTTTTTTTACCGTTGGTGAATTGCGCCGCCAGCCGGTGTAAGCCAAGGCGTAGGTTCGGGCGGCCACCGCTTGGGCTTTTAGGGCTTCAAAGCCTCCCTTGTCACCCCAGCCGGACGGCATTTCGGCGATGCCCCAGAGATAGTTGTTTTCAAAAGGCAAGCTGCCAACGGTGGTGGCGATGCTGGCTGGCGGATTAATCTTTTCTAAGCGCACATTGCCATAATAAGCTTGCAGAATTTGTTGGTAATTTTGGCCCTTTTTAGCCCGGCCGTAGGCGCCATATTGGCTCATTCCCTTGCGATGGGGGGCGCCGAAAGAAAAGCCGGCGAAGGCGGGCCGGGAGCCGGGGGCGCAAAAGTTAGCGCTGCCCGGCGGCCCGGCGCAGGCAGCTAAAACCGGCGGGGTCTCGCCTACGGAGGTGGCAAACATTTCCGTTTTTAGCCGCAAAAGCTCTTCTTGCTTTTGGGTCAGCTGGGCGCGGTAACGATGGGCTTTGCTGATTTCTCCGGCAAGGAAGAAAGCTCTTTTTTGGAATTTGCTTTGAAGTCGGGCCAGTTGCTTTTTTTCCGCCTTTAACTTTAAGCCCTGCCGATTCAGCTGTTGCAAGTCTGTGGCTACTTGGCGGATAGTTTGGCGGTCTTGGTATAGCACCGCCTGATACCAGCCAAATTGGAAAACAAGCTCCTGCGGCGAATGGCTGCTTAAAACCATTTCCAAAGGAGAAAACTTTTTTAGATTAATATAATAGCGGCGCGTCTTTTGCCCGAGAACAATTTTTTTAACGGCCAAATCGGCCTCTTTGTCCAATAATTGCCGGTCCAGTTGCCGCATCATTTGCTGAATTTGGCCAATTTGCCGCCGGCTGGCTTTAATTTTCGCTTGCAACTGAGAGTATTCGCTTTCAAGGGGAGCAAGGGCTTTGGCCAGCAAATTCAGCGAATGCTGGATATTGGCTAATTGTTTGTCGATAGATTCGGCCCGGACAGGCCGCAGCATCCCGCTAAAAAGGAAGGCGGCGGCTAAAAATAGCCATAGAAATCGGTGTTTCATGTCTTATTATGGCATTTTTAGGCAACAATTTTGTATAATAGAATAACCCTGGGGATGGTGGCCGGCCTATTAAGGCAGGAAAGTCCGGACTCCAGAAGGCAACGATGACCTGGGAAACCAGGCTCTCTCCGTAAGGAGGGCAAGAAGGGCCACAGAGACGAGCTCCGGCGTAATGCCGGAGGTGAAACGAGGTTAAAGGTAACTTTAGCCAAGTCTAAAAGGCGCGGCAACCCTCTCGGGAGCAATCTTAAACCAGCTTTGGCGCCTTCTCATAAGAAGCTGGGTAAAGAGCAAAGAAAGATGGCCACCCTCGACAGAATTCGGCTTATGTCCCCAGGGTTATTTTTTATCCAGAGAAAACCATTCAGATAATAAAGTTTCCAAGATTAAATAACTGGGAACGGCTATAACCATGCCTATGATTCCCATCAAAGTGACTCCGATAGCCAAAACAAGAAGGGTAATCACGGGGTTGACACCGGTAACCTTATTCATAATTCGGGGCACGATAAGGTTATTTTCCAGCTGCTGAACTAAAAAGCACCAGGCGGCCACCACCAGGGCGGTTAACGGTGAAATGGCCAAGCCAAAGAATATAGCCGGAACGGCTGCCATGACGGGGCCAATATTGGGAATTATTTCCAAAAAGCCGGCCAAAATGCCTAAAGCTAGAGCAAAACGTAAATTTAAAGCTAAAAAGCCCAGATATGATAAGCTGCCGACAATAAACATAAGCATTAATTCCGCCCTAATCCAACCTCCCAAGCGGTGCTCAAGCTTAGAAATAATTCGCTGGCCCTTGGCTACTCCCTTTTCCCCGAAAAAACTAAAAAGATAGCGATCAAGCCGTTTATGCTCAAGGAGAAGGTAGAAGCTAATTACTAAAATGCCCAAGATGTTAACAATATTGGTAAGCACATCAATTGTCAACTTAATCAAATTAGCCGAAAGATTAGAAGCTTCTTGATGTAATTTTTCCCTGACAATTTGCGAGGCATCAATCCCCAAAATATGAACAGGATGGTTAAGGAAAGGCAAGGAAATAGTCAATTCGCTTATTTGGCTTAGCAAAGGGGGAATTAATCCGGCCAAAATGGCCACCAGCAAAATGACGACTAGCAAGTAGAGCAGCAAAGCGGCCAGCCATCGCGGCAGGTGCCAGCGTTCCAACCTTTCGACGGTGGGATTCAAAACGCCGACTAAGACCAGGGCGATAAAAAGCCCCATGATAACGGTGCGGATTTGATAGAGGAACCAACATAAAAAAAGGAAGAGGACGGTAAAAATGATGGTCCGATGGGAGATTTCTATCCGGAGTGTTTTTTCCCTCATAATATTTTTATAATAGCATGTTTCTATAATGGCTGTAAGTAGTCGTTAATCTGCGCGATCTTTAATTTTTTCGCGTTGAACCAATGAAAGCGATCATCATTCCGGAACCAAAGGCGTTGCCGCCGCGCATAAGCAATTTCGTCGCGCTGCCAAAGGCTAACGGTTTCTTTCAATGAAGCTTGCCCGGTAAAAAAATCTTTCCACTCGCGGTAGGCCAAGCTATTGAGCCCCGGCATTGTCCAATCATAACCCTGTTCAAATAATTTGCTAATTTCCGGCAATAAGCCGGATTCCAATCTTTGCGCTATTCTCAGTCGTATTAATTTTTTGATCATTTCCCAATCGCTGAAAAGCCCTATTCCTCGGATGATTATCGATTTATCGATAAACTTTTTTCTTTTTAGGGGCAAGTGGCGGCGTTGCGTTTTGGCAATTTCCAGGCTTCTAATTAAACGGCGCTTGTTCTGGCGATCGGAATCATTTAGTTCTTGCCATCGTTTGAGCCAACGCTTTTTCAATTTTTGTTGCAGTGCGGATAGAGGCAGTTTTTCCCAAGCTTGCCGCTGCCGCCAATCGGTTTGGCTTTGGCCATTAAAATCGCTAATGCCATCAATGAGAACCTTAATGTAAAAGGCGCTGCCACCGACAATTATGGCCCGCCGGCCGGCTTGCAGAGCATTTTTAACCAGCCAGCCGGCGGCTTGGCTCCATTTAACGGCATTAAATTTTTGCCGGGGAGAAATGAGATCTAATAGCCAGATGCGAGGACCGCCGGGTAATTGCCAGTATCCCCAATGGCATTTTAGCAAGGCTAACGACGACGGCAGTTTTTTCTTAATGAAACGGCTCCCGGATGGCAGGTCTTTGCCGGTGCCAATATTTAAATCGCGATAAATTTGCCGTGAATCGGCGGAAATAATATCACTAGGCTGTTTTTGGGTTAATTGCAGTGCTAGGGAAGTTTTTCCCACCGCCGTGGGCCCGTAAATAATGGGCAAAATATTATTAACCACTTTGCTTAACGAACTTGGCGCTTTAGCTTGCTGCCGGGAGTAAAGCGCGGCATGCGCCGAGCGGCAATTTTCTTTTTGGTTTTGGTCTTGCCGCCGATGGGCAGAACCATTTTCTCTTGGAAAAGCCGCGTCCAAAATACGCCAAAACCTGCCAGCTTTACCCGATCTCCCCGAGATAGAGCTTTACCAATTTCCTCGAGGAAGGAATCGATAAAAATTCTCGCCGTTTTACGGCTGACCTTTAGGCGGTTAGAAATAATGCCGGCAAAATCACTTTTCTTCATAATCTAATTATATGGGTCTTTGCCTTAACTGTCAACTCGATGTTTTAAGGGCAAGGTGGCGCTGGCTCGGGTTTCTCGGATAGCGACAACCTTCATCTTGCCCGCCCATTTTGCCTCTTCGTCCAATTTTTCCGCCAGCCGCTGCAAGAGGATAGTCAGTTCATCATCGCCGACCTTTTCCGGCTTTACCAAGACGCGAATCTCACGGCCGGCTTGGTAAATGGCCACATCAGCAATACCCTCCACCTGTTTAACTTTTTCTTCAATCTCCGTCAATCTTTTAACGTAGTTTTCATAAGCCTGATAACGGGCGCCGGGCCGCGAGGCTGAAGCGGCGTCGGCCATCCAAACAATGACTGATTCCAGCGACGAGAATTCCTGGTCTTCATGGTGCTCGGCAATGGCGTTAAGGATGGGTTTCGGCAAATTAAAGCGCTTGAGGAAGTCTAGGCCAACCTGGACGTGGCCGCCCTCGCCTTGGGGAATAACTTTGCCGATGTCATGCAGCA
>JALTFB010000041.1 GCA_027007615.1 Candidatus Shapirobacteria bacterium
GATAAATTATGACTTGATTATTGGCTTAGCTTTACTTCTGCGCCTTCAATTGTTCATTGCGCTCAGCCAGGTGCAAGGCCTCAATCAATTCGTCCAGCTCGCCTTCCATGATGCGATCCAATTTGTACAGGGTCAGGCCGATGCGGTGATCGGTTACGCGGCTTTGCGGAAAATTGTAGGTGCGGATTTTAGCGCTACGGTCGCCGCTGCCTACCATGGATTTACGTTGGGCGTCAATGGCCGAACGTTGCTCGCTTTGTACCATGTCCAACAAACGTGTACGGAGTACTTTGAGCGCTTTGGCTTTGTTTTTGTGTTGAGATTTTTCGTCTTGGCATGTTACCACAATGCCGGTGGGAAGGTGCGTAATGCGAACGGCGGAATCGGTGGTGTTCACACTTTGCCCGCCGGGGCCGCTTGAGCGAAAAACATCAATGCGCAATTCGTTGGGATCGATATCCACATCCACATCTTCGGCTTCCGGCAAAACCACGACCGATGCCGCCGAAGTGTGCACACGGCCTTGCGTTTCCGTTTCCGGTACGCGTTGCACCCGATGCACCCCGCTCTCATATTTTAGCGTTCCGTAGGCTTCAGGGCCTTCTACCATGAAAATAATTTCTTTGAATCCGCCTCGTTCGGATGGGGTTGAATTCATAACATCGATTTTGAACCCGTGATTTTCACAATAGCGTGCGTACATGCGGTATAATTCACCGGCAAAAATAGCCGCCTCGTCGCCACCAGTACCGGCTCGGATTTCCATGATGGCGTTTTTGTGATCATTCGGATGTTTGGGGATCAGCAAAAGTTTGAGCTTTTCGCCCAATTCTTCCACTTGTTCTTCCAATTCGGGAATTTCTTCTTTGGCCAATTCTACCAAATCCGGATCACTGTCTTCTTTCACGATAGCCTTGTTTTCTTCAAGCGCATTTAAAGCATTAAGATACGGAGCCCCTATTTCTAAGATTTTGCTAATTTCATTGTGTTCGCGCGACACTTCACGATATTCTTTTTGATTATTAAAAATCTCCGGATCGGAAAGGCGTTTGTCCAGTTCTTTGAGACGCTCCTGCAACTGAATGATTTTTTCTTTCATTAACGGATCTCCTTACGCGGTAACCGGTACAACTTCGGATTGAATGATCGGATCATCCGCCAACTCCGAAGCGAATTCTTCGCCCAGAGCGCTTTTTAAAGCCACAATGGCAACTTCCAATTGTTGAGGATCTGGCTCTTTGGTTGTGATACGTTGCAGCCAGAGTCCAGGCGCAATACCCCATTTCACTAACGGATTTTCCAGATTTTTTGCAGAGGCTTTCAATGCCTCGTAACTAATGCCACCGACAACGGGAATAAGCGGCAGATGAACGGCCAGGCGAATGGTTAAAGAAATATGCCCGGTTGTCAAGATGATGATGGTATCGACGATGGCAAAAAAGAGCAAGCTAATGACCATCACAATGGCTAAAAAACTGGTGCCGCAACGGGGATGAAACGTTGTGTACGGTTTTAAGTTTTCGGGAGAAAGAACCACCCGATCTTCGAACCCGAAAACCGTTTTGTGTTCGGCGCCATGATATTCAAACAGGCGGCGTACATCTTTCATAAATGAAATACCCCAAATGTAAAGCAGAAAAAAGACAATACGAATGATGCCTGCAAACAAGTTGAACGTTAAGGCTTGTTTTTCCACATTAAACAGGACCGTGGTCAGGTAAAGGGGTAAAACATAGAAAAAAGCCACACCGACCACCAATGCGGTGGTCATTGAAAAAACTGCTCCGGCTGTGGACATGCTTTTTTTCTTGCCTTTTGTTTTGGGTTTATTTTTTTGGGCTGCTTCTTCCGCTTCAGCATCTTCCATTGCTTTGTCCGCCGACCATTGCAGCGTTTTGATGCCCTGAATCATCACTTCGATGAGCATGATGGCGCCGCGAATGATGGGGACATTCAGAATTTTATTTTTTTGAATTAATGATTCGAATTCATCCACCCGTACTTCGATTTTCCCGCTGGCTCTGCGTATAGCCGTGGCAATCCGTTTGGGCGAACGCATCATAACCCCTTCGATAACAGCCTGCCCCCCGACGGGCATTATTTTTTCTTCAAACTGTTCAGACATAGTTTCCCTCAAAGTAAAAACGAAACAAAAAAACGGAATGATATGGAAACCCATTTCATTCCGTTTTTGATTGAGAACGTAATCAACAAAATTATTTTAAATTGTATTTTTTCATGAACTTTTCAACACGACCTGCAGAGTCAACCAACTTCTGTTTACCGGTGAAGAAGGGATG
>JALTFB010000042.1 GCA_027007615.1 Candidatus Shapirobacteria bacterium
ATAAGGATTTACCGGTCTTTTCAAGGAGTAAAGCAACGAAAAAAGCTTTCTTTTTTTATTTGTTAGAGATTCTCACGAGAATTGGGGGCAGGGATGACGACTTGAGAAAAAATAAGAAAAATGAATCTTACGATTTGACGACTATTTTAACCTCTTCCCTTATTTTCACGCCAATTTGAAGCCTGAGGAATTATTTCTTAACTTTATTGTTTTTACAAACAAAAAAACAAGGAATGCAGGAACAAAAACGGACAATGGTAACGACCGATTTAATCGAGCCCGGTAACCTAATAAGAGAAATTTCCCAAGCCATTCGAACATGGCAACCCAACGGACGTCTGTTACAGCGGTTTGAATACGAAATTGCGCCGACTGATCCTTTAACATGGTTAGCCCATGTTAAGGAAACGCAAAAAATTTATTGGAGCGATCGCAAACGGGAAACCGAAATTGCCGGTATCGGTAATGCTTTAACCTTTCAGGGTTGGAGCATGGCCGATTTGGACGCAGGCATGGCCGAAATGGAAACTTTGCTCCGGCAAAAGGAGCGTTTGAAATTTTTCGGCGGAATTCGTTTCTCCCGAAAAAATGCCAATGACCCGACTTGGCAGGCGTTTCCTTATTTCTATTTTAACTTGCCGCAATTTGAATTAATTCGAAAAGACGATCGTTACATCTTTGTTTGTAACCTGTTCCGAAAACCCGGACAAAAAGCCGAGGATGCAAAATCGGATTATCTGCATTTCGTGCAACGCCTTTTTCAGGACAACAGAAAAGCCAAACCCAGAATTCGTTTCATCGAACGGCAAGATAATCCGAATCACGGGAAATGGTTGCAAAGCGTACGCCAAGCGGTCAACTGTCTTGACGGCAAGCCATTGGAAAAAGTAGTTCTGGCGCGCAAGACCGAACTAACTTTTAGTCATCCGTTTAGCCCGGAATCATTACTGCGTAATCTGCGCGCTTCCAATCCCAATTCGTTTTTATTTTTGTTTCAATTGAACGGGCAAAACGCCTTTTTGGGCAGTACGCCGGAACGTCTTTACAAGCGTAAAGGTCGTCGGTTGGAGACCGAAGCCATAGCCGGTACCCGACGACGCGGTCAAACACCGGAAGAAGATCGGCAACTTAAACATGATTTGCTGCATTGCGAAAAAGATTTGCGCGAACACAATTACGTGGTACGTTCCATTGAAAACGTATTAACCCGCCACAGCCATTCCGTGCAAAAAGATGACCGCGTGGGTATTTTGGAAAACGCCCGTGTTCAGCATTTACTGCTCCGCTTTCAGGCCGAACTTAAAGAAGATGTCAATGACATGGAAGTATTGCACGATTTGCATCCCACCCCTGCGGTGGGCGGTTTCCCCAAAGAACAGGCCATTGATAAAATTCACGAATTGGAACGATTCGATCGCGGCTGGTATGCCGGGCCGGTGGGCTGGATCGGTTCCAATGAAGCGGAATTCGCCGTCGGGATTCGTTCCGCCTTGCTGCAAGGGAACACCGTTCATCTGTTTGCCGGAGCAGGCATCGTCCGAGGTTCCGATCCCGAATCGGAATGGCGCGAGCTGGAAAACAAAATTGCCAACTTCATTAAAATTTTGCACATCGCATGAAAATTTCCGTAAACAACATCAATATTCTCTGGAGCGGTTTAATTGTTGAAGAACTCATCCGTCACGGCATCGATTATTTCTGCCTTTCGCCCGGATCACGTTCAACGCCACTGACAACGGCTGCGGCAAGAAATCCCCGGGCAAATAAAATCGTCATCTACGACGAACGCTCAGCCGCTTATCATGCTTTGGGCTATGCCCGCGCAACCGGAAAACCGGCAGTGCTCATTTGCACTTCAGGAACGGCTCCGGCCAACTACCTTCCGGCGGTGATTGAAGCGTCTCAGGAAAATATTCCGCTCATCATTTTAAGCGCCGATCGCCCGCCCGAATTGCGCGACAGCGGGGCCAACCAAACCATTGATCAGGTCAAACTGTTCGGGAATTACGTGCGTTGGTTTTTTGACCTGCCGACACCCACTGCGGACATTGCGCCGAACTTTGTTCTGGAACGAACCGATCGTTTGCTGCACAAAGCGCTGGGTTTTCCGCCCGGGCCGGTGCATTTGAACTGCATGTTTCGTGAGCCACTGGCGCCGGAGAATCATCCTTTGCCCGAAGCCTATTTGCAAGGGATCGAAGAATGGCTCAACAGCGGACAACCGCAAACCAAAGCCGAGCGCATGTCACGCCAGCCGGAAGCGCGCTTATTTGATGAAATTAAAAC
>JALTFB010000043.1 GCA_027007615.1 Candidatus Shapirobacteria bacterium
GTAGCCAAAGATAGCCTTTTGCTAGCGGCTATTGGCAGCTTGGATGAGTTGGCGGCTTTTTTGGGTTGGGCAAAACTGCTTTTGGAAGAAAAAGACAAAGACCGGCTGCAGGCAATACAAAAAGACATCCAAACAATAATGGGCCAATTGGCCGGCTATGGCGGCGGCCTGCCGCCAGGGCGGGTGGCGGAAATGGAAAAGCAGATAGACGCTTATTGGCAGGGTAAAGAGAAAAATAAGTTTGTAATTCCCGGCAGTAATGAAATTGAGGCCCGGTTGCAGATTGCCCGGACTGTTTGCCGCCGGGCGGAAAGGGTGGTGGTCAGCTTAAATCGCCACCGGCCGGTGGAAAAAACAATCATGGCCTACCTCAATCGGCTTTCGGATTTCCTTTTTGCTCTGGCGGTGGCCAATGCTCATTTCTGAAAGCTCCTGTTATAATAGCTTATGATTGTTATTTATCCTGATCCCCGTTTGCGGGTAACAACTCTTTCTCGGGGCTGGGACTTGGATACGGAAAGGGTGGCGGAAAAGACGCAACGGGAACTGGCTAAGGCCGGCAACGGCATTGGCTTGGCGGCTCCCCAGGTGGGAGAAAAAGCCAGGCTGTTTGTGGTTAAAGGGCTGGCGCTGGCCGGTCCGGTTGGTGACAAGCATGGCCTGGAGCTGGTATTTGAGCCGCGCTTTAAGCCGCTGGACTGGAAAGTTTACCCTTATTACCAGCATCACGATGAAAAAGAGCCTTTTTTGGAGGGCTGCCTTTCTCTGCCGGGGCTTTGGGGAGCGGTGCGCCGCCATTTACAAATTCAGGCTACCTGGAAAACATGGCAGGAAGGAAGGCTGGTGGATAAAAAGGCGGAGCTGACCGGATTGGCGGCGATTGTTTTCCAACACGAATTGGACCATCTTAACGGAGTGCTTTTTATTGACCACATCCGCCAGGCCAACGGCAAAGTTTACCGCTTGAAAAATGGCCGCCAAAAAGAAGTGGCCTTGCCGGCGGACGACCGCTTGCTGGCGGAAAGCGATGCTCGTGGAAATTAATCGCAGTCGGGGGCAGCAGAGATGTTAGAATTAGCCAATGGATAAAAAGGAACGGCTGGAATTAGCGGAATTGCTAATTCCCGAGAAGGTTCCCGGTTTGGAAGAATTGGAAAACCGTTATCCGCCGCGGGCCTTGAAAAAAAACAATTGGGTGACCAGGGTAGCGCCGAGCCCGACGGGATTGCCCCATTTCGGGCTTCTTTATATGGCTCTCATCAACGAGCGTTTGGCGCATCAAAGCGGCGGCCGATTTTTGTTGAGAATAGAAGACACCGACGAAAAGCGCGAGCTGAAGAACAGCCGCCAACTTATCATTGACACCTTGCGCCGCTTGCAAATTCCCATTGATGAGGGGCCGGAATTCGGCGGCGACTATGGCCCCTATATCCAAAGCCGGCGCCGGCAGATTTATTTGGGGACAGTTAAAGAACTGATCCGCCGCGGTCGGGCTTATCCTTGTTTTTGCTCGCCGCAAGAATTGGCCCTTGTTCGCCGCCGCCAGGAACGGCAAAAAGCCCAACCCGGCTATTACGGCCGCTGGGCGCGCTGCCGCCATCTGTCTTTGGCGGAGATAAAAAAGAAACTGTCCGCCGGCCGGCGGTTTGTGATCCGCTTCCGGGCTCCTTCGGGCTGTTCCCGGCTGGAAATAGAAGATTTGGTTAGGGGCCGGTTAACGCTGCCGGCCAACAATATTGATTATGTGCTTTATAAATCCGATGGCTATGGCTTAACGCTGCCGGTTTACCACCTGGCCGCAACCGTCGATGACCACCTGCAGAGGATAAGCCATGTTTTCCGCGGCGAAGAATGGCTGGCTTCTTTGCCCCTGCATTTGCAAATATACCGAGCCTTGGGTTGGCAACTGCCCCGATTCGGCCACTTGATGCCGGTGATGAAATTGGATGGCGGCAAAAAGCGTAAGCTAAGCAAGCGCCGCGATCCCGAAGCCGGCGCCGAATATTATTGGCGGCAGGGGTTTCCGGTTCGGGCGGTAAAAGCCTATATTCTGCGGTTAACCGATGCCAACTTTGACGATTGGCGCCGCCAGTATCTCTTGGTGCCGCTGGACGATTTCCCGATTAAAGTCAAGCGCCTGGCCCACAGCCGCGGCCCCCTTTTGGATATGGCTAAGATGGAACAGCTGGCGCGGGATGAAATTAGCGCCTGGGTGCGGAC
>JALTFB010000044.1 GCA_027007615.1 Candidatus Shapirobacteria bacterium
GTTTTAGCGGACAAAGACGTTTTTATTCTGAAAACGGAAAAACAACTTTATGATCCGGAAGCCAAAATGTTTTTGGCCGATCGGTTTATTGTGGGCACCTGCCCCTATTGCGGCTACGAAAATGCCTATGGTGACCAGTGCGAAAAATGCGGACGATCCTTAAGCCCTGCGGATTTGCTCAATCCCCGCAGCGCCATTACTAACGCCAAACCTATTCTTAAAGAAAGCACCCACTGGTATTTACCCTTGGCAAAATTCCAGAAGCAATTGGAAGAATGGATTGACACTCATCCTAATTGGAAACCAAACGTGTTGGGGCAGGTGCGCAGTTGGTTTAATGACGGTCTGTCCGATCGGGCCGTTACGCGTGATTTGCCCTGGGGTGTGCCTATGCCCGAAGATGTGGCTAAAAAATACGGCGTGGACGCCAGCGGCAAAGTGCTTTATGTTTGGTTCGACGCTCCGATCGGATACATTTCGGCGGCCAAAGAGTGGGCCGAAAAGAAAGGTCAGCCTAAGCTGTGGAAAGAATACTGGCAGGACGAAAACACCCGTCTTGTACATTTCATCGGTAAAGACAACATTGTATTTCACTGTCTGATTTTCCCGGCCATGCTGATGACCCACGGTGATTTTGTTTTACCCGAGGATGTTCCGGCGAATGAATTCCTGAATTTGGAAGGCAATAAACTCTCCACCAGCCGTAATTACGCCGTGTGGCTGGACGACTATTTGCAGCGCTTTGATCCCGATCCGTTACGATTTGTGTTAGCCAGTATTCTGCCGGAAACCAAAGATTCCGATTTTTCCTGGAAAGATTTTCAGGCGCGGCACAACAACGAATTAGCGGACATTTACGGCAATTTTATCAACCGTACTTTAACTTTTGCCCACAAATATTTCGAAGGCAAAGTCCCTGTATTGGGCGCTTTGTCCGATCTGGATAAGGAATTGATTGATCGCTTGCAAAAGGCGCCGGAACGTTTTGGTGCATTAATCGACAAGTACCAGATGCGTGCTTATGTGCGCGAGTTGATGGATTTGGCCCGCTTTGCCAACAAATATTTCAATGACAAAGAGCCGTGGAAAACCAGAAAAGAAGATCCACAAAGCTGCGCCACGACCATTAATTTGTGTCTGCAAACGGTGGCCACCCTTTCTGTACTCAGTGAGCCGATTCTTCCGTTTACATCAAGAGAGATTTGGAAAATTCTAAACATCAAATCTACGCCCGCCTGGGACGATTTCCCCAACAAGCGGCTTGCAGCAAGACATGTGTTAGGCCAAGCAAAAATCTTATTCAAGAAAATTGAGGATGATGTGATCGAAGCGGAAATCCAAAAGCTACAAAAAGCGCTCAAAGGAAAAGAAAAGCCTGCGCATCAGGAAGAGAAAATCGATTATGAATTATTCCAAAAGATAAAACTCAAAGTAGCCGAAATTGTTAAAGCCGAACCCATCCCTAAATCCAAAAAATTGTTAAAACTGCAATTGCAACTTGGTGAAGAACGGCGTCAGATTGTTGCCGGAATTGCCGAACATTACAAGCCCGAAGAGCTAATCGGCAAAAAAATTATTATCGTGGCCAATTTAAAACCGGCAAAACTATTTGGTGTGGAATCCAACGGCATGTTGTTGGCCGCCTCTGCAGACGGTAAAATGTCCTTGCTAACCGTAATGGATGATTCGATGCCTTCGGGGAGCGAAATTCGATAATCAGGCTAAAAACGAGGCAACATTATGGAACTTTATGTCGATACTCATGCCCATCTGGACTACGACCTTTTTGACGAAGACCGGGAAATTGTTATTCAACGGGCGATTCAAAACGGAGTTGCGGCCATCATTACCATCGGTGTCGACCTGGAATCATCCCGAAAAGCCATTGACATTGCCGAAAAATACGCCACCGTCTTTGCGGCTGTTGGCATCCATCCTACTGAATGCGCCGATGTACACGATTCAGAATTTGACCAGATTGAAGAATTGGCTCGGCACGAAAAAGTAGTAGCCATTGGCGAAATAGGGCTGGATTATTACCACATGCGCGCGCCCAAAGAGGTGCAGAAAAACGCTTTTGTGTATCAAGCGCATCTGGCGCAGAAATTAGGCTTGCCTTTGATTATTCACAACCGCAATTCCCATGACGACATGTACGAACTGATCATCAGCAAAAACATTTCCGACGTGGGCGGCGTTATGCATTCTT
>JALTFB010000045.1 GCA_027007615.1 Candidatus Shapirobacteria bacterium
TTAATCCCGTTCATTTTTGATCGGAAAAATCAAAATGCTTTGCAGAAGTTAACTTTCAAGATTCCCTGGTTCTTAATTTTGCCATTAAACGACGGATGGTTTTAAAATCTTCCCAGGCCTGTGCTTTCCACATGGGATTGCGCAGCAAGGCGGCCGGATGATAGGTTACAAGCACATCAATATCTTCATAATGATGTATCGAACCACGCATTCGGCTAAGCGTTTCATGTTTTTTCAGCAGCGATTGCCCGGCGTACAATCCAAGTGCTACAATCAATTTCGGCTGAATAATCTTAAGCTGTTCTTTGAGATATGGTTCGCATTTTTTTACTTCGTCCGGCAAGGGATTGCGATTCCCGGGCGGCCGACACTTCAAGACATTGGCAATGTACACTTCATCACGATTCAATCCGATGGCTTTAAATATTTTATCCAACAATTTGCCCGCGGCACCCACAAAAGGAATTCCCTGCTCATCTTCTTCCCTGCCGGGCGCTTCGCCCACAAACATGAGATCCGCATGCGCATTTCCGTAACCAAATACCAAATGTTTGCGCGTTTTGTGTAAATCGCAAGCCTGACAATCTTTAATTTTTAAATAGAGTTCCTGAAGTTCCGGACTGGTTTGTTGATATTTTATCGCTGCTAATTTCGGAGAAGTCGGTTTTTGCTTTCGGCCGTATTCTACAGTAGGTTTGGGCGGCGCTAACATCGCCTGCACATCTTTCAAATCCTTTTGCAAAATAACGGACGTGCCGTACACGGTTTGGTACCAATGTAAAAAATTTTCGATCTCTTCTAAAATAGTTTGTTCGCTCATTTTGCGATTACCTTTGCCAACAATTCCATGATGCGGAAACTTAAATCAAGTTTACTCATTAACGGCCAACGATGCACATTGCCGTTCTTTTCAATCACAACCACTTTGTTTGTTTCTTGTGCGAAGGCAGCTCCTTGTTCTTTAGGATTATTCACAACAATTAAATCCAAATTCTTACGCTCCAGTTTTTGCAGAGAGTTTTCAATTACATGTTCCGTTTCAACCGAAAATCCCACTAAAACCTGTTTGCTCCGCCGTTCGCTAAGCGTTTTTAAAATATCAATCGTACGTTTTAAAGGCAAATGCAAGCCCCCAGCCGTTTTCTTAATTTTTTCCGTTGCCGTTTGTTTAGGCGTAAAATCAGCCACGGCAGCCGCACCGATATAAACATCACAAACGTCAAAATATTCCAAAACCGTTTCCGCCATTTGGGCGGCTGAGCGTACACGCCGAACTTGAAGATAAGCCGGGACAGAAGCATTGCCGGGGCCCATGATTAATTTTACGCTTGCACCCGAAATAAAAGCGGCTCGCGCTAAAGCCACACCCATTTTTCCGGTAGAACGATTGGTTAAATAGCGCACGGGATCCAAATCTTCGGCCGTCGGACCCGCGGTAATTAAAACACATCGATTCCGCAACAAATGCTGGGAACGAAAGTAGCGTACAAAATCCGTTAAAGAAACGAGGTCGCCCAAGAAATGCCCCAGTAATTTTTGTTCACCCAACGGCACCCAAAATTGTTCATTTGCGCTTTGTTCTTTGGATTCGTATTGATCACACTCGCTTAAAATAGGATAGACGATGTTAGCAGACTCTAATTCCTCACGGCGCGGTTTTTGGGAATCAATTAAAACAATCTTTACACTATCCGATTCGTTTTGAAAGCCGCTGTTGATATTCGGGTTTAAGCGCTTAAAATGTTCAACCACGTCCGTCTCTTCCGACTCTATCCGTATCGGAATGTTCAAAGCGCCCAACGCATCCAAAGCAGGCAAAAACAAAAGCAACTTTCCCGCCGTGCGGTCAATAACGGTAACGGACACTTGCTAATCCTTTTCCAAAATACAATCTTCAACTTTTTTCAGTGTTTCCTGCAAATCGTCGTTGATGATAATAAAATCGAATTTTTTGGCATGCTCATATTCATAAGGCAAACGTTGCAGGCGCTTTTTAATGGTCTCTTCGGTTTCGGTTTGGCGTTTTTTCAATCGTTCTACCAAAACCTGCTCATTGGGCGGCTTGATGAAAATCAAAATGGCTTCCGGGTAATGGCGTTTAATGGACAAAGCGCCATTCACATCAATATCGAACAAAACGATTTTATTATTCCGCACATGTTCGTCAACCACTTCTTTAAGCGTGCCGTAATAATCGCCATACACTTGT
>JALTFB010000046.1 GCA_027007615.1 Candidatus Shapirobacteria bacterium
GATTGGCCTCTTCAGCAAAAGGTGGAGAAAATAGTCAAGGATGAATTGAACAAAGTAAAGGCTTTGCATATTACCAATGCCGGAGTGGTAGTTATCAATCCCCAAACAGGTGAGGTTTTGGCGATGGATGGATCGAAAGATTATTTTGCCAAGGATATTGACGGTAAATTTAATGTGGTAACCCAAGCGCTGCGCCAACCGGGGTCGGCAATTAAGCCGGTGACATATGGTTTGGCTTTAGAGAAAGGCTATACAGCCGCTACGCTTATAATGGATGTAAAGACCGTTTTTCCCGCTTCTTCGCCGGGCCAACCAGACTATGTTCCCGTTAACTATGACGGTAAGTATCATGGCCCTCTCCAGTTGCGATATGCCTTTGGGAATTCTATAAATGTGCCGGCAGTAAAAATGTTGGCCTTGGTTGGCTTGAAAAATATGTTGGCAAAAGCCAATCAAATGGGAATTACCACTTTAGCTCCTACTAAGAAGAATTTACAGCGCTTTGGTTTAGCGGTTACTTTAGGCGGCGGCGAGGTTCGCATGATTGATTTGGCCGGAGCCTATACGGCATTTGCCAATCAGGGGCGGATGGAAAAACCGGTGGGTATATTGGAAGTGAAAGACAGGCGGCAGCGAACTTTATCTCGCTTTCGGCCCACACCGGGAAAAACCGTTTTTTCGAAAGGGACGGCTTTCATAATCAGTGATATTCTATCAGATGATAAAGCTCGTCTGATTAGTTTTGGGCCTCATAGCGGTTTGTATATACCCAATAGAAAAATAGCTGTTAAAACAGGAACGACCAATGACAAGAGAGACAATTGGGCGGTAGGTTGGACGAAAAATATTTTGGTAGCTGTTTGGGTGGGAAACAACGATAATTCGCCAATGAAACGAGTCGCCTCAGGCATTTCCGGAGCAACGCCGATCTGGCGGAAAGTTATGTTGGCATCTCTTAACAGCTATGGTTATCAGCAAATAGAGAAGCCCGATAGTGTCCATAAATTGGGAGTAGACATTGTTTCCGGCTATCCGGCCCATGATGGTTTTCCTTCGCGCCAAGAGTACTTTATAAAAGGAACGGAACCCACAGAAAAAGATCCTGTCCATGTTAAGTTAAAAGTCTGCCGGGGACAAAACAAATTAGCCACACCGTCTTTGATTGCCGCCGGAGATTATGATGAGAAGGAATTTTTTGTCTTCAAAGAGGAAGATCCCGTTTCTCGCGACGGAAAGAACCGTTGGCAAGAAGGAGTTCTTAATTGGCTGGCAACTAAAAAAGATCCTCGTTACCATCCTCCTAACGGCTATTGTCATGGGGGTTCTGCGGCAGTTTATTTTCAACAGCCGAACAATAAAGACAGCGTCGGCAATAATTTCCTCCTTAAGCTAAGGGTAGATACCTTAAAGCCTGTAAAATATTTGCGGGTGTTGGCTAATGGAGCGGAGGTGGCCCACTTTACTAATCTCCCTTATGAAAAGACAATCCATTTGGATGACGGTGTCTACCAGCTTAGAGCTGAGGTGAAAACCAGCGATAACCAAGGAGCGGATAAAACTATTAAAATAGGAGTTAACAAGCCTTGGGATTGGCAGCCTACCCCGACACCGACCCCTACCCCGTTACCGACACTTGAGCCTACAGCTTCGCCTTCAGCTACAACAAGCCCTTGATGATTGCTATGGAGAAAAATTGATTATTTTTTCTTTTTCGTCGTTTTGCTAACAATTTTTTGAAATAACGAAACAAATTTCTTTGGTTCTTTCGCCGCTAAATGGGCCAACATTTTTCGATTGATAGCAATTTTTTGATCATTCATTAGCTTAATAAAATGGGAATAGGAAAAGCCATGTTGGCGAACCGCGGCGTTTATTCTTATAATCCAAAGCCGACGGATATCGCGTTTGCGTCGCCGCCGGCCGGCAAAAGCGTATTGGCCGGCATGGAGAAGAGCTTCATGGGCAACTTTGAATAAACGATGGCGTGTCATTCGATAGCCCTTGGTGGCTTTTATTACCTTGGTATGGCGGCGGCGGCGAGTATAACCGGTTTTTACCCTCATTTGCGGATGCCTAATAATTTTTTAATTTTAATAGCTAGACGACCTTTAACCAAAGCGGGCCTTTTTAGATTACGCTTCTGTTTGCGGCTTTTTTTCCGGCGTAGATGCCGATTGCCGCTATGTAAACGAAGAACTTTTCCCGTTTTAGTAATGCGGAAACGCTTAGAAACGGATTTTCTAGTTTTCTGCTTTATTTTCTTTTTCATTTTTATTTACAGGTTTAAAAAAAGCAATTAGCCTTTTACCAATAATTTTTGCTTTTTCCTCCATTTGATAATAATCCACTAAATTTTGACTAATTTTTTCAATTAATTCATAGCCGAAACTTTGTTTCGTAATTTGCCGGCCCCGAAAACGGATGGTAACCTTGAGCCGTTCTCCTTGCTGGCTAAATTTTTTAGCCCTTTCCAACCGACCTTTTAAATCTGCTTCGCCTATAAATGGCGAGAAACGTAATTCCTTAACTTGCCCGCCTTTTTGTTTTCTCTTTTCTTCTCGGCGGCGTTTTTGTTCCTGATATTTAAATTTAGCATAATCAGTTAACTTTACCAC
The DNA here is from genome assembly GCA_027007615.1 of Candidatus Shapirobacteria bacterium. Classification (GTDB taxonomy): domain Bacteria; phylum Patescibacteriota; class Microgenomatia; order UBA12405; family UBA6130; genus S016-97. The sequence continues at coordinate 2,616 of JALTFB010000046.1, forward strand.
TGGCGGTTGCGCGCGCGGGGCAATTTCAACTAAGTCTAACCCTTTTTGCCCTGCAAGCTGCCTAGCTTCTGACAATGTCAAAATACCAACTTGTTTTCCTTGACTGTCAATAATTCGAATCGGCGATACTCGAATCTGCCAGTTAGTTCGGTAAAAAATTTTCGCTTGCTTTTTTCTCACGGATAATTGCTCTTAATATATCACAGAAGCTTTTTTTTGGCAATTTCTTTGCCAATGGCTTTTATTAACAAGGGGATGCTTAGCGTTTCCTGCTTTTTATTGCCCCGGCGGCGCAAAACTGCTTTATTTTGTTTTGCTTCTCGGGCGCCCACAATAAGCATATAAGGAATTTTTTGTGTTTCTGCTTGACGCAGGCGGTAATTCAAGGTTTGATTTCCGGCATTTACTTCAAAGCGAATTTTAGCGGCTGCCAATTGCCGAGCTAATTTAACAGCAAAGGGGTTTTCTTTTGTGGTGATGGGCAAGACCGTTGCCTGAACGGGCGCCAGCCAAGGGGGAAAAGCTCCGCCGTAATGTTCGATAAGAATGCCGATGAAGCGTTCCAGCGAACCGAGGAGAGCGCGGTGGATCATAAATGGCTGTTGCTGCTTTCCTTGCTGGTCGGTATATTCCATCTTGAAACGTGTCGGCAAATTAAAATCAAGCTGAATTGTAGACAGTTGCCACTCTCTGCCAATAGCATCATTGACAACGATATCGATTTTGGGGCCGTAAAATGCTGCTCCGCCCTCATCGACCTTGATATTTTCAAAGCCAGCCTTTCTTAGAGCTAAGCGGAGGTACTTTTCAGCCAATTGCCAATCTTGTGTTCCACCGATAAACTTATTGGAAAGCTTTGTGTCTCGAGTGCTGAGTACCACATTGAATTTTTCGAATCCAAAAGCACCGAGAATATATCTGGTTAATTTTAGAGCCCGATCAATTTCTTCTTTCAATTGATCTCGGCGGCAAATAATGTGGGCATCATCCTGAGTAAAGCCGCGCACTCTGGTTAGGCCGTGAAGCACGCCGCTTTTCTCAAAGCGGTAAACGGTTCCCATCTCGGTATAACGGATGGGTAAATCGCGATAACTGTGAATTTTGTGTTTGTAGATTTTTATATGAAAAGGGCAATTCATTGGCTTGAGGCTATATTTTTGATTTTCAACCTTGAAGGGAGCAAACATGGAATCACGGTAGAAATTCCAATGCCCCGATTCTTTCCAGAGCTTGATGTTGGCAATATGAGGAGTACTTACTGGCTGATAACCTTGTTCGAGGTATGTATTTAGAGCAAAGTCCATAATAATTTTTCGCAGCATAGCTCCCTTTGGTTGCCAAAGAATAAGACCCGGACCCACGGTTTTGTCAATTAGAAATAGTTCCAACTCCTTGCCTAGTCGCCGATGATCGCGCTTGCCGGCTTCTTCGCGCATTTTTAAGTAATTGTCAAGCCTTTTTTTGGTGGGAAAGCAGGTGCCGTAAATGCGAGTCAACATTTTATTTTTTTCACTCCCCCGCCAGTAAGCCCCGGCGACGCTAAGAAGTTTGAAATATTTTAATTTGCCGGTATTTGTCACGTGCGGCCCTCGGCAAAGATCGGCAAAATTTTTTCCGGTATAATAAACGCTAACCGCTTCACCTTTTTGTTCAATCTCATCAAGCCATTCCTGTTTATAGGGATTATTACTAAACAATTTACGGGCGTTATCAATATTGATCAACTTTTTGGTAAATGATAACTTTTGTTTAACTATTCTATGCATTTCAGCCTCTATTTTGGGAAAATCCTCGGAACTAATTGTTAGCCCCCCAAGAGTTTCGAAATCAGCGTAGAAACCATCTTTTGTAGCGGGCCCCATAGCTATTAAAATTTTCTTGGGCCATAAATTCAATAAAGCTTGCGTTAGAAGGTGCTCGCAAGAATGGCGAAGCGTTTTTAAATTTGTTTTTTCAGCCATTATTAGTATTAAACATACTTAGGAAAGAAAAGTCAAATTAGCTGGCTGATCGGCTGGCAGAATGTTCCGATGAAAGCAGAAATTGCGCTCCGCCTCTTTTTTTATTGCTGACTGTGCCCCAAAAATCGCCTTTCCTCCGCTTTCGCTTGCTCCATTCCTGAAGCCAAAGGTCAACGTCATCCACGTTGTGGACCAGCTGTTGTAGCCTTCGGCGGATATGTTGCCAAAAGCTTAATTCATAACGACTGGTCTTGACAACGGGCTGTTCAATGGCGTGGTCGATTGTTCGGTGAACATGGACTACTTTTTTAGCGAGCTGTTTTATTTCTTGATGAATAGCGGCTATTTCGGCTTTAATTTGCCGCTGTTCGCCGTCATAAACTATCTCGGTTGGTTTGTGGGTTTCGAGTTTTTCTTTTTGTTTTAAGAAAGCTAGCCGCCGCAAAATTTCCCGCCGTTGCTGTTCCAAGCCTTGTTCCTGTTGAAGAAAAACTTCCGGCTGCCACTGTTGTGAGGCAAAATTTCCTTTCTGTGATTGGTTATTACCCTTAGCCATTTAATAGATTTTACTACAGGCTAGTGAGATATTCAAGCACTTTTTGTTGCCGGAGGAGCTGTGTCAGTATATAGGTGTTTGCCTGGGGATTGTTTTTGGTTAAATTGGCGATTTCTTCCTGGGCAACGGTAATATTTTCTTGATCGGCGATAGCGTCCAGGATAAGTTCCAATTTAATTAATGCTTCTACCTGCTGATGGTATTCTTGGTGGATTTGTTCAATGCTTTTTCCTTGAGAATGAGCATAATCATCAATACTCATGTTCATTTTTTGCAGATCAGCAATTAGAGCGGCGATTTTCCTTTTTGTTTCTGTCTCAACCATTGTTTCCGGTAATTTTACTTTTATATTTGCCAGCAATGCGCTGATGATTTGTTGGAAATGTTCTTCCTTCGCCTTTTGGGACTCAGCGGCTGTCGGTTCTTTTTCCCCGCCTTTTTCCGGTGTCCAAATATTACTTTTGGCATTTAGCGATTTAATTTGTTCCTTATAGTTACTTAAATCAATTTTGGGCTTGCGTTGGCCGGTAATTTTTATTTGCCAATCTTCCCCCTCTTTTGCTTTTATTAAATCGATTTTAGGCTGGCCGATGGGCTGCAGATTTTGTTGTTGCACCGCTTCGGCATAAATGGCCGGCAAAATTTGATTGCTTAACTGTTGGTAAAGCTTATCCTTGCCAATTTTTTCTTCGGCTACTTCCAAGGGGACATTACCCTTCCGGAAGCCATGACTCTCCAGCTGTTTGGCAAAACTTTCCAGCAAGCGGTTGTATTCAGCTTTGACTTTTTCTTTGGGAATAATAACGTTAAGTTCAAAAACGTCTTCTTTTGGCCAGCTGATAGTTGTTTGAATAGTTTTCACGATAGTTGTAGTCTAATCGAGACGGAGGCGAAAGTCAATAGTATATAATTAACTAATGGAATCTAAGCTAAAAGTTGCTTTAGTGCACGATTATTTGGTTGATTTCGGCGGCGCGGAACGGGTTTTAATAGCTCTCCATGAGATTTGGCCGCAGGCTCCTGTATACCTGGCTTTAGTTAATCCCCAGGGGTTGGGAAGACATTGGGCGCAATTTCGCCATTGGGTTTTGCGGCCGTCGTGGTTCCAAAAATTACCTTTTGCCTCTCGGCTTATTTCTCCCTTCCGTTTTCTCTTGCCTTACATTTGGGAAAGTTTTGATCTGAGCGGCTACGATTTAGTTATTTCTTCCTCTGCTTGGGCGATGAGCAAAGCGGTGATTACGGCGCCACATACTTTGCATATTTGTTATTGCCATACTCCTCCGCGTTTTCTGTATCATTATCCCAGCGCCCGCCATTGGCAAAAATATTTTTTAATCCGTTTTTATGCCAATTTTATAAACCATCGCCTCCGGCTTTATGATTATGCCAGCAGCCAGAGGGTTGACTATTTTATTGCCAATTCTCGGGAAGTGGCCCGCCGTGTTGCTAAGTTTTGGCATCGCCGAGCGATTGTTATTAGGCCGCCGATTAATTTTCCCTCCCGTTTGGCTGGACGAAAGAAGCAGGATTTTTATCTTTACGCTAGCCGCTTGGTTTCCTATAAACACCCACTTTTGGCTATTCGCGCCTGCCAAAAAATGAAAAGAAAATTAGTAGTGGTGGGCAAGGGGCCCATGGTGCCGCAAGTGGCTGACTTGGCAAACAAAAGCCGTTATGTGCAGTATCTGGGTCATGTTTCCGATAAACGCCTTTGGGAATTATTGCAACAGGCCCGGGCGGTTATTTTTCCGGTGGAAAAGGAAGATTTGGGAATGGTGCCTTTGGAGGCGGCTGCCATGGGTACGCCTACGATTGGCTACTATTCCGGCGGGGTTAAAGAAACGATTAAGAGGGGCAAAACAGGGCTTTTTTTCCACCAGCTATCGGTTTCATCTTTGGCGGCCGCAATCAGGCGGTTTGAGAAGCAAAAGTGGTCGAGCCGGTCTTGCCGCCTCTGGGCCCGACATTTTAGCGTTGCCAATTTCCAGTCTCGCCTGCGCCGGCTGGTGCGGATAAAATTGAATGCCGCCGGAAGAATGGCTAAGAATAATCCTGAGAATTAATTGTTTGGCAATATGAAAGATCTTATTTTTTTTCTACAGGCGCACTTTTCTTTTTAACCAGATCTTGAGGGTTGGAGGTAATCAATTGGTATTCATCGGGGG
>JALTFB010000047.1 GCA_027007615.1 Candidatus Shapirobacteria bacterium
TGTCTTTTTGTATTGCCTGCAGCCGGTCTTTGTCTTTTTCTTCCAAAAGCAGTTTTGCCCAACCCAAAAAAGCCGCCAACTCATCCAAGCTGCCAATAGCCGCTAGCAAAAGGCTATCTTTGGCTACTTTAGCCCCTTTCAGGAGACTTTGGCCCCGATCTCCCCGACGGGTATATAAATTCGCCATTTGCGCCATTCATGCCGTTGAACCTTTCATTAGGCATTTCCTTCCCATAATGCCCCTTATAATATTCCTCGTAAGCTTCTACTGCATGCGAAGGAACCTCCCAACATACTCTCACTTCTCCACTTTTTGTTTTTTCACCCAGAGGCAAGTTTATCCTTCTTTTCCAATTTGACACCGGCCCACGCCCGGTTTTCATTTTTTCTTCGCCGCCGCCGGCCGGCTGGCTTTTTTAACGCTTGGCGTTTTTTCCACTTCTTTTTTCTCAACCCTCTTTTTGGCTTTAATGGGCGTTTTTTTAACCGCCGGTTTTCGGGTGCGGATTAACTTTTTCTCTTTGGTTTTTTGCTTCATTTCCTTTTTGGTTTCCATCGTTTTCTGGGAATTCGCTGCCGGCCGGCCGGGTTTCGCTTTTCTCATCGTTTTCAAACAGCGGGCGCAAAGAATCATAGTCATTTTCAATCCACCGACATAAAAAGTTGTTTTTTGTAAATTGGCGCCGAAACGGCGGCTTTTCTTGGGAGCCCGCTTGGAAAATTTATGCGAGGCCACTCCCCGCCGGTGGCGGGAAACCCGGCCAATCCTACCTCGCTTGCCGCAAATTTGACATCTTGCCATTAGAAAACCTTTCTGTTGCCTTTGTTAAAGATAGCCCGTATACTATACCAAAGGTTGAGCCTTTTGACAACGATGATTATTTTTTGGCTAGCAGCTCTGGTTATAGCCCTTTCCATCCATGAATACGCCCACGCCCGCTTGGCGGACGAACTGGGCGACCCCACGCCGCGGCTGGCCGGCCGGCTGACCCTCAACCCCCTGGCACATTTTGATTTTATCGGCACCTTGGCCTTATTCTTCATCCATTTCGGTTGGGGAAAACCGGTTCGCATCGACCCCTTCAATCTGCGCCATCCCCGCCGCGATGAAGCTTTGATTGCCCTGGCCGGGCCGGTTAGCAACCTGGTTACCGCCCTGGCGGCGGCCATTCTTTTCCGCCTCCTCAACGGCCTGGCCTTTTCTTTCTGGATTACCCCCACTGCCATGCTTCTGGAAGCAACCGTCATTTTAAATTTGAGCCTGGGGCTTTTTAACCTGATTCCCCTGCCACCTTTGGATGGCAGCAAAATTCTTTTCGGCCTGCTCCCGGCCCCGCTGGCCGCCAATTTGGAAGAAAGCCTGCAGTACTACAGCCTTATTATCCTGCTGATTATTCTTTTTCTGCCTTTGCCCGGCGGCGGGACGATAGTTGATGTTTTATTGGGGCCCTTCCTTTCTTTTATCAGTTCGCTCTTGCTGGGCGTTCCGGCAATTATTTAGTCGTTTGCTAAAATTTCTTTTTCTTTTTCCGCCGCCAGTTCATCAATTTTGGCAATAAACTCATCTGTCAATTTCTGCAATTCTTCTCCTTGTTTGTGGAAATCATCTTCGCCCAAAGCGCCGCGGCGCTTTTTATCTTGCAATTCATAACGGTATTCTCCCCGGATATCGCGGACGCGGACGCGGGCCGCTTCCGTCTTTTGGCCGAGAAGCCGGGCGTATTCTTGGCGCTGTTCCGTTGACAGCGGCGGCAAACTGAGCCTAATTAAATTATTATCCACCGCCACGTTAAAGCCGAGGTTTGCCTCCTGAAGGCCGTTTTTGATTTCACGGATGATGGAAGTGTCCCAGGGCTGAAAAACCAGCAATCTGGCTTCGGGCACGGTTATCGATCCCAACTGCTTTAAGGCCATTTTCTGTTGGCCGTTGTAAACGGTTACCTCAATGTTTTCAATCAAGCCCGGATTGGCGCGGCCGGTGCGGATAGCGGCGATATCTTGGCGGAAAATTCCCAGCGCCGCCTCCATGCGCAACCGGATTGCCTCTTTATCCATATATCAACACTATAACATAAAAGCGCTCTGCCATTGCCAAAGCATGGCCGCGAAAACTTCATTCCGCAAAGCTTCATTTCTTTAGCCAAAGGCGGACGGAATATTTCCCTTCATAAATTCCCAAGAGTTTCGCCTCCAACAAGCGGTTGCCAAATTCTTTTTCCAACCGCTTCCATAACTGTTGCCAATTTTCGGCCGGTCGGGTGACATCTTGCTTGACTAAGGCCTTTGTAAACGGCAGCCGATAACGGGCTTGCGGCTCTGCCTGGGCTATCGTCAGATCAAAATCCAATTCAAACATTGCCAATGGCCGCTTAAGCTCAAAATCTACTGCCGCCAAAGGATGGAGCAAACCTAGCTCTCCCAGGCGTTTTTGGTGGCTGTAAACGCCGGCTTTTTTAGCCGGCTGCCAACATCCCTCGGCTTTTTCCGGCTCAAAATGAAGTTCCGGCAGCCGAAGCCTCCGTAAAAGTGTTTCCAATTTCCCCTTCATCTCCAAAAACGCTTCCTTATCATCGTTTCCCGCCGGCAATAAAACCGCGGCTAAGGAATGCGGCTGGCGCGGCAAAGATTTCTTCTGCCGCCGATATTGAAAAACGCTGGCTAACTCAAAAAGCCCGAAAGATTCAAAATTAGGCTGGTTTAAAACAGCTTTTTCTATTAAGCGGGGCAGAAGCGAGTCTGCCAAAAAAGCCAGTTCCGGCGAAAGGGGATTGCTGAGAGGGATGAGCCGGCGGCCATCCAACCGGCAGCGGCGGTAAAGCTCTTGGCCTACAAAAGCATAACTGTAAACCTCATCGAGTCCTAGACCTGCCAAAATTTCTTTCGCTTGGCGCCTTTTCCGTTGGTAATGACTGAAAGGCGCTGGGCTAATCGGCCGCTGGGGCAAGCGCGCCGGCAAGCGTTGATAGCCGTAAAGGCGGCCTATTTCTTCCGCCAAATCTTCGGGCGCCTGCAAATCAGGGCGGAAAGTAGGCACCGTAACCGAGAGCGCCTCTTTGCCCATCTTGACCTTAAGGCCTAAAGACCGCAAAATTTTCTCCATCTGCCGGGCAGGAATCTGTCCTCCTAAAATTTTATTGATAAATTGCGGTGTGGTTTTAATTGCCCATTGTTTAACCGGATGGGGATAAACATCTAAGAGGGACGAGCTTATTTTTGCTTGGGGAAGCAGTTGGCGGATCAGGTCAACCGCCCGGGCCAGAGCAATAGGCGTCAAATTGGGATCAAGCCCTTTTTCAAAGCGCAAACTGGCCTCGCTGCGCAAGCCGAGCCGCCGCGCCGAACGGCGGATGGTAACCTTATTAAAAGTTGCCGCCTCAAGAATAATAGTCGTCGTCCGGTCGCTAATCTCGCTTTCCTCTCCGCCCATTATGCCGGCAATTGCCAGCGGCCCCCGGCGGCTGGCAATAACCAAAGCGTCCTGCAATTTACGCTCCTGGCCATCCAAAGTTTTTAATTTCTCGCCCGGTTTGGAGCGGCGCACCACCAGCTCCCGGCCGGCAATCTTTTCAGCGTCAAAAGCGTGCATCGGCTGACCCAGCTCCATCATCACGTAATTGGTCACATCGACAATATTGTTAATCGGCCGCACTCCCACGTTTAGAAGCCGCTGCTGCAGCCAAAGGGGCGAGGGTTGAATTTTTACGCCTTCAATTCTTAAAACTGAATAACGCGGGCAAAGTTGTGGCGCCATTACCTTAATTTTCAAATCTTCCGGGTAAGATTTTCCCGCCGGTTTCCAGTTTGGCCGCCACCAGCGGGGCAAACGGAAAGCAAAATCCATGGCGGCGGCAATTTCCCGGGCCAAGCCCAACTGGCCAAAACCATCGGGCCGGTGGGTCAGAGCTTTATTTTCTATTTCCAAAATGCTGTCTTGAAGATCCGGCCATAATTCTAAGAGAGGCCTGCCCAAATGTTTTTCCCATTCCCGGGGTAAAATTAAAATGCCCTGGTGGTCCTCGCCATGGCCGAGCTCCAATGGCGACGCCAGCATGCCGGCTGATTCCTCGCCGCGAATCCGGCTGGAGCTAATCTCAGTTATTTCCCCCGCCGGCGTTTGCACCCGGCCGCCGGGCAAAACCAGGGGCACTATTTGGCCGGGCCTGATATTGGCGGCGCCGCAAACAATATTCCTCTCGCCTTTGCCGGTGGTTACCCGAGCAATTTGAAGATGGTCGGCGTGGGGATGGGCAGAAACGGCTATAATCTTGGCAACGACTACCTTATTGTCCAGCCATTGGCCTCGGTGGTGGATTGCCTCCACTTCAGCTAAAGTAAGCGACAATCTTTCGGCTACCGCGGCAGGCTCTAATTTTGCTTTGGGCAAGAAATCTTTAACCCAAGCGCAGGAAATTTTCATATTCTTATTTTACTGTTTTTTTGCCGCCGCGCCAATGGGCAAATCATAGAAATGGCAAAATGCTGAAATTGCCATAATTGCTTGTCTTTTCAAAATGCTTGTGGTAACAATAAGTATAGTATTAAGATGATAAAAAATTTAAATGGCCGGCAATAACAAAGACCAAAAACAAAAAGCCATCAAAATGGCTATGGAGCAGATTGAAAAGCAATATGGCCGGGGCAGCATTATGCGCCTGGGCACTAAAACCGACCCCGCCAGCGTGGATGCCATCCCCACCGGATCTTTGGCCCTTAATTTAGCTTTGGGGATCGGCGGCGTCCCCATGGGCCGGGTAACCGAAATCTTTGGCCCCGAAGCGTCGGGAAAAACAACCGTTTGCCTTCACCTCATTGCCGAAACGCAAAAAAGGGGCGGTACCGCTGCTTTCATTGACGCCGAGCATGCCCTTTATCCCGACCGAGCCAAAACCATCGGCGTGAATCTGGATGACCTTATCATTTCCCAACCGGACACCGGCGAGCAAGCTCTGGAAATCGTGGAGACCCTCATCCGTTCCGGCGGCATCGACCTTATTGTCATCGATTCCGTGGCCGCCCTGGTGCCACGGGCCGAAATTGAGGGAGAAATGGGAGACTCCATGATGGGCGTCCAGGCCCGGCTCATGTCGCAAGCTCTGCGCAAATTAACCGGCGCCATTTCCAAAACCAATACGGCGGTGGTGTTTACAAACCAGATTCGGAAAAAGATCGGCGTTTTCTTTGGCCGGACGGAAACTACCCCCGGCGGCCTGGCTTTAAAATTTTATTCCTCTGTGCGCATTGATTTGCGCAAAACCGGCAATATCAAAAGTTCCGGGGGCGATGTCATCGGCTCTACTCACCGCGCCCGGGTAGTAAAAAACAAAGTCGCTCCGCCTTTCCGGGAAGCGGAGTTTGAAATCATGAACACCGAGGGCATTCCCTTTGAGGGCGGCATCATCGACCTGGGAATTAAGTATGAATTGCTAAGCAAAGCCGGCGCTTTCATCAGCTTTGGCAAGCAAAGTTTGGGCCGCGGCCGGGAAGCAACCAAAAAATGGCTGCGGGAACATCCCAAAACAGCCAAAGAAATTGAGAAAGCCATCCGCCAAAAAGCCATTGCCGAATAACATGGCTAGCCAAATTTTGCGTTTGAGCCAACAGCGGCGGCGGGGCCGATTTAATCTCCACCTTAATGACGGCCGCGTTATCGGCGTTGCCGATAAAATTCTGGCTGATTTCCGCTTGGCCGTGGGCCAAAAACTTTCCGACCGCCGGCTTTTGCAGCTGATCGAAGCTGACTGGCAAGAAAAAGGCTACCAAAAAGCCCTAAGGCTTTTGGCGCGCCGGCCCCAATCGGAAAAGGAAATCAGCGATAAGCTGAGCCTTTATTTCCGCAAATCTAAAATCAGCCCGGGCCCGAAAATTTTCGAGAAAATTTTAAAACGCTTGCGAAAAAACAACCTTCTCGATGACCAAGCCTTCGCGCGCTGGTGGCTGGAACAACGCCGAATATCAAAGGCGAGTTCCCGGCGCCGGATTGGCTGGGAGCTGAGGCGCAAGGGTATTGCTCCGGCCGCCATTGATAGTTTGCTGGAAAACTACGATGAATTGCCAATAGCCCGGCTTTTGGCAGCCAAAAAACTGGCGCAATACGGGAAACTGACGGCAATTCAGCGGCGCCAAAAGCTCTGGCTTTGGCTGCAAGGCAAGGGTTTCGCCCCGGACACTATTCGAGCCGCCATTGACGAACTGCTGGGCAAAAGGTAAAATAAAACATTATAAAAATGGCTAAAAAGATGGGAATTCTCCAATCGGTTCAGTTGTTTCTTCCTTTTAACTGAAGGAATAAATTGGCTCCCTTCTTTTCGCCGCTATTAAGGAGATTATTATGTTGACAGGTTTCTTGAAAAAATTAGTTTGGTCGAGACAGCCCAGGCCGCTTCCTCAAAAACCGGCCCAACCGGTAAGGGAAAAACAGCCCCATCGCCGGAAACATCCGGCGGCAAAACAAGAAAAAGACCGGCTAGTAAAATTATTAGAGGATATCCACCGCCGGGAAACGGAGCTGGAAGAACACGTTAAGCTTTTGGACCGTAAAGAGGTCTATTTGCAGCAAAGGGAACAGCAGGCTAAGACGGCAGAAATCAGCTTAAAACAGCAACAGCAGTTGTTGTCCCAAAAGCAACACAAATTAAAAACTAAACTTGAAGAGCTGGCTCACCTCTCCGCTCAACAAGCTAAGCAAAAAGTTGTCCAGCAAACGGAAAAGGAAATGGCTTCTTGGGTGGCCAAGAAAATCCGCGAAGCCCGCGAACAAATCCGATCCCAAGAAAGCGAGCTCAGCCGAGAAATTTTGGCCGAAGCGCTGCGCCACGGCTTAACCGATTTTGTCGCCGAATACACCATTTCCACCATTCCCTTGAAGGACGAAAACATCAAAGGTAAGATTATCGGCCGGGAAGGGCGTAATATCCGCAGCCTGGAACGGGCTACCGGTGTGGACTTGGATTTAGATGAAGAAGGCGAAATCCGCATTTCTTCTTTTGACTCCATCAGGCGGGAAATTGCCCGCATTTCTCTGCAAAAACTAATTCGCGACGGCCGTATCCAGCCATCGCGGATCGAGGAAGTTGTCGCCCAAACTCGAGCACAAATGGATAAAATTCTTTTGGAAGAAGGAAAAAAGATCGCTCAGGAAGCCGGCGTTTATCACTTGCCGGTAGAAATTTTAAAGATGCTGGGCCGCTATAAATATCGCTTTTCTTATGGGCAAAATTTGGCTGTCCATACTTT
>JALTFB010000048.1 GCA_027007615.1 Candidatus Shapirobacteria bacterium
TTCAAGATTGGCGGTCCGGCGACAACAGCTTTTTACCCCAATTGGATCAAGGCGCTTCTGGGCCTTTGCCAGCGCCAAAACCTGCGTTTGGATTTTGTTTCTTGGCACCAATATTCGGCCCGCAGCGGCGCTTACCCGGCCGATTTTGAAGCCCTAAATAAGATTTTAAGCGCCAATCCCCGTTGGGTGGGACTGGAGCGCATTATCAGTGAGTTTGGCCCGGAGAGCGACCGTTCGCAATGGTACCAAAACCGGGTCGGCGCGGCCCATGATTTGGCGGCCGCCTTGTCGCTGTTGGACAGGATCCACCGCCTTTTTGCCTTTTCCATTCGCGATGTTCGGAGTGAAAAGCAAGGCTGGGGGCTTTTGGGAGGGCGGGGGAGTAGCCTCCAAAAACGGCCTCGCTGGTTTAGCTACCAGATGCTCAACCGGCTGAGAGGACGGCGGATTTATTTGCAAGGCGAGGGCAGCTGGGTGAGGGGAGTGGCCACACGGATTAGCAATCGGCAGTGGCAATTGCTATTAGTCAATTATGACGCCAACGGCCGGCATGCCGAGAAAGTGCCGGTGCGCTTTATCAATTTTCAGCCGGGCCAATATCAGATTGGATACCAATTTTTGAGCGGCCGGCGGGCGAACAAGACATTGCGCTCGGATGGCGGCCTGCTTTTTGATGCGGTCTATCTGCCGGCGAACGAGGCGGTTTTGTTGACCATTAATCGCCAATAGCGGGTTTGGGATGTATAATAAGCTGATCCGCCCCTATAGTTTAACCGGATAAAACAGACCCCTCCTAAGGGTCAGATTCAGGTTCAAGTCCTGGTAGGGGCACTGCCTTTGTAGCTCAACGGATAGAGCACTGGTCTTCGGAACCAGGGATGGGGGTTCGATTCCCTCCAGAGGCACCGGGAGCTAAGAACTAGGAGCTAGGAACTAGGAAAAAGCAAAAGTGCAAAATGAAAAGTGAAAAAGAAGTGGAAAGTGAAAAATGGAACTTAGAGCTTAGAACTTGGCATTTCGTCATCCTGAATTTATTTTAGGATCTTCAACGAATGGAATACTTACAATGGAAACGAGACGCTCCCTGAAGATGCTGAAAAAATTTCAGCATGACGAGAACATGAAGTGCATTGTGTAGATGTCATCCTGATTTTTCGACAGAGTCGAAAAGTTCAGGATCTTCAGGGGTAGTGTCCCAACAATGTATACGGAAGGACGCCTGCTGAAGATGCTGAACTTTACCTGCGGCAAAATCAGCATGACAATAATGTGGATTTTTGTGCCTAGCGATATTACCAAAGACAGCCGGTGGATCGAATTCCAAACGTTTTGAATTTTTGAAATTTGGGAAATTGTGATTTGTTTGGAGATTGTAATTTGAAATTTGGTGCTTGTTATTGAAGGATCTTCAGTATGCGGTGAACTAACTATGTAAATAAACCACTCGCTGGAGATGCTGAACCCCCAGGCCCCTTCGCGCCCTCAGGGGCGGGGCGGGCAAGTTCAGCATGACGAAAATAAGCAATCGCTGCGTATGACGTCATCCTGATCCCGCTGAAAGCGGGGTTCAGGATCTTCAGTATGTGTTGGACTAACCATGACAATAAGATGCTCCTTAAAAGATGTGAAAACCTCCTCATCTCCCGAGGTGCAGGTACACTTACACCTCGGAGGTGCAATGCACTACGCACCTCGGGATTTTCGGACAGTTTTGTGCCTGGGCGCTGGCGCTGGCGCAACTAACAACTAACAACTAACAACTAACAACTAACAACTAACAACAGAAGTGGTGGTTGTGATTCATTGTTGGCAATTCCTCAACGCTGTAAGAGATATCCACTCTAATAAATCCGAAATCCGAATCCGCCAGCCGGCAAGGGAAACAGAAACTTATTGGATCTTCGAGCATTTTAAAACTAAGATTGGTTTGTTGTTTGTTGTTAGTTGATTGTTGTTTGTTATTAATTATTTTTTGGTGTTGAAGAATTGCCGGCTTCCAGTTTCCATCAATTTCCCAAGCGCGGTGAATTTATTTGTTTCGAATTTCAAATTTTTTGATGATGGAAAGGCTGTGGGAAAAGGGGC
>JALTFB010000049.1 GCA_027007615.1 Candidatus Shapirobacteria bacterium
GCCAAAGATGCCCAAGCCGGCCGCCAGGGCGAGGAGGAGGAGGAAGGAAAAATAGCGGGCCAGGGGAGCGGTGGGAATGGGGGCCAAGGGGAAACCTTTGAGGTGGCTGGAAAGACTCCTCTGCCTACGCAGGTAGATCGGACGGTCGGATAACTGTGTTCCTACCCTGGTCGCCGCGGTGGCCTTTTCTTCCCGCCACCACTGTTGGAATTTGCGCAGGGCGGCTTCTTTGCGCTTGATCGTGGCCGGGCTGCTCCCGCGCCGGCGCAATTTTTGCAAATAGGCGGCGATTTTTGCGGCATGTGATTGGTTTTTTAGATCGGTGTTCATGATTGGGGATTTTGAACAGGATTATTTTTGTCCTTCTCCCACATTCGGGGGTTTAATTTGATATATTGGCGAATCCGGTTTAATTCGTTTTTATTCCTAATAATGCGTTCGTAATAATTGCGTTGGAATATTTTTGGGGACGGGATGATCCCCGCCCGACGGGACGGGATGATCCCCGCCCATACGTTGACGTATTTGGTGGATTGGTATTTAAACCAGGCGATAATTTGCCCCAATGTTGCCCCCGTTGTTATTGTTGTAGGGGTCGGGTTTTCCGACCCGTTGGTCGGGTTTTCCGACCCGTTGTTGGTCGGATGGGGTGGTTTCGCCCGTACAACAATGCGAATAATGCCGTGGATATGGTTGGGCATTATTTGGGATTGATCCAAGGCCACGTTTGCGAACCGTTCCGGTATTTTCGACCACCATTCGTTTATTATTTGGCCGGCATCGTTCAAAACCATTTTTTGATTGGCAATTTCCCCGAATAGGCAGATCCGATTTTGGGTACAAATGGTAATAAAATACCACCCTGGCGCCGAATAATTGTAATTTTGGAGGCGGGATGAATGGCGATTCGGATTTTTTTTCATATCATTGTCTTTAACAAATATTGCCTGACATCGGCGGTGTAATTTTTGATTGTATTGCGGCTGGCGCCTTGATTTTTAAGCCAGGCGCCGAATTGCGATGCCAAATCATGGATTTCTTTGTCGCGAGAATTGCGGGGGGCGAAATTGGTTAAATTTTGGGCGGGATTTTGTCTTGACAAACCGTTGTCATAACAAAATTGGCAGAATTGGCGAACGGTTGCTAAGCGGCGGTTAACAGTCGATTTAGCGATCTTATTGGCTAAAAGATAGGTTTTGTACCTTTGCAAAAGCGCCGGGGAGATTTTACTGATGGGAATTGTGTTTTTGGATCGCAAAGAGAGGGGATTATGGCTTTGGGCGGCCAATTCCAGCTCGGTCCAGCCGAGAAAATGGCGCAAATCGGAGAGATAATTTTTAACGGTAACCGGTTTGGCTTTTTTGTGTTCCAGATGTTGGCGAAAAACAATAAGCAATTCTTTGATAGAGAATGAGGCGGTAGTTAGCCGCGGCTGTTTTAGGCGTCGGGGCAGAATTTTTTGCCAAAACAACATTTTAGGTTCAGATTATATTAAATTATACAAGTTATATTAACTAATTCCAGAGTATACTACTAGAAAAGGTTTGTCAAGAATGTCAGGGGGTTTGTTTTGATATATTTAGACAGGGTCAAAAAAACGGGAAAATTCAGCTACAGGTGATCTTGGGGGTAGATAAAAATATGTTTCACGCTCACTTTCACGGAAATAATGCTTATTTTGTAATATGATATTAGCAAAACCTGTATATAATAATATGTCAATCTATGATAGTTATTGCGTTAAAAATGCGGAGATGGAAAATAACAGATAGCCGAATAATTACCGCATGAAAGAAAACGTGAAAAACTAGAACTTGGAACTTAGAGCTTAGAACTTAGAAAAAATAAGTATGGTTCTACCTGGGAGGTGGAATGTACCTTAAACGGTTACTTTACCTCGTCATGCTAAGTCCCAGGGAGTGTGTCACTATTACTGTTATTGTTGATGTGATATTATCGTCATACTGATCTTGCCAGAGGCAAGGTTCAGCATCTTCAGCGGGTGTCTTGCCACTATTGTTGTTTTATCACATACTGAAGATCCTGAAACGAGTTCGGGATGACGACGGGGTGGTAGGTAGGTTAACTGTCGGTAAAAATCAGGATGACATTTTTCTTCACGTCATGCTGAGTTTAGCTCAGCATTTTCAGCGGGCGGTGTGTTAACAATTTCCCGAGGTGCAGGTACACTTGCACCTCGGAGGTGCAATACACTACGCACCTCGGGATTTTTGGATAGTTTTGTGCCTGGCGGCCCGCCACTGGAAGACCTAAAAAATTATTTCATCATGTGGATCTCTGACCACCATTGTTAATATACCCTCTCTGGAGATCCTGAACTTTCCCCGACTATCCGTCGGGAAAAATCAGGATGACGACGGGGTAGTAGGTAGACTAACTGTTGGGAAAAATCAGGATGACGGGGTGAGGAAATTAGGATAACAGATTGAAAGAGATGAAAACTCCTTCAGATTAACAAAAAACGATATTCGCTTACTTTATTTTTTTCAATTCCCAGGGGTCAGGGGGGAATAGCCCCTTTGGGTGGCCTAAGATGAAATTCCACCGATATGCTCATCATCGGCAATCTTGCTTGTCCGGTTGGGTTAGTATGTTGTCAACTCCAGGAGCTGCCAGACAATAACAATCAACAAGCAACTAACAACAAACAACAGATAACTCACCGGTGTTTCCCTTGCCGGCAATTGGAACTTAGAGATTGGAACTTAGAACTTAGCATCTCGTCATCCTGATTTTTTGACGAAGGCGACCCACCCCCGTCATCCTGAATTTACCCGCCCTGCCCCTGAGGGTGCGAAGGGGCCTGGGGTTTCAGGATTTTCAGGGGATGGTGAACTAACAATAAGAGTAATTGCTCACCTGGCTGAAGACCCCGCTCTTTCTTATGAAAGGGCGGGATGACGGGATAGAGAAAACTAGATACATTTGAGTTTTTTTTAGTCTTTTGGGTTTCTATTCAGTGCCTTTTTCTTATTCTTGAGCACTTTCCGTTTTGCTAAATTAAAAGTGCTCACGTTTATTTGAGACTTAACAACTAGATAATTTGAATTTGTTTCGGATCTCGGATTTATTAGAGTGGGTTGGCGCCGGGCTAATTTTAGTATTTATGGCCGGAAGCAAATTTGTTATACTGATTTTAATGGAAATTAGCAAAATGAATAACAGGCTGCGAAGCCGCCGGCGCCGAGTAGTTTTGCCGCTGCTTATGGCTTTTGGGCTGTTGGCGGGGGGGTTGGCCCTGGCCATTAAAAGCATCGGGGCAGCCGGATTGGAGTTGCAGATAAGCCCGCCCCTTTTAGAGGTCATGATTAAGCCCGGACATAGTTTGACACAGTCGTTTATAGTCGCTAATGCCACCCAGCGGCCGGTTTATCTGCGGGCCAGAATGGTGCGATTCGTGCCGGTTGGGAAGCAGGGCCAGGCGCGGCCGCGGTTGGAGCCGGTTTATTTTGGCCCTTGGCGGGATAGGGGGGTAGAGTTTAGTTTGGTTAATGCTGATCGCCGCCTGGGAGAGGTTTTTCTCTTGGCGCCGGGGGCTAAACAGCAGCTTGTTTTGCGGATTCAGGCGGCCTTGAGCGCGGCCGATCGCGACGGTTATTATACTTTGCTGGTAGAGCAGGCGCCGCAGGGGCGATTTTTGCCGGGCAACGGTAGCCAGGCGCGGTTAATGATTGGTTCCAATATTTTATTGACGGTCTCTCGGAGCGGCCGGCCCCTTAAGAAGCTGGCGATAAGCCGGTTCCGGGCGCGGCCCTGGCTGGTTGATTGGGGACAAGTGTTGCGGCTGCGGTTGATAGTCGCTAATCAGGGCAAAAGTTTCTCTAAAGCAATCGGTAAGATCGAGGTTAGCGCTTGGGGCGGATTGTGGCGGCGCCAGCTGCAACTGCGGCCCGATAATATTTTGGTCCATAGCCAACGGGAACTTAACTGTTGGCAGCAACACTCTACAGCTGCTGCTAAATTAGCAGGCAAAACAGTTCCTTGCCAAATTAAGCCTTGGCTGCCGGGTTATTATCAAGCTAAAGTTCAACTGGCCGCTGACGGGGGAGGAGCGACGGCAAGCGCTAAATTGCATTTTTTGGTTTTTCCTTGGCGGGAGCTGTTGGGATTAATAGCCCTGGCGGCAATAGGCTATGGAGTTTCTAAACAACAAACAACAGACAACAGACCACGAACAACTAACTGACAACTATATTTCTTGCCATTTTACCGGTTCCACTGCGGAGCCTCCTAAGTATTCTAGTGTTATTTTGTGTTTATTTCGCCATACTGAAGATCCTGAACTTTTCGATCCGCCGTCTGCCGGCTGGCGGAGGCGGACATCGAAAAATCAAGATGACAAAGAAATGTAACCCAGAATAACGGGGGTATAGTTTATGATGACATTCCTTCTTGTTATGCTGATCTTGCCGGCACCCCGCCAAATTTATCTTTACTGTCATGTTGAGTCCTGGTCCAGTATTTTCAGCGGGCGGTGTGTTAACAATTTCCCGAGGTGCAGGTACACTTGCACCTCGGAGGTGCAATGCACTACGCACCTCGGGATTTTTGGATAGTTTTGTGCCTGGCGGCCCGCCACCAGAAGACCTGAAAAAATGCTCGAATCCGTCGCCCGGCGGAGGCTCAGCCTTTTCAGTGGACGTCTTGTACCAACAACCCCCGGGGTTATCAGGCACAACAACCCCGGGGGTTGGCAAGCATTATACTGAAGATCCCGCCCTTACGTGAAAGGGCGGGATGACGTATGCACGAACACACTTCACAATTATTGTTATATGCTGATTTTCTTGATATTCGCCATTTGTCAGCCAGGGGATGGGGGAATTGTAGTTTAAAATTTTTAAAGAGTATCTGTGGCGTTGGAGCGTTATTAGCCTTCCAAAATAAAATTCCCGCGCCTGTTATAATTAACTGATGAAACTGGTAACCAAGGCCAAACCAGTAAAGATTGATTTTTTGCGAAAGGAAGCGGCCCGGTTTTATGGCGCGCTGGTGAAAGCGGCGTTGGATGTCAGCCAGGAAATAATGGTTGTCGCCGGCGAGCTGCATGCGGACGAGGAAAGCTACTTGCTGGACAAATGCGGCAGCCGGCAAGCTGATATTTGGGGGATTAACCTTTACCCCCAATTTTGGGATTCGCCGCGGTTTATTGAGTTTGATTCCATGATTAATTTGCGGCCGGCGGAGAATAATTTGTCCCGTAGCGTGGACGATGAAAAATTGCGCCGTAAGATTAGAAGAATGGTTTTACAGCTGGTAAAGGAATGAGGCAACATCGGATCGGGTTGGAATATTGGCGGGCGCAGTCGTTGAATTTCCAAATGGCCAACGTGGGCAGCGAGGTGGCCCGAGCCATTAAGTGGCGGCAGAACGGCAACAATGGCCGAGAAATATCCCAAGCCGCTTTTTGGCGGGCCTTGGAGCTGCTCAGCCTTACCAAAGCGGCCCACCGGCATGAGGCGGCAAGGTTGAAGGAGATATGCCGCCTTTACGAAGTCCTTGTGGATTATTTTAACGGTAAGAATATTTATCGCTCTTCAGCGGCAACAATGAAGGGTTATTTTGATTTTTTTGCCCGCCGGACGGCCCGAGAGCGGCGCCGATCCTAAACTTTTTCTTTGGCAATTCGCTTCCTCTCCCGAGGTGCAGGTACACTTGCACCTCGGAGGTGCAATGCACTACGCACCTCGGGATTTTTGGACAGTTTTGTGCCTGGCGCCCCGCCACCGGAAGACCTAAAAAAATGCTCGAATCCGTCGCCCGGCGGAGGCGGAAGCACCTAGTGTTTTGGTGTTTATTCCATCATCCTGATTTTGCCAGAGGCAAAGTTCAGGATCTTCAAAGGGGCGATGTACTAACTATAATAATAAGACACTCGCTGGAGATGTTGAACCCCAAGCCCCGACAAGGTCGAGACGGGGTAAACCGAACTCAGCATGACGAGATAAACACAAAAATGTCCTAAAACCCCCGACGCGAAGATTGAGGGGCAGGGTCTTCAGTTTTATATTGCCAATGCTATAGTAGGGCATGAAGCGCAGGTGGGCGGTGCTGTTGGCAATCTTGGGATTATTGTTCCTTTTGGCCAGCCAATGGCCCGACCAAAGGCTTCATCTTATTGTTTGCAATGTTGGCCAAGGCGATGCCATTCTTCTTACCCAAGGTTTTAGCCAGGTGCTTATCGATGGCGGTCCCGACGATAAAGTTCTTGGCTGCTTGAGCCGCCACCTGCCTTTTTGGGACCGCCGCGTGGAGTTGGTGCTGCTGACCCATCCGGAATCGGACCATCTGACGGGATTGGTGGATGTCTTGCGGCGCTACCGGGTGCGCTATTTTGGGCTAAATAATTTTGGCAAGCAAACGCCGGCTTTTCGCCGTTTGGCGCGGACCCTAAATGATCACAAAATTAGAACATTTCAACCGCGGCAAGGGATGAAAATTAGGGTGGGTTTGATGTATTTTGATGTGATTTGGCCGGACCAAATAGCAATTAAGGAGCGGCAAGTGATTTTAGACAACAAGCAGAAATGGCAAGGATTTCCGGTTATCAAGGACAGCGATTTCAATGCTAATGACTACTCGCTGACGGTCCGGCTGGCTTTTGGCAGATTTTCAGCGCTTTTGACCGGTGATTTGAGCAGAGAAAGTAGTTTGCCTTTGATTTGGCGGCGGCAGCTGCCCCAAGCTTTAGTTTTGAAAGTGCCCCATCACGGTTCCCGGAACGATAACCCGCCGGAATTGTATCAAACGGTCCGCCCCCGGCTGGCGGCCATTTCGGTGGGTAAAAATAACTATGGCCAGCCGGCGCCACAATTGCTGCGCTTTTTGGATGGGCGGGGGATTTATTATTGGCGGACTGATCGGGATGGAGAACTGGAGTTGGTGAGTGACGGCCGGCGTTGGAGTATTTTGTCGCCTCGGCCACGGCGATGGGGGAGAGTGGGGAAATGACCGAGGTGCGAAGGGTACTGCACCTCGGAGGTGCAATGCACTACGCACCTCGGGATTTTTGATGATTTTTGTGCCTGGGGGTGGGCTTTATTCTTGAT
>JALTFB010000050.1 GCA_027007615.1 Candidatus Shapirobacteria bacterium
ACTATACATGATGTACACTTAACCACATGCCCTATTTTACCTCAGAGACAAACCAGATAGAACCTTTTCAAAGAATAAGTTCAAATTTAAATACGATACAGATCACATTTAAATTATTCTCTCATCTGCCGGGCTATTTCCAAAGGGCTGGTTTGCTCCAAAAGCTGCTGCCACTGCCCCCGCTCCTCTGGTAGAAACTTTTGCAAAACATATTTCTCCCCCGGCAGGCGCTGGTATGGGGTTCTGTTGTCAACTCCCAGCCTCAGCCGCCAAAATTCCCGTGTTCCCAATAACTCTTCTACGGAAATAACCCCCTTGTGCAGCGGCGAGCTGCGGCCAAAACTCAACTTCCACTGCCCCAACGGCAAATCAAGTTCATCATGGACCACACATAACTTAGCAGGTGGCACTTTAAACATTGATAGCAATTTAGATACCGATTTGCCAGACTGATTCATAAATACCGATAAAATGGCAAAAATGAAATTGTCGTGCTGAAAAATTTCGCTTAGCAGTCTTTTTTTAGGCTGCCAACTTTCTCGATATTGGCGGCGCCAAAAATCAACCCAATCACGGCCGGCATTATGCCGCGTCTCCTCATATTCCGGTCCCGGATTGCCCAAACCCACAAAAATTCCCTCCATGATATTCTACTTTAACTTAAAAATTGTGGAAATGCTAATTTTGTTGAAAATTAAAACTATTTGGTGCCAGCCAGTCCCTTTTTCACAGTGGGTCGCGCTAAGCGCAGATGGCCTCGCAAATGAGATTTTGCCTGCTCCCACTCCCCTATTATTCCCAAGTCGCCGGGGTTGAATCGTTTCCCTTCTTGAATGGCTACAATTGATAGCCCATGTTCATCATACCGCAACGGAAATGGGGCCAACAAAACGGTTTCTGCTCTCATTTGAAGCTGTAGTGCATTGCACCTCCGAGGTGCAAGTGTGCCTGCACCTCGGGAGATGTTAATAATTAGCCGCCGGATTGCCTAAATGCTAAAATAAACCAATGGCCAAGCGCGAGGAATTGTTCCGCCTCCTAAAGCAGATTCCGCCCCGCCAAGTCGTCTCTTATTCCCAACTCGGCCGGCTTCTCAACCTTCCGCCGCGGACGGCGGGCCGGCTCCTCCACCAAAACACCGATTCCCAAATCCCCTGCTTCCGGGTCGTCCGCCAAGACGGCTCCCTGGCCAACGGCTACAAATTCGGCGGCCGAGACGCCCAAAGAAAGCGCCTCCGGGCCGCCACTGTCCCCTTTCAAACTCCCAACCAGGTAGCCACCCAGGCCTTTTGGCAACCAACCATTCTCTTTTTCGACATCGACGACTGCCTCTTTCCCACCCACCGCTTCAAAGCCGCCCTCTGGCAACTTCTTGCCCGCCAAATTGGCCTCTCCCCCATCGCCCTCGCCCGCTATTACCGCCAATACCGCGCCGCCGACCATTATCGCCAAGGTTTTCCCAACGGTTTTCAACATTGGCTCAAGGAAAAACAAAATCTCGCCATCAACCTCCCCGCCATCCTTGACCAATTTTGGCTCCAACAAGGCCGAAAGTTCCGCCGCCCCAAATTACTGCCCCTTTTCCGCCGCCTGGCCGGCCATTTTCTCCTCGGCATTTTCTCCCAAGGCGATCCCGCAGTCCAACGCCGCAAACTGGCTATCCTCGGCCTTGACCAATTCTTCCTCCCCAGCCTCATCTTCATCGCCCCCACCGGCAAACAAACTCTTGCCGCCAAGATTAAACGCCTTACCCCAATCGCCACCAGCCATGTTTTTGACAATCTTGCCAGCTACGGCCGCCTGTTTTCGCCGCCGGTCCATTTTCACCACTGCCCCTTTTCCCACAGCCTCTCCATCATCAAAAAATTTGAAATTCGAAACAAATAAATTCACCGCGCTTGCGAAATTGATGGAAACTGGAAGCCGGCAATTCTTCAACACCAAAAAATAACTAACAACAAACAACAAACCAATCTTAGTTTTAAAATGCTCGAAGGTCCAATAAGTTTCTGCTTCTTTTGCCGGCCAGCGGATTCGGATTTCGGATTTATTAGAGTGGATATCTCTTAC
>JALTFB010000051.1 GCA_027007615.1 Candidatus Shapirobacteria bacterium
AGTTGGCGGACATAAAATTTAAAACCCATCGCCGTTGGCAGCCGCCCCGATGAAGTATGCGCTTTGTAGATATAACCCATTTCCGCCAAGCGCACCATCTCATTTCTAATGGTAGCCGGGCAAACGCCCAAGGTAAGTTTTTTCTCTAATACCCGCGAACCCACCGGATGGGCGGTGGCAATAAATTCTTCAACAATATTTTTTAAAATAGCCGTCTGGCGCGGACTTAAATCAGCCATTTTTTAGCCCTCCTTAGCAAGAGACTATCACGACTGCTAAGGCTTGTCAAGCAGCCGCGAAAAAGTTGCCGCCGCTCCCAGCCAAAGGACCAGTGTCCACCAATTGTCCAACCCCATAAAGCGCAGCCAAAGGCCGCCGCTAACCGCCAGCGCCAGCCAAAAGCTCCAATAACGGCGCAATGCCAGCCGCGCCAAGAGAAAAATCAGCCACCAGAACAAAAGGAAAAACCCCGCCTGATGCCACCAAATTGAGGGGGCGAAAAATTGCATCCAGAGCCGTATTGCCGCGGCAGTAATTATGGCCAAAAGCAAGATGCGCCCGCGGCGGCCAAAACGTTCTCTGCCATTAAACAGTCTCATTTATTACTTATAGCATAAAATGATAATTGAGTTTTTCATACCAACCCCCGGGGTTGTTGTGCCTGTCAACCCCGGGGGTTGACAGGCATTATTAGTTATTGGAGTATTCTCTTATAATTTCGCTACCACCAAAGGGCAAATATCTGTCATTGCTCCTATCTCCAGCTCGTATCCTGCTTTATTTGCCATTCTTGCTTATTTTGTTTTTAAAGACCGCATGAGCAAACAGCAAATTTTAGGCATAATAATAACTCTACTAGGCATTATAAGCCTCTCTATCGCTTAGAATTATTTACTTAAGTTGCCTGACAACACTGGAGGTTGATAGATGGAGATACCAACCGCTAACGATGGGATATTCTTAATTTATAAATTCATCTAGTTGATTCTGCGCTTCGTACAAACACATGCCCCATTCTTCTAACTGTTTATTCGTAAGTCCCCCAAGCGCCCTTTCTATTCTTGCCAAATTATTCAAATTCGCCGCCGTTTCAGGAAGTATATAACCTGTCTCTTCATTTGGCCCACTTAGCAAAGGCCCCTGTTCTCTTTTCATATCCAATAGTATACCATAAAAAACTCAATTTTGCACTAAATGACCTCAAAAACACAGCTAAAAGATAAATAGTATAATGAACCATGACTATCATTATCTTGGGCGTTTTGGGGGCGGTGCTAATCGCCGGCCTGGCTTGGCTTGATTACCGGATGCGGCAAGCGGTTGGCAAAAACCAAGTTAACGACCAACTGATGGAATGGCTCAAAGCCCGCGACCAGCAATGGCAGCAATCCGACCAACAGCTCCAGCAAGTCTTACAGCAAACGCAACATAATATCCAAACCGTCCTCCAGGCCTCCAGCAAAACCACCAACGAACGGCTTGACAACGCCGCCAAATTTATCGCCAAAGTGGCCCGCGAAGTCGGCGAAATGAGTGAAATCGGCCAATCTATCCGCGAATTGCAAAGCGTTTTGCAAAGCCCAAAGCTGCGCGGCAATATCGGCGAAGAAATATTAAAAGACCTTATCGGCCAAATGTTCCCCAAAAACAGTTTCCATCTCCAATACCAATTCAAGTCGGGCGAAAAAGTGGACGCCGCCTTAAAAACCGAGGCCGGCATCCTCCCCATTGACTCAAAATTCCCCATGGAAAACTTCCGTAAAATGGTCGAGGCTGAAGACAAGCGCCAACAACAGCAATTCCGCCGCGATTTCGCCAACGATGTCCGCCGCCACATCCGGACTATTGCCCAAAAATATATCTTGCCGGAAGAAGGCACCGTGGATTTTGCTTTAATGTATATACCTTCAGAAGCTGTCTTTTACGAAACCATCAATATTGCCGAGCTTATTGATTATGCCAGAAAATATCGCGTCTATTTTGTCTCTCCCAGCAGCCTCTATATTCATTTGCAAACAATTCTCCTCTCCTTCCAGGGCAAGCGCATTGAAAATCAAAGCTTGCAAGTTTTCCGCCTCCTGCGCTCCATCAAACACGATTATCAAAAGACTGAATCCGTTTTTATGGTTCTCAGCAAACATATAAACAATGCCGCCGCCAAGATGAACGAGGCCTTCCAAACTTTTACCCTCCTGGGCCAAAAAATCGATAACGCCAACCAGCTTCCCCAACCCAAAGAAAAACAGCTGCCGGCCTAAAGGTGCTAAAATTGGCCATGGCCCTTATCCTTAACCAGCAACAAAAATCCGCCGTCGAGTATCAAGGCGGCCCGCTGTTGGTTATCGCCGGCGCCGGAACCGGCAAGACTACCGTCATCACCGAAAGGATAAAATGGCTCATTGAACATCAAGGGCTGGCGCCAGAACAAATTGTTGCCCTGACTTTCACTGAAAAAGCTTCCCGGGAAATGGAAGAGCGCGTTGATTTGGCCTTGCCGCTGGGCTACAGCCAGCTTTGGATTTCCACTTTCCATTCATTCGCCGACCGCCTCCTCCGCGATGAAGGCCTGCAAATCGGGCTTGACCCCGATTTCAAACTTCTCAGCGAGGCCGAAAGCATTCTCTTCCTTAAGGAACGCTTTTTTGACTTTAAGCTGGACTATTTCCGGCCGGCCGGCAATCCTTATAAATTCCTGCGGGGTCTCATTCGCCATTTTTCCCGCCTTCGCGACGAAGATATTGACAGCCAAACATATCTGGCTTTTGCCAAAAAACAATTTGACGGCGCCAAGGATAAAGCCGCCAAAATGGAAGGGAGAAAAATTTTAGAGCTAGCTCAAGCTTACCGGCAATACCAGGAATGGAAAATGGCCGCTTCTCGATTGGATTTCGCCGACCTCATCGCCCTGGCCTTAGAGCTTTTCCGCCGCCGGCCCAATGTCCTGGCAAAATACCGGCAGCAATGGCGCTATTTCCTGGTTGATGAATTCCAAGATACCAATATCGCCCAATACGAACTCATCAAGCTGCTGGCCCCTCCCGGGCCCCAAGCGCCTTTAACCGTTGCCGGCGATGACTCGCAGTCAATTTATAAGTTCCGCGGCGCCGCCGTTTCCAATATCCTCGCCTTCCGCGACGACTATCCGACGGCAAAGACAGTGGTTTTAACCAATAATTACCGCTCCAGCCAACTCATTTTAGACCACGCTTACCGGCTGATTAAGCATAATGATCCCGATACATTGGAGGTTAAGCTGGGTATCAGCAAAAATCTGCGGGCCCAACGGCAAATAAAAAATATTCCCATTGGGTTCTTTTTTCCTGAGCGCGGCGAAGAGGAAGCCGATCTGGTTGCTCGGGAAATTGGCCGGCTGATAAAACATGGCTGCCAATATCGCGATATCGCCCTCCTTGTCCGCGCCAACAACCACGCTGATCCTTTCCTGCACGCTTTCCGGCGCTATCGCATTCCCTACCAATTCCTTGGCCCAGGCCAGCTTTTCCACCAGCCGGAAATAAAAGACCTTATTGCATATTTAATTTTCCTTTACGACCCCGCCGACAACGCCGCCCTTTACCGCGTCCTCTCTATGCCTCACCTGGACATTCCCGGGCGGGACTTGGCGCTCTTGCGCAGTTTTGCCCACCGATACAACCTTAATTTTTTTGAAGCCCTGGAAGCTTTCCAAAAACCCGACCCGGAAAGATCTTTTCCCCATATCAGCGCCGCGGCCCAAGAAACTCTCAGCCGCTTCCTGCCCATGGTTTACCGCCATCTTGACCGCAGCCGCCATGAGAGCGGCGGGCAAATCCTCTACTATTTTCTCCATGACAGCAATTTAATTAAAAATTTGCTCGATCCCCAAACCGAAGCCGATCACCAGCGGGGACTGAATATCGCCAAATTTTTCGACAAAATTAAAAATTTTGAAAGCGGTAACCGCGACAGCCGGCTGGAAGATCTGGTCACCTGGATTAAATTGAAAATGGAACTGGGGGAAAGCCCTCTGGCGGCGGAAATCGATTGGACGGAAAATAATGCCGTCAACATCCTATCCGTCCATTCCGCCAAAGGCCTGGAATTTCCTGTTGTTTTTATGGCAAATCTAGTCAACCAACGCTTCCCCACCACCCGCCGCCGCGAACAAATTCCCATTCCCCAGCCTTTAATTAAGGAAATTCTTCCCCAGGGTGATCCCCACCAGCAAGAAGAACGGCGGCTTTTCTATGTGGGCATGACCCGGGCCCGCGACCGGCTTTACTTTAGCGGCGCTAAATTCTACGGCGAGGGCAAGTTAACCAAAAAGCCCTCTCCTTTCGTAGAAGAAAGCCTGGGGCAGCTCCCCAAAGCTAAAGCCAACATGCCTGCATCCCAGCTCACTTTTCTGGACTGGAGCCAGCCGGAACCGCCCGCCAGGCCGGCTAAACTTAACATCCCCGTTAACTACCTTTCCTACTCTCGAATCGACGCTTTCGGCATCTGTCCGCGCCAATATAAATATAAATATGTCCTTCGTTTGCCCACTCCGCCTTCGCCGGCGCAAACTTTTGGCAATGTCATCCATAAAACCCTTAAAATGCTTTACCAGCAACAGCTAAAACAAGAGAAAAGCCTGGGCGTGCAAGAACTCTTGGATATTCTAAAACAAAACTGGTCCAGCGAGGGCTTCCGCTCCAAAAAAGAAGAAAAAATTAACCGCCGGAAGGCTGAAAAAATGCTGCGGCGATTTTATCGCCAGGCTTTTAAGCCGGAACAAGCCGGCGCCGTTTTGGCCCTGGAACAGCCCTTTTCTTTCCGGCTTACTCCCACACTTAAAATAGGCGGCGTTATCGACCGGGTAGATCGCCTATCTAATGGTGAAATAGAAATTATTGATTACAAAACCGGCGCGCGGATCCCCGAACAAAAAGATGTTGATCACAATGATCAACTTACCCTTTACGCTTTGGCCGCTTCTCAGATCAAAAGCCTCACTTTTAGCCGTCCTATTGGTAAAATCACCCTTTCACTTTATTTTCTTAACGCCGGCGTAAAGATCTCCAGCCACCGCAATCAGGAACAGTTAGAAAAGTTTAAGCAAAAAGTCATTAAAGTTGCACAAGAATTGGAAAAAACTGATTTCCCCCCTAAAGCTAACCGGCCCTTCCCTTGCGACCATTGTGAATTCCGCCTCCTCTGCGACGCCTGGCATTAAATTTTCCGGCGTAAATGCAGCCAGCGCCAACGCAAACCATTGAGCAAATTATAGGTACGGTAACCAAGCGATTGAAGAACCAAATCCCAACTGCCGATAAATTGCACCAAATCCGGCCCGTAACCCTGCTTGAAACGGTGGAAGCCATACCAAGGGTCATCGGGATTTGCATCGGGCCCCAAACTTCCCCATAAGTCAAATTGCCGATAGCCGTGCCGCCGGCCGTATTGGATAATCCGCCAGCAAAGCAAATTGGAGGCCATCAGTTCGCGATGGGCGCCGGCCGAAGCGCCGTAAGGGTAATAAAGCCTGTTTTTATAGCCGAAAACAATCCAGGCGGCCAAAGGTTCTCCCTTATGAAAAGCCAGAAAAATATGGGCCAGGCCGGCCGGCCGCAAAACTGCCCACATTTGCCGAAAATACTGGCGGTTGTGGAGATAAAAACGTTGCCGCCGGGTAGTTTGAAAGAGAAGATCCAGGAAAATTTTCAAAGCTGCCGGAGAATTATCCTCGCGAACCTCTACCCCTTTGCGCTCGGCCAAACGAATATTGTAACGTGTTTTGGGGTGCATATTAGCCAATAGCTCTTCTTCCGAAGGGGCCAAATTAAGAATAAAAGTATGGCGGGCGAAAAGGGGGCGGTTGGCCGGTTGCAATCCTAATGCTAACGGCTCAACCGGCTTGCCCACATCCCGGCGGGCGGCCAAGTGTCCCCGCTTATTCGGCCAACGGAATTGGATAATATTCGGTTCTATCAAAACCGACAAGGCGCGATGGCTTTTGGCCAAATCGGCGATTGCCGCCAATTGGCGGGCATTCAATTCGGCGGCGCGGGGAAAATAACCGATTTGCCAGGAAAGATGCGGCAACGGATGGAAAAAAACTTGCCAGACCTTTCGTAACTGTCCTGCCTGAAAAACGCCCAGTCGCTCCACTTTGGCGCCATTGGCCTTTTTAAATTCTCCCCAAGCCCAACTTTGTAAAGGATGGGCCGCCAGCTCTTCATACTCATCTTTTTCTTCCGGCAAGATGCGGCGGATAATCATACTTCATTGTAACACCCCAAAGTAAATTCCAAGCACCAAATTCCAAATCCCAAACAATATCAAAATTCAAATGACCAAATACTAAAACATTTAAAACTTGGAGCTTAAATATTGCGTCATGCTGAGTTCAACTACCTGCGCAGGCAGGCCCGCCCCGCCTCAACATAACCTCGGGATTTCAGGCTGACGCTTCCTTATGGGAGCTACTCTACATCGTCATGCTGATTTTCACCGACGGTTAGTCGGGGAAAGTTCAGCATCTCCAGTGAGTGTCATCTCCAGCGAGTGTCACGTTGTTAATTATTGTGAATAGCCCACTCACTGAAGATCCTGAACTTTTTGACTTCGTCAAAAAAATCAGGATGACGCAAGAAAGGCTTTCGGCTTTCAACTTTTGGCAGCCCGAAGGGTTTTTTTAACTTTTCACTTTCCACTTCTTTTCCACTTTACGCTTTTCACTTTTAATTTTTCCTAGCTCCTAGCTCCTAGCTCCTAGTTCCATTTTCCCGCCGGTATTTCTTGAGGATCACGGCCGGAGTTTGGCTAAGAACAGGCATTTTTTGAAAATCGCGATCGTAAGAAACCACGACCCACTTTTTTTCGGCCACTGGCTCAATTGCCGCAATAAAAGCATCGATAAGCTTAATATTGAACCGCGAGAAAAAGCGTAAGGCTAAGGCAGGCTCATAATCATCGACCATTTTCAAACCACGGAGGTGAATAATCGACCGAAGCATAGCCACAATTTTCTTTTTAGGTAACTTATAAAATGACTTTAAA
>JALTFB010000052.1 GCA_027007615.1 Candidatus Shapirobacteria bacterium
CATTAATTAAAATTAAGAATAAAATTTGGCAGGCGGGAATACGCATAAATCGGCAGCCTCTGCCGGTGAGCATTTTCAATCGCCGCGGGAAAGGCCTGGAAATAACCGGCGAATTGGGCAAATTCAAACATAATTATTTGCAAGAATTGGCGCGAACGTTGGGAATGCATGGCAAAAAAATTGTCTTGCGCGCCCCGCCAAGTACGGTAGATGATTTCTTAGATGCTTTAGCGCCCAACAGGGTCTATCTCCCGGCTATCTTTATTGTTAACAAAATCGATCTTTTGCAGCCTAATCAAACTAATCTTTTGCGGCATCGTTTGGAAGCGGAGGGCATTTCTCCGCTATTGGTTAGCGCCCGCCGCCGGAAAGGCTTGGTAAGTTTTAAAAAGTTAATTTGGGAGAGTCTGAACCTTATAAAAATTAGCTTTACCGATAACCGGCGCGGTTATGAAACCGAAATTATCGCTCGGCGGGGGCAAAGCTTGCGCGATATTGTTCAATGGCAGTCGCCGCAAGTGGCGAAAGGAGTAATCATTGAAGTTAGCGGACCCGGTGCCAAGTTTAAATCTCAACAAGCCGGAATTGATTATCAGCCTCGGGAAGGCGATAATATTATTATCCGCTAACACCATATTGGCGCGCCAGTTCGTTCAGTTGATTATTGGCAATGGCTTGGCGAATTTTTCTCATCAATTCCATATAAAAATAAAGGTTATGGTAGGTCGCCAGTCGGTAACCAAGCAATTCTCGCTCGCGAAATAAATGGTGAAGATAGGCTCGAGTGTAGTTTTGGCAAGCATAACATTGGCAAGAAGGGGCAATGGGCTTTTTATCTCTAGCGAATTTGCTTTTGGTAATATCTATAAACCAGGGTTTTTTCTTGACCATTAATTTTCCCATTCGTGCTAGGCGAGTGGGCAAAACGCAATCAAAGGTGTCGATGCCCATGCGGACAAAATCAAAAATATCATCAATTTCTCCCACTCCAAGCAGGTGGCGCGGTTTGTCAGCCGGTAACAAGGGCATAATCCAACCCACAGCCTGGCGCATTTTTTCTTTGGGCTCGCCCACAGAAACTCCGCCGATGGCTAGTCCGGCAAATGGCAATCGGGAAATAAAACGAGCAGATTGCTGACGTAATTTTTGGTAGTAGCTGCCCTGAATAATGCCGAAGATTAACGGTGGCTGAGAAGCCATTTTCTTTAATTCTTGATAACGCTGTAACGACCGTTGCGACCACAAATGAGTGCGCGCCAAAGAAAGTTCCGCTTGGCGCCGGCTGAGAGGATAAGGGCTGCAGTCATCCAGGGGTAAAATGATATCGCTACCAAGATTAAATTGTATCTCAATTGATTTTTCGGGGGTAAGGAACAGCTTTTTGCCATCAATGTGGGAGCGAAAATGGGCTCCTTGGTTATTTATTTTTAATAATTTGCCGGCACCGTTATTGTTTTGGCGGAGTCGAAACGATTGGCGGCCTAAGCTAAAAACTTGAAAGCCGCCAGAATCGGTGATGATGGGCCCATGCCAATGGCTGAATTCATGCAAACCGCCTAATTTTTTAATAGCTTTATCTCCCGGCGAGAGCCAAAGGTGGTAAGTGTTGGCAAAAAATATTTGCACCCTTAAGACTTCCAGGTCTTCAGGAGTCAAAGATTTTATTGTTGCTTTGGTGCCTACGGGGATGAAAGCGGGCGTTTTAATGACACCATGATTTGTTTTTAGGGCGCCCAAACGTGCCGCCGATGATGGCGATTGGAATAAAACTTGCCATTGGTTTTCTTGCGTTACCATAGCTGCTTTAGTAAAATACTAAGTAATCTTACCACAGTTAGTTTGGGCGGTTAGCTCAGTTGGTAGAGCGCTCGCTTGACGTGCGAAAGGTCAGAGGTTCGAGTCCTCTACCGCCCACTCGGCCAGGGTAGCCAAGTCGGTCACGGCACGGGTCTGAAAAACCTGGGATCTCGGTTCGATTCCGAGCCCTGGCACAC
>JALTFB010000053.1 GCA_027007615.1 Candidatus Shapirobacteria bacterium
GATGCCTGCGGCAACTCACCGGGGTTTTCCCTTGCCAGCTGCGCTTCTGCTTCTTTTGCCGGCTGGCGGATAGCGAGAACGAGTGGAGCTGATGCTGGCGACTCTAGTAGCCCATTCACTGAAGATCATGAACTTTTCGACTTCGTCAAAAAATCAGGATGACGAGATGTTGATAACTGCTAGCAGAGGGTGTTAATGTTCATTTGAAGCTCAACATCTATCATCTAAGTTCCAAACGTTTTAAATATTGGAAAATTTTTTTCTGTCTCTTACTTAATCCTCACCGCGTATAAATTGGCCGGGCGGCCGGTATACAAAGAGGTTAGTACCAACAGCCTTTCGCCATCGGGCCAGGGGTAGGCAAAGCTGTTGCGGAACGGGCCGGCAAAAAGCACCTCGCGGTTTTGGCCGTCGGCTTCAATTACCATCACCCGATGTTTTTGGAGAAAAATCAAATGGCGGCTGGTGGCCAGCCAATGCACCGGCTGGTAGTTGAAGCGGGCCAATTTTTGGGCCAAAGTTTTACCCGGCGCCAGCTGCTTTAAATCAATGCCTAGCTCCCCCGCCGCACCAAGATTGAAATTGGTATCTTGCTTAAGGTCGTAAACATAAACATGGCCGGAGCGGAGTTGGCGCTCTTCCGGCTGGTCGGAGCGGGCCGGCGGATGGGGCAGCAAATTGTCGGGAATCGTGGCCGCCGCGGTTGCCAAATAGAAAAACCGCTCTCCGTTGGGCGCAAATGTTACCAACTGCGCCGACCGGCTGGCAATGTCTATCAAGGGCTTGGGCAAATTGGCCAATTGTTGTTTCAATTGCAAATCTCTCTCCGCCCGCCATTGGCGGTAAATCGCCACCAGCTGCAAAGAAACATCTCGCAATTGTTGCGGCGGCGTCAGGCTATCGGCAGGCAAAAGATAAGCGCTGCTGATTTTGTCCTTGGTGAGGAAATACGCCAAAACCCGGCGGCCGTCAGGGCTCCAAACCAAGTTTGCCTTTTCCCAATGATGCTGGCTGTCACGGCGGACAATTTGTTGGGAATTGCTACGGATAATATCCAACGGCGAACGGGCCAGGTTGTTTACCCAAAGGCCATTTTTCTCTTGGGCCGAGGCTGAGGCGACCGCATAAACAACCCGCCCGCCATCGGGGGAAAGCTGGGGATTAAGGGCGCCGACAAATGTCAGCGGCCGCAAATCCGGCGCCGATCGAAAAAGATAAGCCTCCGTTTGTTTGACAATCTCCTTTTTTACGTCAATTTTCTTTCGCCAAGGCAGATAGCCGTCCTTGCTGATGCGCACCCGATACTCCCCCGGCGGCAGGTTCAAGGTATCATCGGTAGCCGTGGTCAGCTTGCCATTGATAAAAACCGAGGCTCCTTTTGGCTTGGAATTGATAACCAACAGGCCGGTCGGTTCAAAAAGGCCGCGGCGGAAATCCGGCCGATAACCGCGCAAAAAATAGCTGGAAATTAGCGCCCCTATGGCCACGAAAAGCAAAACGGCGGCCAAAATAAACCAATGGCGATACTTGCTCATTTCTTTATGATACAAAACAACAGCTCCATATTCAAATCCGGACTAAATCATATTTTTGTTTCTCGAAGCGCTTTTGTTAGCTTGTTAGATTATAATTAAATCAGGCGCAAAATGACACCAACCCTCCAACGCGAGCTATTTTGAAGCGATTAAAATCGGCCTCATCTTGAGCACTCATAACTTTTTACTCTTCTTATTATTCTCCAAAGCAAATCAACATTTCTATAGTCCATATCTTCCGGATTAGTTGATAAAACTCTGCATGCCATCTCCGCCGTGCCGCCCTCCGATCCCCTTCCTCTTTTCAAAAAATAAAGATCCGTTGCTACTAAAAAAAGTCCCCTCCCCGATATCCCTTCATCCATAGCTTTTTTCCTAGCCGATCTAAACATATCTCTTACTACATTGTCTGAAAAATCGCCGTCAAATCGGGTAGATGTCTCTATTATTTTACCCATGTATTGGGTTATTACCGCTCCTTCCCATTGTGGCGACATTGCCAAATATAAGTAATTCCTATCCATATACCTCGCTGCGGATAACTCCTCCCTGTCCCATAAAAGTTCTCGCATATCTATCGCCCCATGCCCTAAAGCTCTAAAAATAGTCTCTTTTTGCCAAATACTATTACCCGCATACGCCTGCCGACCCCTATCGCCAACATCCCCCGTTATCCAACCCTGAAAATCTTTTCCAATCTTGCTCCGATTAAGCCAGTCTTCTAGTTCTGTCAAATAAGCCCGTGTTTGCCTGGGCTCAGAACTGTAATTGATTCTTCTTTTGCTTTCATTAATTCCCATAATTATCTTTTCCTTTCTTGTCGCTATTATAGCATATATTATAGGTCGGCGGTGAATTGATAATCACCTATAGATTGGCCAATGGTAGGCATAATTATTTTCCCAAATATTCAAAATCGAGAGCGATACAAGGCTGGTCGCCCACCACCCAGGCGTCATGCCCCGGCCTTATCTCAAAAGCGTCCCCGGGCCCGACCATGCTTTCTTTCCCGCTCGGCTCCTTGATTTTCATCCGGCCCGAAATCACATAGCCCACGTGGGCCTCTGCCTTTTTGCCGGTCATCGCCCCGACGTGCTTCGACCACCTCCAGCCCGGCAAATACCGGCCTTTGCCAATGGCTACCGTTTCCAAAACGACGGCCACCCTCTTGCTGCCGTCCAAAAATGTCCAGGATAATTTTTGCTTTTTATCTATATCCAAATTTCCCTTTTTCATCGTGCCCGGAGCTTTAATTTTTATTCTTGCTCTTTATTTGTAATATAACAGCCGTCTAGCAATTTTCTATTGACTGTAACTCGCACCGCCCCATTAAATTCTAGAACGCGATAAATTCCTTGCGTCGGAGGCATATTTCTAGTGGTATCTGCATCAGCAGGCAATACTTTAAAGATCGCACCCGGCATTATAGAAACAGAGTGTCTTTTCCCTACCATTCTAAGCCAATTATAGCAGGTATACTCTTCGCCAACTTTTAATTCTCTGGTTTTGACAGCTCCTTCTGGCGCTCCCACTGACAAATTTTCGTGATTCATAGTTTTTCAGTTATTGATTAATAATTAAGTTATATCACAAATTATGTTCTAATTCAGCGACACAAGTTACATACTTTTGAGACTCTGGAGAAACTGTTAATAAATAATCAATGGGTGATTGATCATTTAAAGATTTCTCTGGCCTAACAGTATTCCATTTCCAAGACGAAATGTATCTTGCCAGATGGTGGCTTATTTTCGTATTACTGAACAACCACCACCCCGTCATCCTGATTTTTCCCGATGTCCGCCAGTGGGCGGAGTCGGGAAAAGTTCAGGATCTTCAGTGAGTAGTGTATCAACAATGATGGTAAGACACCCACTGAAGATGCTGAAAAAATTTCAGCATGACAATGATGTTTATCTCCTCTTACTCCTCTAAAAGTCTCAGATGTTTCGCAACCTGTTCACCAGCGCTAGCCGTTCCCGCCCGGCGGCGATTTGGAAAAGGCCAAAAAAATTTTGCTGCTTCGGCGCGCTCCTTTGACCAGCTTAACCCGCCACCCTTTTGACAAAGACGCCTCTAAAATGGCGGCAACCGCCCGATTGGCGCGGCCCCTCTCCGCTGGCTCCTTCACCCAAATTTCCCAGCCGTCCGGAGATTTTTCAACCGCTCTCGCCTTCTTGGCGCCGGCATGGACCTTCACTTTGAGAAATTTTGTTTCCATCAAATTATTTTAACCGTTTATAACCAATTATGAAACATTGCGGCGCGGCTCGCTGGAAAAGGGCAAAACCCTAATTTTTGCGGTCCATCCCCAGGCACAAAACTGTCCCAAAATCCCGAGGTGCGTAGTGCATTGCACCTCCGAGGTGCAACTCCCTTTACACCTCGGGAAATCAGGCTTCCGACACCAGAAAACTTTTTTGCTAATTAGATTGAATAGCGGCAATTTGTTATCATTCGCTATGGCTCGGCTGCCGGTCCTGCCTATCATTATCACTATCGCCCTAGCTATCCGCCTGGCTCTGTTTTGGCAACAGCCCGAATACCCCCGCCAATTCAACTACTGCCCCACCCGCAGCTACTCGCGCCAGTCCATCCGCTGGCGGCAGCGGCCAGTCTTAATCAAACTCCCCCGCCATTTTGCCGCCTACCGTTGCTACCGGCTTCAGGGCAATTGGCAATTCAACGGCTCGCGACCCGTTTTTACCGCCGAGCGCCTTTCTCCCTTGCCAAAATACCGGCTTGACAATCTTCAAATTTACTTCCAAAAAATATTTCAGCGCGTCCAATTTAAGCTGGCCGATTATTACCACCGTTGGCTGCCCACCCCCGAAGATAGCTTACTCAGCGGTATTGTTTTGGGGCAAAAATCACAGCTTTCCGGCCGGTTCCACCAAGCCCTGCAACGCAGCGGCACCATCCATATCGTCGTCGCCAGCGGCTATAACCTAACCGTCATCAGCCAACGGCCCGTTGACTTTCTCGCCAATTTCATCGGCCGCCGGCCGGCCCTGGGCGCCGGTTTCCTCTTGGTCTGGGGCTATGCCTTTCTAGCCGGCTGGCAGCCGCCCGTCATCCGCGCCGCCATTATCATCAGCTTTATCTACTTAGCCCAGTTTATCGGCCGCAAATTCAGCATCTGGCCGGCTTTTTTTGCAGCAGCAGCCGTAATGCTCTTCATCAATCCGCGCCTAATCTGGAGCGTCAGCTTCCAGCTCAGCCTGGCCGCCCTGGCCGGCATCCTCCTCTTGGCGCCTAAATTCACCGCCCTCCAGCGGCTGCCCCTGGTTGGCAAAGAATTGAGTGAAACTCTGGCCGCCCAAATTTTAGTCCTGCCCATTATCGCTTACCACTTCAGCCAAATTTCCCTAGTCGCTCCCCTGGCCAATATGCTCGTCCTGCCGCTGGTACCATTTCTGATGGAATGGGGACTCCTCGGACTGATTTTGGGAATCATTTGGCAGCCCTTAGGCTTGCCCTTCCTTTGGCTGAGCTATCCCCTCCTTCACTTTTTTACCGCTGTCATCAATTGGTGGGGGCAATGGCGCTTCAGCCAAGTCCAATTCCACTTCGGAATCGGCTTAATGGCCGTCTATTATTTGCTCCTGGCCACTTATCTCAAATGGCAAAACCGCCGGACTCCTCCCCCCAGCTAAATGGTAATTCACACCCGGGATAAAAACTGCTAGCGTGCTATCATCCATGTGCCATAAACTGACAAATTTGTTCATTTGATAATCCTATAGTATAATATATCCCTTATGACCATAGAGCATGAAAAAACAATCAAAAAACTATTTGCTCAAACCTCCCAAAGAAAGGACTGTTCTGGCTATCACAACCCTGAAATAGCTGCCCGACAAGCAGAGATTAATCGTATCACGTGGGATTTTTATAAAAATATTGCCTCTTCCCGTCCCGTTACGCCATCTGTTTTAGATTTATGTTGCGGCCCAGCCGGCCTGCAAGCAATTACAAAAAAGGGGCCTTTTCCAGCACGATACACCGGCGTAGATATCGCTATCCGCCCCTTAAGAGAGAAAAACAACCATAACGTCATTGTCGCCAGCGCTCTTCAGCTACCTTTCGCAAGCGAACAATTTGATGCCGTTTTTGCAATAATGGCTCTTCACTCACTTTATAATTTGCCAACCGCCATAAAAGAGGCAGTTCGAGTAATCAAACCCGGTGGCCATTTAATAATTGCAGAAAATGGCCTCAGAATGTGGAATTTGTCTCTTATGCTTCACTGCCTGAAAGAGGAAGGCCTTATTAGTCCCGCAAAAGGATTTCTTCGAAAAAAACAAATCAGAGACAGCGCCGGTTTTCTGGCCAGATCTGGGATAACCCCGCATAGCTATCTTAACGTTGTTCCATTATTCTTGGGGGTAGATGTTAATTCCTTGCCAGAAATAATTGCCTCCCATCAAGGAAATTACTGGCAATTATTCCAGAAAATACAGAAACTTCACTTTCGAAACCTTAGCAGCATAATCAAATCCGCTGGGCTCGGCATAACTGGGATTGGAAAGATTGCCGTATTTAAATATAATCAAGAATATAAAGTTAACCCTATGGGAAGGTCAACCGAAACAAGTTTAGCTAACGCCTACGAAAACGATAGCCCCCGTGACAGATTGAAAGGCGAAAAAAGCAAAAATGGCCACGGACCGAAATCATATTTTCCCGTCATATTAGGCACGTTTTTAAAAATTTAAATATCAAAGCCGCCCAGGCATTACCCCCGCCTAATTTTACCGGCCGTATTGGCTCACCCCCAGGCACAAAACTGTCCAAAAATCCCGAGGTGCGTAGTGCATTGCACCTCCGAGGTGCAAACCACTTGACACCTCGGGAAAAACATGTTATTGTTGATTACAATGCCAATGCGAATTACTCCTCTCGTCAACGGAGAAATTCACGGTTCATTGGTCACCGTCTTGGCCTTTTGCCTGATGCCCAATCATTTCCATTTGCTCCTCCGCCAGGAAACCGACAACGGCATCAGCAAATTCATGAGCAATTTCCAAAACAGTTACACCCGCTATTTCAACACCCGCCATCAACGCGACGGCGCCATTTTCCTAACCCAATTTAAGGCCGTTCGCATGGAAACAGAAGATCAGCTCCTTCACGTCTCCCGCTATATCCACCTCAACCCCTATTCCAGCTATATCGTCAAAACACAACAGCAAC
>JALTFB010000054.1 GCA_027007615.1 Candidatus Shapirobacteria bacterium
CTCCAGGCCAACCCAGCGGGGATTAGCGCTTAAAATCTTGTTAAGGGCTTCAAAATCGGCCGGGTAAGCGCTGCTGCGGGCCGAATATTGGTGCCAAGAAACAAAATCCAAACGCAGGTTTTGGCGCTGGCAAAGGCCCAGAAGCGCCTTGATCCAATTGGGGTAAAAAGCTGTTGTCGCCGGACCGCCAATCTTGAAAGGCTGGACAGCCCGCGCCGCCATAGCTCCCCGGGCGCTGTAACGGTAGAGCGCCAGATAATTCGGCCGGCGGCCATAATGCCAATGGCCAAATAAATCCGGCTCGTTGTAAACCTCGTAATAAACATTGCCAATATTCATGCCCCGATAGCCGCTGTAATGCTCCACAGTCGCTTGAACCAAGTTTTGCCAAGCTTGCCAATCAGCCGGCGGGGCGGTTATTTGGCCGTTGCCGCTTAATTGGGAAGGAATATATGAGAGCGAGAAAAAGGGTTTGGCGCCAATAGCCAAAATGGCCCGCACTACCGCATCCAAGCGCGAAAAGTCAAAGCTGCCGGGGCCCCGATAAACTTGATAGGCATCAAAAATATGGTCCAAACGCACGTATTGGGGGTGGAGCTGGCGCAGCACCGGCAAGGCGGCCGCCAAATCGTCGGCGCCGGCATTGCCGCCTTGGGCAAAATTGCGCCAAAGTTGGGAATTGACCATCAGCCCCGATTTGCTCTGGTCGATAATGATATTGGCCAAACGGCCGCCGGCCCGGGGCCGCCAAACCGCCATCCGGCCGGCCAGCCAAACACCCAAGGGCAAGAAAAGAACTCCCAGAAATAAGAAAGCAGCTTTCAGCGGCAAGCGGTTGATTTTCATGCTTTTGATAATTAATTATAACAGCCAGCCGGCAAGAGGCAAATCGTGCCTAAGCTGTATCAACCCCGGGGGTTCCCGTGCCTGTCAACCCCGGGGGTTGATAGAGATTGGTAAAGAATTCACTCCTCCAAAAGGTGCTTCATCTCCTCTAATTCACGTTGATAATCAGCTCGGTCGCTAACAAATTGCCAATATTCATAAGGGTTATTATGAAAAGATGTCAGTAATTGATGGGGATTAATGATCACCGCCTTATTTGGCTTAAGGTATTCCGGAAGTGAAGTTAAAGGGTATGTTTTCAACTCGCTAAGTTCTTTCACCAGAGCAGCCGCGTAGGGATTGAGGTGAATATAGCGGGAGACATGAACCAATTGGTCTTCTGACTCCATGTGCACCGCTTTAAATGCACCTTCAAAAAGAGGCCCTTTTCGTTCATTGGCGATGTTAAAATATTTAGCAAAACCATTACTGAAATTGCCAATAAACTCGCTAATTCCTCCCTCTTTTAACTGAGTTATAAGAAAATGAAAATGGTTCGGCATCAAGCAAAAGGCAAGAATTTGCACCTTGAAGTTTTTTGTTTTCTCAAGATCCTGCAGCTCTTTTATATAATCGGGAAATAATCTTATGAAGTAAGAAAAGCTAACTGGCGGATTTTCTAGCCGATAATATCTTATCAGCTCTAAAGCCCGCTTTCTAGCGCCTTCTTGGAAAAAAATGGCTGCCTTGCCAATGCTGCGGTTGTAGATATGATAAACCTCCCTATTGGCAAAAACTAAAAAACGCTTGGGCATGTTAATTAATAATAAAGGTAAGATGCTTTTCTGTCAACCCCGGGGGTTCCCGTGCCTGTCAACCCCGGGGGTTGACAGAGACGATAATCACTCCCACCAGCAATCCCAGCCCCAGCCATTCCAAAATTTGTGGCCAGAAGAGAATATGGATAGTAGATGGTGGGTGATGGATGGTGGATGAATCGGGAATTTCCCACCCATTGGCCCAGTTGTCAACTAAAACATGGCAGCCGAGGAAGTGGGGCCGCCAGCCTTGGAAATAAACCGCCAGCCAGCCGGGGGAATATGATTGGGGCAAAACAAGAGTTTCATCCCAGCCAATCGGTGCCGCCAGCTTGAGGCGATAATGCCAATAATGGCCGCGGGC
Organism: Candidatus Shapirobacteria bacterium; assembly: GCA_027007615.1. Lineage (GTDB taxonomy): Bacteria > Patescibacteriota > Microgenomatia > UBA12405 > UBA6130 > S016-97. The sequence continues at coordinate 2,008 of JALTFB010000054.1, forward strand.
GGTTAAGTAACGGCGCGGCGAAGGCTCCCTATCTTTCTCGCGGGCAAGCTCCAAGCCGGCAAGATAATCCCAATTAAGGGGCGCGATCTCCAAAGCGGCAATGTCGTTGCTGCTCATTTGGCGGCTGAAGGAGTTGCTGTTAAAGCTGATTCCCAAACCTTTGGCAAAGGGGTCGCGGCTGACGGCGGGGATAACAAAAAATTGTTCTTGCCAATCTTGCGCCGGCTTCAGTTTGGCGTAAAGGAGGGGGTAGCGGCCGTTGCCGCCGGTGGCGGAAAAGATAAGGGGATAACCCTGGCGGTGGCGAGTTTTTATCCTTACCAACCAGCCGAGATTAAGGGGCAAGTTGGGAAAATACCAAGAAATGCAAGAATCCGCTTCTTGGGCCTCAAGCCGGAGATAATTACCTTTTGCTTGGATGGTGACCAGCTTGCCCGGCAAAGTCGGATTGCACTGGCGCGGTTGGAGCTGGTAAAGCCGGCGGCTGATAACATTGGGGATAAAATAGGGAGAAACCGCCTTGGGAATATCAATAACCAACCGGGAGCCATCGCGGCTGATTTTAGTTGTCCAAGCCACGGTTTGGGGAAGGTTGACATTGCGGGCGGAATAAACACTAAGCTTGATGCGGCGGTAGCTGATTTGCCGCACCCGCTTTTGCCGGTAAGCATCCAAAATAAAAGCCAAGTTGGCGACCGGCTGCTTTTGGGGATTAACGAGCACCGTCTCCTGGTATTTTTGCCAATGGGGGGCAAAACCTTGGAAAGGCGCGTCTTTATGGTTGAGGCAGCGGTGATGCTTGTTGTCCCAAAGGCAAAACCGAGGCCATTCGTCTTTCTGCGATTGGTATTCAAACTCCACTTTAACAATCAAGGGCTGGCGGAATTGTTGGAAGAAATCATAATTTTTCCAATTAACGCAAAGGGCGGCGGCGTAGGCGCGGAGAACGGCCGCTTCCCCCTGGCGCCGGAATTTAATCCAGCCGTCGGGCTGGGCCGGGGCGCATTGGTGGGGTTCAATCAAATCTTGGGGCCTGATGATCACGGTCTTCAGAGGTCGGAGGCCGGACGGAAGGTTGGCAAAGGTGGGATAAAGCGGCAGCGGGCGGCTGGCGGCGCTTTTGGCGGCAATTCGATAGGAATCCAGGCTAAAAGGGAAAGGAATGCCGATTTGCCATTTATTGGCCTGGTCTTGGACGCGGAAGCGGGGCCGGAGAGAATGGCGGCTGAAAAGGAATTCCGCGGGATAAAGGAAATTTGGCGTTGAACTTTGCCGATAATCGCCCTGGCGGGCAAATGCCGAATCGCTTTCCAAGAGCGGCGGAGCAAAAACCGTTTGGGCTTTGACCAAGGCCGGCCGAGTGGCAAATTCAGTCAAATAAACGGAAATTTGGCCGAATTGGCGGATGAGCCGGAGTTGGCGGTCGCGGCCAAGAAGCTGGCGGGTTTTTAAGGCTTGCTTGGCATAGGCCTTGCCGGGGAAAATCAGCCGGTTGTCGAAAATAACGTAGCGGACAAAATACTTTTTCAAAACTTGATTGAGGGCCGCTTGGTCTTGGCCCTGTAAGGCCTTGTTCAGCTCCCAATAATACTGCTCATTCTTCAAGTTCCAAACGTCAAAGGCGCGGTCGAGAATCGGCTGCTCCAAGCCATACCAAAGGAAACCGGAGCCGCGGTAACCCCAACGGTAGAATTTCCAGCCCCAAAAATTGCCTTGGGGAAGGTTGGCGATCCGGGCTTGGGGCGGCTGAGTTTTGAAAAATTGAATCAACTGGAAATAATCATTGGGAATTTTGACCCGCATGGCCGGATTGAAAAAATTACCTTGAAAAACCGGTCCGGCAAAGGCAATTAAGGCGGCGACAATGGCCCCCCTTGCCAGCCAATCGGCCCGTTTTCTGATTCGGCCCAAGAGCGGCAACAGCTCGCCGGCGCCGATGGCAAACAAAAAGGCGGCGCTAAAAGCGGCCGGATAGACAAATTTGGTGAACGGCGACCGAAAAATTTGGTTGACAAGCGGCGATTGGCGGAAAAGCCAGTTAAGCCAGGAAAAGGGCGGCGTGGCCGAGAGCAAGGCGGTGGCCGCTAGGAGGAAAATGCCCAAAATTCCCCATTCAAAGGGGGAGGCTTTTTTCTTGACGGCCCTTCCCAATACCGCCAAAGCCCCCAGTACCGCCAACGATCCCAGGAAATAGCCGAGAGCCAGGGCCCAGTTTTGGGAAAAATGCTTTTGCCAGGGGGCCATCAGCGGCTGCTGGTTGTCGAAAAAATCATAATAATAGCCGCGGAGGAGGAGAAAATCGGCCGGGGTGCCGCGGCGCTGGTTGCGCAAAAATGTCTCTCCGGAGGCAATCTGGTTGCTAATGCCCAAGCGTGGATTTTGCAAGTTGGTGGCCAAGAAATAGGCAAAGGGCAAGAGCCAAAAAGCGTTAATCAGCAGAATCAGCCCCAAGCTGCGGAGAAATGCCGCCAATTTTTTCAAAGATCCCAATATTGCCGCCAGCCCCAAAATTCCCAGAACTCCCAAATAAATCAAAAATAAAGTTTGGATATAAAAAGAGGGGATGGCGAGAATATTGATGAGAACAAACAGGCGCCAATTTTTGCGGCTCGGCTTTTCCAGAACTTGCCAAAAAAGGAAAACCAGCCAAGGGAAAAAGCCCCAAAAAGTAGAAAAAGCCTCATAGGGCGGCCAAAATATTTGAATGGTGCCAAAGTTGAGGAGGTAAAAAAGGGCACCCAAGAATCTTTCTTTTTTCCCAGGTGAACCTCCTCCGAGGTGGGCCCTGACTCCTCGGAGGTGGTGAGTAGCAACCTCACCTAACCCCCAATACATCCCCAGCGTTCCTAAGCCCAGCATGGCGAAATGCCAAAAATAGCGGATTAAGTGATGGGGCAAGGTGAGAATAAAGGGCAAGAGAATGAGTTGGCGGATTAAGTCGGTGGCGTGGCCCATGCCGCCGACCAGGCCGAGGCCCTGGTATTCCTGCCAAACCGCTAACAGCGACCGCCTCAAATTAAGCCAAATGTTCAACTCCGGCATCAGGTTGTCCCAACCGGCCAGCCAAGTGCCGGGGGTATAATTGGTTATCCAAATTGCCGCCAGCACCCCCAATAGCCCCAAAATGCCCCAATCAATTTTCTTTTTCATTCTTCCTATATTTTACCCCGTTATGATAAAGTTTTTCCGCCAACCCGCCGATACCGCTGTCCCGCCTGAGCCATTAATTGATTTTACTACTTGATAGCCTGGGGGAAATAGCGCTTAATCGTTTGGATAATTTTTTCAGCTGCCTGAAGGGCTGCTTGGGCATCATTTTTGCCAAAGGTGCCAAAAGGCCCCACCGGGTACCGGGTAGGAATATAATATTGCTCTAATTCTTTTGCTTCACTCATAAGTTTTTTTATTTGGGGTGAAAACTTAGCCGCTTCGGCTACTAATTCTCGCAGAATATGGGTTCTTTTGGGTTCTTGACCGTTCAAAATCAGGAAGGCTTTTAGATATTTTTCCGCCGTTTGCTGGCATAATTGGCAAACGTAAGAGTAGTGGCTGAGTTGAAAATTATCCTTGGCAACGCGAAAATCGTAATCGGCGAATTTTAGCCATTCTTTTGCTTGTTGATAGTAGGCGGTCTTGTTATTGGTTTTCATAAAGGATTTTGCCTTCGTTAATGACCCTGGTTAGGAAAAAATCTTTTAAGGCCAGGCGCTGTTTTATTTCTTCAGGGGTAAAAACGAGCGGTTCGACCTTAACAGAGTCGACTAAATCCAAGATTTCTCTAATTCTCCGGTGAAATGGTTTTTGTGTCTTTTTAATGATGAGAAGGTCGATATCGCTGTCGGCATCGGCTTCTTCTCTGGCAACCGAGCCAAACAAGATTACTTTTTCCGGCCGGTAATTCTGCAGTTGGCGGATGATTTTATTGATCTCTTTTTGGTAGCTAACTTTTGCCCAGGCCATTAATAGTAGTATAGCAAATTCGCCAGGTTTTTGTTGCTAATGCGCCTGAGTCATTAATTGATTTTACTATACGCTCGTCGCTGCCGCCGCTGGCTGGAGAATAGGAGCGGGAAGAGCGCTTTGCCGTTCTTGGATACCCCTGATAAGATGCCAAAGCCAAGTGATCGCCTTGTTGGGCAAAATCGCCACGACTGCCGCTTGCGATAAAGTCAAGGCAATTCCTCTCACTGATGGCTGGTAGCCTTCTCGGACGGCTTTGATGCGGCTTTTCAAGGTCAGCCAAAAGGTTACCTTGGGATTTTGGTGCGATAAGCTGTTGGGAAGGTAACGATAATATAAAACTGTTTCCGGCAAATTAATCAATTGGCCATATTTCATCAATTGGAACAAAAGATCTATTTCGTCGGCGGATGTTTT
>JALTFB010000055.1 GCA_027007615.1 Candidatus Shapirobacteria bacterium
ACTTGCCCCAGTCTTGAAAACGCTTTTCATCTAAATTGGGATATTTTTCCCTTTCCCTCTTGCCAACCACCACATAACGCACCTTATATTTCAAAATAAGATAATGCGCCACCGGCATATCTTTTCCTTGATAAATAAGCTCAACTTCATGCTGCCGTTGTTGCGGTAATTGGTAGCCTCCCCGCCAAAGCCACTCGTGGACCAGCCAACCCTCAACCGTTGGTAGGCCCGTTGTCGCAGAAATTCTATCATCTAAAGTATAACTCTCGCCGGCAGCCTCAAGAACCACCGGCTGGCCCTTGATATGGCTTACCAGCCATTGCCGTAATTGGTAGTCAGCTGGCATTTTTTTAGCCATAAAAGCCAAGCCGTCAAGTCCCCGATACCGGGAGGCATTAATCCGGCCATAATAACCATCAATGGCAAAAACCGGGTAAATCATTTGGGCGGCAAACCCTAAGCTTATTAAGATGGCCAAAATTCCCCGCCGCCAACGCGATGACTTTTCCAGTAAACGCCAGCTAATATAACCGGCCGCCAAAGCATAAAGGACAAAACTTTGATAAACCAATTTAAACATCGTGTTGGCGCGATGGTAACCCACCGTATAAATATCTTTTACATAAGCAATTTCCGGCAGGAAAACCAGTATTGTTGCCCAAAAGGTAATCGCCAAAACAAAACGGTCGGCTGATGTTCTCCGGATTAAGCGCCGATAACCAAACCAATAAAGCAGCGACAGGAGCCAGAAAAATCCCCAGAGAACCAAGAGCTGCCACCAAAGGGAATGGGTCGGCGTTAAGGCCAACCCCTGGGCTATCGAATGGAAATGGAAAAGGAACGGGGAGGCTATCGTTAGGGCTGTTAAAAACACCACTAGCCCAAATTTCAGCCAACGCCAAAAATGCCGGCGGCCGAATTGCAACCAAGTCGCCAAAGCAAATAATCCCCCATAAATGGGAAAATCCCAAGCATTGGCCATTAACATTACACCTAATACAAAACCCAAAGTTAAACTTCGCCAGCCAAACTTCCGTCGGGAAAAAATTAGAAATTGGCTCAAGAAAAATAGAAATAATAAAACCGGCAATAAGTCGATAAGGTGGGCATGCAAATCGGCCACCACAAATGAATAGCCGGGAAATTCATGTATCGTCCTGTCTTGAGAATTGGGCGGATAATAACCGATAAAGCGAGTAGCGTTGGGATACCAATAATTTCTAGCCCCATCTTTGATAACAAAAACAGCGGCGTGCAAATTGCCGCCCAAGCTTAATAAAAAAGCGCCGATTAGGCCTCCGGTAATTACCGCCCGCCAAAAAGCTTTTTTACTTAGCCGGCGGCGGGCGGTAAGCCAAATGCCGGCTAAAGAAAAGCTGCCGCTAAAAGTCAAGGCGAAAATTGTCGCAATGAGAAGATTATAAGTAATTCGCGCCGGCAATCCGCTAAAAAGCGTTAAAACGGCAGCTTGCAAATGGCCAAAATAATAATAATTTATCGGCTGGCCTGCAAACCAAGGGTCGGCCGCCGGCAGCCAACGGCTGCGCAAGATAGAATTCAGAAAGCCAAAATCCATAAATTTTTCCAGACCCTGGATATCGGGCTGGAAACCGCGCACTAAGGCCCAAAGAAAAAGGCTAACCAAGAAAACGGTTTCTGTTACGGCCATCAGCTGCCAATCTTTTACCGTCAAACGCAAGGGACGCCGCCGCCAAGCTAAAACATTTAAAATAAACAGACCCAAAAGAAATAGGGAAATTGACGTCAAGCCAAAAGGCAGCCAATGGAGACTGGCGGCCAGGAATACCAGATAGCTTACCACAAGTGTGGTGACAATTTTAGCGAAAAGCCAATTCCAGCCCCGAGGGCGCAAGGGGCTAAAGCGGGCCAGAAGAGGAAAGGAAACCGCTCCCCAAAAAAGCAGCATTAACCACCAACGGGCAATAGTTATTAAATCTGTAAGCATTAGAAATGTAAAACTTTGCGGCCAAGGAAAAAGATAACCAAGCCTAAAACAAATCCACCCATAATGTCAACCGGATAATGCAAGCCAAAATAAATTCTGCCAAAATTTACCAAAAAAATGCCCGGCAAAATTATATAGAAAATTGGCTTATTCATTAGCCACAAGAAAGAAAGCACCAGCGCCGAGCGGATGGCATGGCCCGAAGGGAAACTACCCCAAGAGTAACGGCCTATCCAGGGGGGAGGCTGGAAATGCAAGTTATAAAACGGCCGCGGCCAGGGTGAAAAATACTTGAGGGTTATTTCCACAAATTCCGAAAATAGCAATAGCAATAAAAATGCCGCCAGCCGCCGCCAGCGGTGGCGGTAACCCCAAAAACCGAGCAATCCAAAAATAACCAGCCATAAGAACCAATGGGAAAAGAAAAAGAGCAGCCAAGAGAAATGCGCTTGGCTTGGTTGCCAGAACAAAAAGCTAAACATTCTTATTACCTATTAATTTATAAGCCTGAAAAGCCAAAATGCCAATCAAAACCCCAAACCAAAGAGTAGAAAAACGGACCAAAAGAGTGGCTATCACGACTTGGCCGGAGGACACCCCTAAAAAGACAATCAACAAACCCGCCACCGTCGGTTCGGTGATACCAATCCCGCCCGGCAAAGGAATGCCAAAGCCTAATGCTGCCGAAAAAGAAAAGATGAAAAGCGTCGCCAGAAACCAATTTATATCAAAAGGCTGCCCCACCACCCTAGCAACCAAATAGCTGCTTCCCAACATCTGAATCGACCAAGCCAACAAGCCCAAAATTATCCCCAATAACAACGGACCCGGCTTAGCCAAAAAAGTGGCATGGCGGTATAAATTCAGCAGGCGCTCCGCCAAAGCCCGGTACCAAGACCCAAGCTTATTAACCGGCCAAAGGATAATCGCCGGCACCAGACGGTCAAATTGAAAAATGATTACAAAAAGGAAACAAAGAAAAACTATCAAAATGACAAAATTAGCTCCAAAATGAAAGCGAAACAAACCTGCCGCCATAAGCAACAGCATTGCCAAGGCATCGGTGAAACGTTCAAAAACCACCGCCGCCAATATCTTGCTTGCCCTTACTCCGGTTTGCTGTTTCACTAAGATAGGTTTTAAAACCTCCCCGCTTCGCAGAGGAGTGACCACTGTGGCCAGCCCGGAAAGGAAGATTAAGGCCGACTTGTGCCCGGAAACAGATGCTTTTTTATTTTGGAAACTAAGCAACCGCCGCAGGAAAAAATCCCAGCGCAAAAACCGGAAAAAGTAACTTGCCAGCGAGGCGGCAAGAGCCAGCAAAAATGGCTTTTGCCAAAACCAAAAAAGGTCTATTCGCTGTTGATGCCAGTCGCTCCAAAAGGCAAAAAACAAAAACGTTAAGATAAAGAGAATAAGAGCCGTTATAAATTTTAGGCGCATTTTCGTTCAGTATAACACGATAAATGCCTTCGCTAAACCGGCCGGCGCAGTTTAAATACCGCTGTTAATTGCGGTAAATCGCTTTCAGGTATTTTGCCGCCGACCAAAATTCACGGCGGCAATAAATGAGAACCGTCGGATGGTCATAAACTGTAAAAATTTCCTCAGCCGCCTGGTCATTTATGGCCCACAACTGCCGGCCCCGAAAGCTGACGCCGGGAGAATTGGTAAATTGCCGGCAAAGATAAAAGTTAAGCCGACCCGCAAAAAGCAGTTTGTAAAAACGGCTGGCTACCGGGTACCTGTCGGGGGCCTTGGGAATTGATTTCCAGAGCCGGTTGGAAGACAAAATAAGATAATCGACCTTGGAAAGCTGCCGGCTCAATTGCTGCCATTTGGCTAAACTATCAGGAGCATAGAGGTGGAGAATTTCCTGATGGTATTGAAAATGCGTTCTCCCGACCAACGGCAAGGGCAGACAATCATCCCAATATTCACAAGACAGTGTGGCGCCGGCCGGCAAGTGCCTGTAAATCCACTGCGATGCCGCCAACCGTGAGTTATTCTGGCGGTAAACGTTCATAAAAAGCAAGGTCCAGCTAGCCAAAATGAACAATAAAATTACTCGTTGCCAAAGATGAGCAAATTTTTTGTTCATTGTTTGTTCAAAATATAGACCCATTATGAAGGCAATTGCTGGATACATAGGCAGAAAATAACGCCCCGCTTTTACAAAAAAGCTGCCGCGAATAATAAAAACAAATAGTATCCAAGCCAAAGGCACGAGCACTTCCGGCCGCCGCCAACGGCGGGCCAGTTTAAACACTGCCAACAAAAAAACTGTCCCCATCGGCAACCCCAATTCCCAAAGCAAAATATTTTCGGCCGGGAAAAGCCAGGGGTGCGTCTGAAACCATTGGACACTGGGAGGAAACCAAAAATGGGGGCTAAACCAAGAACGAAGCTCTTGCCAGCTACGCCAAAAATCCGGATTGATACCAGCGGCTTGAAAATAAATCGGCGCCGCCAGATAAATCGCCAGCACTAACGCCACCGTGAGCAAAATCAACCGCTTCAATAATAAAATTGGCCGGCGGCAATAAGCGGCCATTAGCAAAGTAATCATAAAAACAGCCCCCAATAAAGCGGAAATTTTTGATGCCGCCGCCAAACCAAGCGCAAATCCCGTTCCCGCCAGCCACCATGGATAGTATCGGCCGCGGCGGCGATAATATTGGTATAAAAAAGCGAGGCCAAGTGCTAGAAAGAAATTAGCAAAAGGATCAACCGTATAGAAATGGCTTAGTTGGATTGGCAAAACCATCAATGCATAAAAAAACGGCGCCCACAAGCCGCGGCTGACAGTATAAAGCAAAAGGATAATAAAGCTATCAAAGGTTGCCGCCATAATCCGACCCATTAAATTTAATTTTGCATAGCTAGCCCAATGGAAAATCTGGGCCGTAAATTTGGTTAAAACTAATGGCAGCGGCCCATAGACGAAGAAGTTATAGCCGCGGTTGAAAGGATTGAGGGGAGAACGGCGGCTGGAAAAATATTCGCCCCAACCATGCGGCCGGCGCAAATCTAAGCTAACCATCGTTAAGAAGCGGCCGTCGGGATGCAGGTGCTGTCCTTGATCCCAATTAAAATGATAAAGGCGCAGGCTCAGGCCGAAAATAAAAATCAATGTCAGCAACAAAATTTTGCGGCCGGCGGCTTTCTTTCCCATCACTACTGTAAATTATAAACCACATAAATCCAGAGTGTTTCAATATTAAGATATTCTATTGCTTAAAATAAATTAATGCTTTTGAATATTTCCGCAAAACCTTCTAAAATAAGCTATGTCTGCACACGACAGCCTCGACAAAATTGCCCTCGAAATTCAACAATGCCAAAAATGCTCACTCGCCAAAAGCGCCCGGCAGGCCGTTCCCGGCGCCGGTAACCCCCAGGCCCAAATTGTTTTTATCGGTGAAGCCCCAGGCTATTGGGAGGACCAAAAAGGTATCCCTTTTGTAGGCGCCGCCGGCCGCCTTCTAGACCAACTTCTGGCTTCAATTAATCTCAGCCGCGAAGAAATATTCATCACCAATATTCTCAAACACCGCCCTCCCAATAATCGCGATCCCCTTCCCGAAGAAATTGTCGCCTGCACTCCCTATCTGCGCCGCCAGCTGCTATCCATCAAGCCGAAGATTATCGTCACCCTGGGAAGGTTTGCTATGAATTTCTTCCTCCCTCAAGCCTATATCTCCCGCGTCCACGGCCAAGCCAAACCGGTCCGTTGGGAAGAGCTTGACCTTTTGCTATTCCCTGTTTACCATCCCGCCGCCGCCCTGAGAAACGGCCAATTTATGCAACAGTTGCGCCAGGATTTCCAACAACTCTCCAAAGTTATTAACCAAAAAGATCAGCCGGCCCCGCCGCCTCCGCCGCCAGAACAGACCAGTTTATTCTAGCTACGGCGGGCAAAAACACGAATTGTCGGGTGGTCAAAAACTGTCCATGTTTCCTCGCTCGTTAAATCCATACCCATAAAAATGTTTATCCATTTCGGAAAGGGCCGGAAAGTTTTCTCTAAATAAAAAGGAAATTGGCCATTAAAAAGTTGCCGATAAAACTGGGCTGTCTTTGGAAAGATATCAGGTAAACGCCGGTAATTGGCAAACACCCGCCGCGAAGGGATAATTATATACTGCGCCCGCGGCAGCGCGGCGGCCAACCTGGCCTGCTCGTCGGCATCATTATCTAAACGGTAAAAATCAACCATTCCCACCTGAAGATGGCCGGGGTTAACCAAAGGCAAGAGGAAAACATTACCCGTTTC
>JALTFB010000056.1 GCA_027007615.1 Candidatus Shapirobacteria bacterium
GCGAATAAGCCGGTAGAGCCATTCTAATCCATGCCGTCGCAGCCAAAGCGGCGCCCGGGGAACCCTGTCGGCATAATAGTCGAAAGCGCCACCAACACCAATAGCTATTTTTACCTTTAGATAGGGTGAATTGCGTTTTAACCACCGTTCCTGTTTGCCCATTCCGTAGGCGACCAGAAGCAAGAAAATAGGTTTGCCGCAGCTTTGAATAGCTTTGCGGGTATCCCGATCTCCCTTTGGAGACCCATCGCCGGCATAATTTCCTGCTAATTGCCAACCTGGAACCAGTTTTTGTAGCCGCCCGGCAGCTTTGGCGGCTATTCCCGGGCCGCCACCAAGGAAAAAAACGTATCCCTTTTTCTTGGCGGCCATTTTTAACAGCTGGGGGACGAGGTCGGTGCCGGTGATTCTATTCTCCGCAAGATTGCCGCAGTGAAGCTGGCAGCTGATCTTTGCGCCCCAAAATAAATTGGCCGCCAGCCGGCGCCATTTGCCCCAATTTTGATAGTCTTTTTGCTGTTTTCGGCGCTTTTGCAGCTCTCGCGCCCAAAAAAGGTAGCTTCCATCGGGGATAGCAAAGTCCGCGTTGTTAATGATTTTGCGGAAAGATAGGTGTTCTTGTGCATAGACAATAAATTCTGGATTGGGAGTGGTTATCATGATGGATTGTGGTTGGGAAAGCCGCCGGCTAATTTGTTCTAGCAATTGGCCCATGGAACTGCCAAACAGTTTAATTGCCGTGCTTTTGCCCATTTGTCGGTGGTTCTCGTGGTAATTGGCCGAATGTTTCCGGTTGTTTCTTTGCGCCGGAGGCGAAAAATGTTTGCGACTGTTGGCTTTAGGCATGAGCAAGATGATAAAAATTAAGTGAAATTGATTGGTTTATAGGACAACATTGATGGGGTATAGTCTCGTTGGGAAGATTACCGGGCCCAAGAGAAGTGATTTTAGGCTGACAGCGTCGCCGAGGTTGGGCCAATGAGGGTGGTTGTAAGGGGTTATATTTGGAATTATAGGTATTTTGATACACGAGGTTATTAATTAATAGCCTATATCTATTATGGCGCATTCTTTGCATTTGCAATTTACGAGGATTAACACTCTTTTGATACCAAATTATAATCATTTCATAGAAGTCACTATTACCATGGGATTGGCACATTGTAATAATTGGTGGACGAGCACTACGTAAACAATGCAATTTGACAGTTGGATTACTATCGGATAGCACAGTCAACACTGGTATGACCTCAGCACGCTGACATAATTGTTGATTATATAGATATTTATGGTCGCAGTGATTTATGGTACTCATCGAGGTTCTCCAGGACGAGGCTGGTGCCCTTGATAACTGATAACAAAGGCTCGTCAATGACGCGGCAAGCGACGCTTAGTTGTCCGCTAAGATATTTATCTAGGCCTTTCAGTAAAGATGTTCCGCCGCTTAGGATAACACCCTTGTCGATAATATCGGAAACGAGCTCCGGGGGAGTGTCTTCTAAGACGTGTTTAATGGCGCTTAAGATTTGCCGCAATGGTGGCTGCAAGGCTTCGGCAATTTCGCTGGCCTTAATCTCTTGGCGGCGGGGAAGGCCGCTGATAGCATCGCGGCCGCGAATTTCCATAGCTCTTTCTTTCTTGGGAGGTAGGGCGCGGCCAATCTTGATTTTAATGGCCTCGGCGGTTTGTTCACCGATGATGAGATTGTACTTGCGCCGCAGGTAGCCGGCAATAGTTTCATCAAGCTTGTTGCCGCCTATACGCAGGCTGCGGTGGCTGACCACGCCGCCCAAGGAAATGACGGCAATCTCGCAGGTGCCGCCGCCGATGTCAATAATCATATTGCCGGAAGGCTCGGCGATGGGGATTTGGGCGCCGATGGCTGCGGCCAGAGGCTCGTCAATCAAATAAGCGCGCCGGGCGCCGGCTGAGAGGGTAGCGTCGATAACGGCTCGCTGTTCAACTTGGGTTACACCGGTAGGCACGCAGATAAGCACTTCCGGTTTGAAAAGGAGGCTGGTGCCAACGGTTTTTTGCAGGAAGTAGCGCAGCATGGCTTCAGTAATTTCATAATCGGCAATAACACCGTCGCGCATGGGTTTTTTGGCAATAATATAATCGGGCGTGCGGCCCAGCATCCGTTTCGCCTCTTTGCCTACCGCCAGGACGCGGTTATTTTCCAAGGAAACGGCGACGACGGTGGGCTCTTGCAAAACCAGCCCGCGGCCGATTTCCCAAACCAGGGAATTGGCGGTCCCTAAGTCAATGCCGATACGTTTAAAAAGAGCCATAGATAGGCATAATCATCATTAAATGATATGTTTTGATACTTTTAGATGGTGTCATTTGGTGCATAAATTATTATAGCAGAAAGTGGAAAGTTAAAAGCGGAAAGTGGAAAAGAAGTTAAAAAACGTCATCCTGATTTTTCCCGACGGATAGTCGGGGAAGGTTCAGGATTTTCAGTATGTGGAATGTTAACAATGGTGGAGGCCGCCTGCTGAAGATGCTGAGATAAACTCAGCATGACAAAGGGCGAGAACCAACAATGATAATCAGCCACTCCCTGGAGATGCTGGACCCCCAGGCCCCGACGTCACGTCGGGGCGGGGCGGGCAAGTTCAGCATGACGGAAATAAGCCATCGCTGCGTATGACGTCATCCTGATCCCGCTGAAAGCGGGGTTCAGGATCTTCAGTATGTGCTGGACTAACCATGACAATAAGATGCTCCTTAAAAAATGCGAAAACTTCTTCATCTCCCGAGGTGCAGGTACACTTGCACCTCGGAGGTGCAATGCACTACGCACCTCGGGATTTTGGGGCATTTTTGTGCCTAGGGCCCCGCCGGCGGAAGACCTGAAAAATGCTCAAATCCACCATTCATTTCACTCTTGCCCACGGGGCGGGATTTTTAGCACGCGGATGGTTGGGGCGGAGGGAGTATAATGGTTTACGTCATGAATACTATTTTTACCGCAACTGACTCTTCCGCCCACCCCGAAAGAGATTATCTGGCAGTCATTTTGCAAGCTTACCGCGATAAGCTTGCGGAAAAAAGGCGGCAGAAGCCTTTGCCTAAAATTAAGATAAACCAAACCCTCAGTTCCCTGGCTTTAATTTATGAAAAAATAAGGACGGCGGTTGATTTCCGCGACGAGCGGCTTTTCCGCCGGGCGGCCATCGAGCGCATTTTGCGCCGCTATTTGCTGGCGGGCAAAAGCCGGCCGGAGCTGTTGGCGCGCGGGCTTATCAAAGAATTAGTTTGGGGGCGCTATTTGCCCAACAATGCCGTGCCAATTGAAAAAATTCCAGGCGCGGCGCAAATTATCCAAAAGCACCAGCAGTTGAAAAAGCAAGTATCGGGCAGCAAGAGTTTTTTCGACAAGCAGGCGGGTTTGTTTTTGGAGCTTCTCTCGACCGAGGTTGACGAATTTTTGGTGGATCAGCGTGAGGATGAAGCTTGGGCGGTGGCCCTGGGCCAATGGTTCCGGTGGCGATTCGCTTGGTTGGACCCCTTGCCGGACCGGGAGAAAGAGGCCTTGGTTTATATCGCCATCCGCCAGGCATTTCTCAAGTCAGACAAGGCGATTATCCGCTACCACTTTTTTCGGCGGGCTTTTCCGCAATGGGCTGCGGCGACGGATGTGGCCATTAGTCAGATTGCCCGCCAATTTCCGTCTTGGCAGAAAAGGGTTGAGTTTTATTTCAACCACCCCGCCAGAGGTAACCTCTTCCGCTTTGTTAAGGAGAAGACGGTGCCTTTTTTGGTTTTGCGGGAGGTGGTCGAGAAAAATTGGCCCGATTCGGAGCAGCTTTTGCAAAATAAAAAGCAGCTTCGGCTGCAGATAAAGCGGGTTTGCGCCCGGCGTTACCGCCAAATTGGCCGGAGAGTCAGCCGGGGGATTGTCCGCAGCATTATCTATATTTTCGCCACCAAAATGCTCTTTGCCTTTTTCCTGGAGGTGCCTTATGAAATGTGGGCTTTGAAGCGAATTTCTTGGCTCCCTTTGAGCATAAATTTGGCTTTTCCGCCGACATTGATGTTTTTCTTGGGGCAGCTTATTCACCCGCCCGGCAGAGATAATACCCGGCGAATTGTTAGGCAGGTCCAATCATTTCTCGCGCCGGGATTGGCAGATAGCCAGGAGGCTTTCCAATTTGCCAAGCGCCGCCAGAGCCGATTTGCGCCGGTCTTTAGGCTTTTCTATTTTATCCTTTTTATAGCCGTTTTCGGCGGAGTATCGTGGCTGCTTTGGCGTTTGGGCTTCAATATTCTGAGCGGCGCCATTTTCTTCCTTTTTGTCTCTTTAGTTCTCCTTTTCGGCTATCGCATTCGCTGGGCGGCCAATGAACTTCGGGTTACCGGCAAGCACGAAGGTTTTGTCGAGTCAATAATTAGCATTGTCTCCCTGCCATTTTTGAACCTGGGCGTTAAGCTGTCGGTGGGAATTTCCCGGTTGAACATTTTGATATTTATTCTGGATTTTCTCATCGAGGCGCCCTTGAAGCTGATAATTGATGTGGTGGGTCGCTGGGTGGCTTTCATGCGCCAAAAGCGGGCCGAGGTGGTTGAAGTTCCCTTCTGAAAGTCCTTTTGGAAATCCGGCTCACGGAATATTTTTCTGGCGTTGTTGCCAATGCTGGCAGTTGGTGTGGAGCGGCCTATTTCCCGAGGTGTAAAGGGAGTTGCACCTCGGAGGTGCAATACACTACGCACCTCGGGATTTTGCGACAGTTTTGTGCCTGGAGGTGCGCCGGCATCCTGAGGTTGCCTACCTCGGCAGCCCCTGGAGTTGATAACATATCTCTTCAAATTTTCCAAGACCTTTTTAAAAGGTAACTGGTAAAATTTTGCAGGCCTTATTTGACTGCAATTGGGGTATAATCAAGCTTATGAAAAAAGAACTTTGGCCGATATTTTTGGTGGTTTTTATCGGCCTTTTAGGGTTTGGGATCGTTATTCCCACCCTGCCTTTTATTGCTCTAAAATACCGGGCCTCGCCATTTATGATCGGCCTTTTAATGGCCAGCTATTCGCTGTTCCAATTTTTAGCCGCGCCGGTTTTGGGCCAATTATCTGACAAATATGGTCGCAAACCAATTTTGGCCATTTCCCTTTTCGGTTCGGCTTTAGGCTATTTCTTAATTGCTGTAGCCAATAACATCTGGTTGATTTTTGTTTCGCGGATCATCGATGGCGTAACCGGCGGCAATATTTCGGTCGCCCAAGCCTATATTGCCGATATTACCCAAGGCAAGGAAAGGACCAAGGCGATGGGGTTAATTGGTATGGCCTTTGGTTTGGGATTTATTCTCGGCCCTTTTGTTGGGGGAGTGTTGGGGAATTATAATTTAGCCTTGCCCTATCTTTTTGCCGGCGGTTTGGCTTTTCTAAATAGTATTTTCATCGCCACTATTTTGCCGGAAACCAGAAAAATCGCCAGCCATCAAAAATTTAGCCTGATTGATCTAAAAACCCTGAAAAAAATCTCCCAAAACCCCCAGCTTAAAAAACTGGTTTTACTCTTTTTTGCCACCACTCTTGCTTTTTCCTTGATGCAAGGAATTTTTGCCATTTATACCAAAGATATGTTTAATTGGAACCAAAAGCAGGTAGGCTACTTTTTTGCCTATATTGGCTTGGTCAGCGTTTTTTCCCAAGGCTATTTGATCCGTAAATTGGTTGACAAATTCAGCGAAACGAGACTCTTGAAAACCGCGCTTTTTATCCGTTCCGGCGCCTTTTTAATTTATGCCCTTTTGGTCCAACCGGCCCTTTTTTACCTTGGTGGCTTGGCTATGGCTTTGGGAATGGGGATTTTCAACCCCACAGTCCAATCCCTTATTTCTAAAAAAGCCCACGAATCCGAACAAGGTCTGGTTTTGGGTGTCAGCCAATCCTTTGGCTCCCTGGCCCGCACCTTTGGCCCCATCATTGGCGGCTTGCTCTACGGCTTTTTCCCCCAATTGCCTTTTGGCGCTTCCGCCTTAACGATTTTCTTTCTGGCGATTTTGGTTTAGATATCTTTTTCCTGATGCTGATGTTCGGCTCTTGTCATGAGCGAAAGCCTTGCTCCCCGAAGTGCTCCGCCATCCACCCATTGGCGGAACGTCGGGATACATCGGGTTTGCCCCTACTAGAAAGGGGGCCTGCCCCTACCGGGGGGGGGGGTTTTGGGGTATTTT
>JALTFB010000057.1 GCA_027007615.1 Candidatus Shapirobacteria bacterium
CTTCATAATCTCCGGCAGCGATTAGGGCCGGCGTCGCTAATTTGTTTTGTCCCCGGCAAACTTTTAATTTCACATGGATAGGATCTTGGCCCGTTGGCTCCGTTCCTTTTATAAAGTACTCCTGGCGGGAAGGAAAACCGTCATGGGCCGGATAACCAGAAATTATATCTACCCCCAAACGGTGGACATTGCTGGGCTTTTCCACTTGCTGATAACCGTAATCTTTTAACGCCGCCAACATAACTCGTCGCCAAATAGGCGTTGCTCCGGAAATACCTGAAGCAACACGCTTCATTGGCGAATTATCATTATTTCCCACCCAAACCGCCACTAAAATATTTTTAGTCCAGCCTATAGCCCAGTTATCGCGCTTATCATTTGTTGTTCCTGTTTTAACGGAAACTTTTTTTCCGGGAATATACAAACCGCTATGGGGCCCGAAACTGATCAAGCGGGCCTTATCATCTGATAAAATATCGCTGATAATAAAAGCTACCCCCCTCGAAAATACCGTTTTCCCAGAAGCCGATCGAAAGTCAAATAAAGTTTTTTGTTTGCGGTCTTTCACGTTTAATATGCCCACCGGCTCCTTAACCCTGCCTTGGTTGGCAAAAGCCGTATAAGCTCCGGCCAAATCAATCATGCGGACTTCGCCACCTCCTAAGGTAACTGCCAAGCCAAAGCGCTGCAAATTCTTTTTGGTGGGGGCCAAGGTGCTAATTCCCATCTGGTCAGCTTTTGCTAACATATTTTTTAAACCTACCAAAGCTAACATTTTTACCGCCGGAACATTTATAGAATTGCCTAAAGCGTACCTTAGCTGAAGAGGGCCATGATACTTACCGTCATAATTAACGGGAACATAATCGGGCTGGCCCGGAGAAGAAGAGGGGAAAACCGTCTTTACATCCATAATCAGGCTAGCCGCGGTATAACCTTTTTCCAAAGCTAAACCGTACGTCACCGGCTTGATCGCTGAACCGGGTTGGCGCAGCGCTTGGGTTACCACGTTAAACTTTCCGTCGATATCCTTAGCAAAATAATCTTTTGAGCCATCCATCGCCAAAACTTCGCCCGTTTGCGGATTTATAACCACCACTCCAGCATTAGTAATATGCAGCGCCTCTACTTTGGCTAGCTCGCTTTTAACTATCTCTTCCACTTTTTGCTGGAGCGACCAATCCAAAGAAGTAACTACTTCCAACCCTCCTTGTTCAACCATAGCCGGCCCGTAAAGTTTTTCCAATTTTTGCTTAATCCAAAATACATAATGGGGAGCACGAATGGCGGCGCTACGAGATGCAAAACGGATGCTCGGCAACATAGCTGCTGCCTGCTTTTCTGTTTGCGCATTGATATAACCGTCCTCTCTCATGCGGCGAAGAACCGCTTTTGCCCTAATAATATATGATTGCGGATGAGGCCCGTAGGGAGAATAATAGGATGGCCTCTGGGGCAATCCGGCTAAAATGGCCGCTTCGGCTAAGTTCAAATCAGAAACTTTTTTGCCAAAATATTCTTGGGCGGCGGCGCCAACCCCCCAAGCGTTACCCCCATAAGGAGCTTCATTTAAATACATCAAAAGAATCTGATCCTTTGAATATTTATGCTCTGTCTGGAGAGCCAAAATAAATTCTTTTATTTTCCGCCCCAAGGTCCGCCGCGGATTTAAAAGAACAACCTTTACTAATTGCTGGGTTAAGGTTGAGCCCCCTTCCAATCGATGGCGAAAAACAATATTATACCCGGCTCGAACGATACCT
>JALTFB010000058.1 GCA_027007615.1 Candidatus Shapirobacteria bacterium
TCCCTGTTGGATCTACTGTAAGGGCTTTTGTGCAAGATGTTGATTGGTCCGCCAAGATATAAATTACTTGTATTGAAGGCAATAATAGCGTACACTATATTGAGGTGAAGAGATGGAAAAAACAGCGACTACGGTTATTAGTTCGGCAACGATAAGCGCAGGCGAGACGACAGCGCTTTCTAGTTGCACTGCGATTGACTTATCACGGGCGACGCAACTAATTCTGACAGTGAAGGGTACGTTCAACGCCTCTTCCACTGACGGTATGACTGTTTATTATTACGCAAGCACTGACAACTCTACGTATTCCGACTACTATTGGGACTCAGCGGAGATACAGAATTGTCGGCAAGTTGGATTTACATCTGCGAATAAAGAGTTTATGGTGGATGAAACAATAACAGCAGCTGCGGGGGGCACTGGAACGGTTACTGGTTGGGTTCTCAGTAGCGGTTCTTGGGCCGCTAATGATGCGGCTGGCACTTTATATCTGCAAGGAATTTCGGGGTCGTTCACGGACACGCAGAGCCTGACAGGGGGGTCAAGCGGATGTTCGGCAACGCAAAATGGAAGCATTGCGGCGCACTCAATTGTAAGGACATTGTACCCAACTGCCGTTTGTCCTTTATATCTTAAGGCCAGAATACAGAACAATGATTCATCTTACAGCATAACAAGTGCTAGTTTAATATCTACTGTACAAACACTCTAGGTGGACAATGCCAGATAGAACGCAATTGCACGAGATAGACAACGAGCATATGGACATTGGGCGCAAGGGGATCTCCGATATGTCTGGCGCTGTAACGGTTGTCGTTGCCGGAGATTCGTTAGCCCCCGGTGCGCCATCATCTTTAACAGCCACATCTGTCCCTAAAGGAATCAAGCTTGAGTGGACAACGAACGCAAGCAACGAAGACGGGACGAACTGCGTAGACCAAAGATGGTGTCGCATTCTATGGAAATCGACAACCGGTGTTTCCAAAACTAGCTATGATGGTAATGTGGTGATTTCCGGTCGAGCTGGAGATAACAAAGCGTGGACCGATACGAACATCGCCTCTGGCACGACAAGATATTATGTAGTTACATCCATTGACTCTAATGGAAATGAGAGTTCTGAAAGCAATGAAGCGCACGCTGATGGCGGAAACGTTGATATTACTACCTCTATCCCCGATAATGCTAGCAGCTATGTTTTCGACGATTCTTACGGTGCGGGCGGCGAGGGTATTGCTCTGGGCGATGGACTGATAGGTATTATCTTCAAGCAACACGATTCAGGGTGGACAAACTTCTCGCATTATAGGCTTTGGTTTATGGCGAATACCGGGAGCGGATTCGGATCTACGTGGGAAGAAATTAAACCAATTAACCAGATAGCCTTCATTCACAAGGGCCTCAACACGACATATCATTACAAGTACAAAGCAACTATTGTTGCTAATGATGGCACGGAAAGCACAACGCCTGACTATGCTACGAACAACAGCAATGCGGGTGATGGCGGGGCAGGGTATCTTCCTAACGCCACCGACAACACATTAGTAATGGCGAGCACTGTTTTAGCAGAGAACTTAATTGCGGCTGATGAAGTTCGCGGCGAACATTTCTATGCCCAAAGCTACCTCGCAATCAACGATTCAACGTTCGGTAATGATGGAATACAATTAGAATACAATAGTGGAGATCCGCGTGCGTATATCGGAAACGGCGCGACTGATTCCACTGGGCGATTTATCAAGTTTG
>JALTFB010000059.1 GCA_027007615.1 Candidatus Shapirobacteria bacterium
TGCCGATACTGAGCAGATAGAAGAGAACGATAGTTGCCAAGAGCCAATGCTGCCATTTGCTGCGCCGTTTTTTAGCGGAGCGCGACTTGCCGTTTTTCGGCAGCCATTTTGTCCAATTGCCAGTCTTTCTGTTGGCCATAGCTATAGTATAGCAGATTGGGATGAGGATAAATAAAATTCAAAGCACGAAGCACGAGCCGGCGGACTAGAACTTAGAACTTGGAACTTAGAACTTGGTATTCACTCCGTCATCCCGCTCTTGCGTGCAAGGGCGGGATCTTCAGTAGGTGGTGAAACAACAATGTAAATAAGATACCAACTGAAGATGCTGAACTCCCCGATTTCATCGGGGAATCAGCATGACGTAAAGAAAAACGCCATCCTGAATTTACCCGCCCCGCCCCGAAGGGACGAAGGTTTGGTGCTTGTTGTTAAGGGATTTTCAGTATGTGGCATATCCGCAATCTCCCGAGGTGCAGGTACACTTGCACCTCGGAGGTGCAATGCACTACGCACCTCGGGATTTTTGACATTTTTTGTGCCTGCAACCCCGCCACTGGGGGACCTAAAAATGCCTGTCAACCTCGGGGGTTGTCAGTGAAAGAAATATTTTCTCCTTGACAAGGTAAGATAAAAGTAATAAAATAATACTAGTATGAAAGTAGGATATATTGTTACTCCCAACCAGAAAGGGCAGATGGTTATTCCCAAGAAAATGAGGGAATTGCTGAACATCAAACCCAATGCTCCCCTTAATCTTTCTTTGCGGGGGCAGGGGATTTATATGTACCCGATTAGGGAGGTTTTGCCTTCTTTAGAGCCAAAGGCGTCTTATCTGGAACTCCTTAAAGCTACTCGGGGGGCATGGGGCAAGGATAAAGGCAGATGGGAGGAAAAGAAAAAGTTGGAGTTAAAGGCTTCTCGGGCGAGAAAAAAAGAATGGTAATTTTAGATACTAATATTATCATTGACCACCTCCGTTTGCAGGAAAAGCGGGAATCAGTGTTGTTGAAATTTGTCAAAAAATATTCTCGCGAGGAATTGGCCTTGGCGATGGTAAGCCTCCAAGAATTGTATGAGGGGACAAGCACAAGAAAACGCCGAAAAGAACAGGCTTTGCTGGCGGTTATCGCCCCGTTGCGAGTTTTGCCTTACACTTATGAGATTGCTAAGTTAGCAGGAATAATTGCTCGGGATTTGCCACGGCCAATGGAATTAGCTGATGCCGCCATTGCCGCAACAGCCGTAACCAATGGGGCTAAGCTTTTAACTTTGAATAAGAAAGATTTCCAAAACATTGCCGGTTTGGAACTGGTTGGTTGATGGAAATGTGCGGCGAACTGGCAATGTAGATGAGCCATCCCATGAAGATACTCAAAAGCCCTTTCAAGCTGCCAAAGGCCTAAGGCTTAAAGCTCAAGTACGAAATCAGGGCAGGATAAACAAAGAATAAGGGGGCATTCAGAAAAGATTGCAAATAGTCTTATAGTATGTTATACTGGGCCAATAAAAACAAATAAACACAAAAAGCTGTGCAAAGTTTGTTTCTGTTAGAGCACTTTTACAATCAGCGGGTAGCAAACCTCCTTGCCCGAGTGGGTAGCTTTTTGGGCATTAGTCTATTAGTGTTCAGGAAGCTATCCATTCGGGGATAGAAAAAAAGATTTTCTTATCTTAAAAGGAGGGCTTGCGATGGAAAAGAGGTCTTTTGTTTTGTTGATGGTTTTTGTGGTCCTGTTAGTTACTGTTCTAGTCGGATGCGGAGGAAAGGTAACGCCAACGGTGACACCGGAGCCGGAGATCACGGTAAAGCCAGAATATCATTTCGAGAAAGTGCCCCGCGAAGTCAGAAGAGCGCTTCCCGAATTTCCGGAGAAGATACCGGCAGTTTTAATTTCGCTTAGGCCGTACGGTTCTCATTCGAAAAAAGTTCTGGCGTATCGTTTGAGAACAATGCCAATTTTCGCGCCGGGCGGGGTTGAGCTATTCGAAACAGCCATCGACTTTTCGTCGGACAAAGAAGTTGGCGCTGACTGTAGGTGGTACGGACGGGTTGTTTATGATGGTGCCTGGACGGGTGGCCTTTTGCTCGGCTCTTGTTCAGACGAGATTTCTATGCCGGTGGAGGTAAGAATGGCTTTCTGTGAGGCGGCCCAAGGCGAAGGAGGCATCTATTGTCGCCGGGATGGACTTAGGGTTTTGATTGAGCCTGAATCTATTAGCTTCACGGACACTGGATCGTTTGAGCCTGCGCACCGGCAGTGGCTGGAAGAAATTCTAGCCTATAAGGGTTGGAAAGTTTCTCTTCCTAGCACCCTGAGCCCGGGTACAAATTATTTGATTAGGAAGCCCGCTGACCCGCTGAAGAAGTAAAATTGAAAAGCCTGAAGTAGAGAAATGAAAAGAAAGTGCTGCGACAAGCGCGACACATTGTGGTTATCAACCACTTCTCATTTTCTTTCTCGTAAATCTTCAGGCTCTTTTTTTTGTTTTCCGCTTTGGAGGCAGGTTTGCACTCTATTTGGCATAGGGATATTACCGTTAGACCGCATAAATCTTTTGATGATCAACTCCCCCATAGATTATTTGTTAACAGTTTCTTTTAGGTCTCAAAAGTATATAACTTGTACAGGAAATTGACAAAGTTTTCTGCGAATCGTAAAATAAAACAAATGTTTGTAAAGCTAAGTAGCTTACCGGAAGAAATAAGAAGCAAAGTGACGGAGTTGGCAGATACAATATTTGTGACCTTGATGCTAGAAAAATTACCGAAGGAAAAAGCTAATACTTTTTATAACTTAACCGTAGAAAAGGGATTATATAGTAAGGAAGCAATTGATTACTTAAAGAGCTATGATGAGGGAATATTAGATTGGGTGAGAAATGAGATAAGAAAAGAGTTAAGTAACAGTTTAGGATTGGATGTAACCATGGTGAATGCAAACAATATGATAGATATGACGGGAGATGACAGATGACAGGAATAGAAAGAGAAGGTTCCCCGGAAAGAGCAACTCGAAGTATAGGGGAACAATTATTAATAAAAGCGATACAAAGAACTGATCAGACAGGCGGATATAGTGTATCTTATAATAAGATAGGTTCACCATTAATTCTTCATTGCCAGCATGAGGCGTACCATAAAGGAGGCCAAGGAGATGATTTGCCATTAAGACCACAGCCGTCAGATAAGAAAGCAGGAGAGTATGAAAAATACAGAACTCTTTTCCAAGAGTCAAGGAGAGCGGTGAAGGCGTTGGGAAAATCATTGACTCCCGGAGCCATAGTTGGGTGGTTATATAACTTTGCTACTTATGGCGCCAATGGCAGTATGCTTTTCGAGGCGATTGGAGACAAAGCGGAGAATCGAGCTAAGAAGATTGAGAGAATTTTATTAAGCTCATCAGATTTAATTACAGGTGAACATAGTTCCCAGGGAAAAATCTATGCGGCGGAAATAAAAAAGGAAGAGAATGGCTTTGTGATTAAGGCGGGAGATGAAGAAATCAAATTAGCTACAGATTTTGATAAAATAGAAGCTTTTTTTCTACTAAGGAGTTCAGTAGGGAATCTTGTTATGGGAAGCTTAATACAGAGCACGCTACAGAAGCTGGTAGCCGATGGAAGAATTGGCGTTGGAGATATTGATCTTAGAAATGGCTTAAAGTCGGTGCTGGCCCAGGCAGGCGTAGATTATAAGGATCCAGCAGACTTAAGGAGAAGCGGGTTCAATTCTAGACAAGTTGAGTTTTTAACAGATACGATAAAAGAAGAGGAGGTTATAGATATAATAGATGAGGTGTCGAGAGATTTGGTATTGTCGCCAGCCGTAGATGTTATATCTGGAAAGGGCAGTACAGCAGCGAGTAAATTAGTGACGGTACGGAGTAGCGGAATAGAAATTGGAGCAGATGGAAATGGTTTTATCACAGTAGGAGATAGGGTTGAATTGGGCAAGCCAGTATTGTGGGTGGGTGATCTTCAGAAAGGAGATATAGCGCAATCATTAAAGAGTATATTAGCCCAAGTTCAAGTTGCTAAAAATGACGTGCTGTTGGGAAACGGGGAAAATCATCCATCGTTGTTTGTTGAGAAATCAAAACCATTGGAAGAAACATTAGGGCAGCAGGGTGTTATAGAGAAATGGAGTTTCAAATTAAGCAACGGAGGCAAGAGAGTAATAAAGAAATTATATAAAAAGTTGGAGGAGTTAGGCTACTCTCATCAGGAAATTTTAGAAGCAGCGGATAATTTAAGAACGGAATTGAAGAATAAAGGAGAACTAAAAATGGGGCAAAGATTGGCATTATCAAGTTTGAGAGCAAGAGCTATGTGGAATCAACGCCGCAAAGAATACGAGCGAGTGAGAAGATCGATGAGGGGGCGATTATGGGAGATTGCTTTTCCGGGAATGGAACACAATTTGGCTCAACAATTGGTAGCTATAAAAGAAAGACGCCGTCGAGGCGAGAAAGTGAAGCTGTCTTCATATCCGGATGTAGAAATGTTCATGCGGAAGATTAAAAATACGATTGGAAAATGGAAGAAGAGGAAGAAAGCGGCTTTGCAACGGTTGGATACAAATAGCAATTAATCTTAAGGGGCTCTTTTTGCATCTCGTTTCACTAAATTTAGTGGAGATTTTTTGGGGACCGTTTTCTTAGAAAGTAAAATATGCTTGACGATTTCTGGAGTTGATGAAAAGCGGTTTTTTGGCGAGTTGAGAGGCGTTGGTTTGCCAATGATTGGCTTATAAATTAGCCAGATTGTGCTATCATAAACCATGGCAAAAACAATGGCAAAAGTATTCGACGGGCGTAGGCGGCAGGACGAGTTGCTGGAAAAATGGCGCCGGGAAATAATGCTGTTAAACCCGGCCCGGCGCCGCAAGAAATTGGTTTCCGTTTTGGTGGGGGATGACCCCGCCAGCCAGCTTTATGTGCGAATGAAGCGCAAGTTTGCCTATCAGATAGGCATTGATTTTCGGGTAGAACAATTTGCGGCCGCCGCCAATCCTGAAAAAGTGATAGCAGCGCTGAAACGGTGGGGGAGTGATGGGGAAATTGGCGGTTTGATGGTTCAGCTGCCTTTGCCGGACCGCTGGGGAGAGGATATTCAACGCCGGCTTTTGGATAGCATTCCGCCCCAGAAAGACATTGATTGCCTAACGGCTACAAACTTGGGATTGCTGATGGCCGGCCGGCCGCGCTTTTTGCCGGCTACGGTTGCCGCGGTAGTGGATGTTTTGGCCGCCGCCGGGCTGCCGGCTTTGAAATTGGTGGGCAAGGCGGTTTGCGTTGTTGGCAAGTCGCTGATTGTGGGCATGCCGTTGGCTAACTGGCTGATGCGCCAGGGGGCGACGGTAGCCAGCTGTGACCGCCGAACCGCCAAATTAGCCGAGTGGACGCTAAAGGCCGAGGTGGTGATTAGCGCCGCCGGCCGGCCGGGATTGATCAAGCCGGTGATGGTAGCTGGAGGAGTGGTGGCCATCGATGTCGCTTCGCCCCGCGGCGATTTTGACTTCAAGGGAGTGGCCGCCAAGGCCGGTTTTATCACTCCCGTTCCCGGCGGAGTCGGCCCGTTAACGGTCGCCTACCTCATGGGCAATTTCATCAAAGCTCTTCAACAGGAAAATTAATTAGAACTTGGAGCTTAGAACTTGGTATTCACTCCGTCATCCTGATTTTTCGACGAAGTCGAAAAGTTCAGGATCTTCAGTATGCGACGAGCTAACAATATAGATAAAGTAGATAAAACACCCGCTGGAGATGCTGAACTCCCCGATTTCATCGGGGAATCAGCATGACGTGAAGAAAAACGCCATCCTGAATTTACCCGCCCCGCCCCGAAGGGACGAAGGTTTGGTGCTTGTTGTTAAAGGATTTTTAGTATGTGGCATATCCGTAATTTCCCGAGGTGCAGGTACACTTGCACCTCGGAGGTGCAATGCACTACGCACCTCGGGATTTTTGACATTTTTTGTGCCTGGGGGTCCGCCGGAAATTGGTTAATTACTCCATTTCCTGATTAACCGCCGGGCTTCTTTGGTTTTGGCTAACCGCAGCCAATCGCGGCGGACGGCGTCTTTCTTGGTTTTGATAATCTCGACAATGTCGCCGTTTTTTAGTTCCTGGCCCAAGCGCGCCATCTTGCCGTTAACCTTGGCGCCGCGGCAATAGCGCAGCAGATCGCCGTGGATGCGCACGGCAAAATCAAGCGGCGAAGATCCCCGGGGCAGTTGGATGACATCGCGTTTGGGCGTTAGCACGTAGATATATTTTTCAAAAACCCTAACCTGAAAATGGCCATCCCGCCAACGGGCCAGCTTCCCAATCCATGAGTAATCATCGCCGGCTTTGCCCAGGCGATTGGACTGGATTTTATAGGCGATATGCGAGGCCGGGCCGAACTCATTGTAATAATCCATCAGCGGCGTTTTTACTTGAATTTCCAACAACCGGCCGCTAATTTTTATGGGCAAATGGAGAGCCCGATAGCCGCTCGGCTTTGGATTGCGGATATAATCGTCAAACTCCTGTTCCAAATAAGGAAAACTCGCCTGAATCGCCCCCAGCGCCGAGTAGCAGTTTTTAACATCCGCCGCCAGAATGGTTATTCCCAAAAAGTCGGAAACCTCGCCGGGCTCCGGCAATTCGGCCAGCTCCCGCTTTTCCTGGTAGCGCCGCAGCTTGAGATAGGTGCTGTAAATGCCCTTGCGGCGGCCGTAAATTTTGCTGAAGGCGATGCCGTTTTGTTCCAATAATTGGGCCAATTCGCCGTTGGCACGTTGCAGGGCTTCTTGGCGCAAAAGCCGTTGGCCAATGAAGAATTGGCGAATTTTCCGATAGCCGGAGGGATTGGCAACCCTGAAAGCAATATCCTCCAACTCGCGCTTGATGTAATAAAAGCCGATATATTCGGCCAGGGGCGCATAAAGGCGGCGGAATTTCTCCGCTTGGCGCTGTTGGTCGGCCGGCGGCAATTCGGCCACCGTCAGCGCCGAATGCAGCTTTTCAACCAGGCGGATCAAAAGGACGCGGATATCGCCGATCGAGGCCAATATCAGCCGGCGCATATTTTCCAAAACGGCCGGATCTTGGATTGCCAACGGCCCTTTGGTGTGATTGCGGATTTCCGTCAGCCCTTGAACCAGGGAAACGACTTCAGGTTTGAATTGCTTCTCCAAATCATTTTTGGAAACCCGGCCCGTTTCCATGACGTCGTGCAACAGGGCCGCTTCCAGGGTTGTTCCCTTAAAGCCAAGTTTGGCCAGAAACCAGGCCACGAAAAGCGAATGGCTCAGCCAGCTGTCGCCGGAGAGGCGCTTTTGGCCCCGGTGAGCTTGCCGGGCGAATTGGTAAGCCGCCCGAACGCGCCGCCTATCGGTAGCGGACAGTTGGGCATCCAAATCAGGCCAAGATAGGCGATGGATTATTTTTTTGTCAAGAGAAATTACTGGCAAAGAAACGGCTGCCATTGCTTTTTATTATAACATGGGGGAGGGAGCATAGAACCGAGCTGGCGAACTGGAAGCGGGGGAGGGGCCTAGATAATTACGGCGGTAGCGTTATCGGCGTCTTTACCTTCTTCTCTAACCGCCTCTTGTGTCAACTGTTTGGCAACTTGCTCTTTGCTGAGCCTTTGAGATATGCCGTTTCTGACAATTTTTTCAATTCGCGCGTTGGAGAGAGCCATGCCCACGCCGTCACAAGTCAATAATACCCAATTTTCAGGGCCCACGTTCTGGAAAGTGAAAGATCGTGGCGGTAAGCTACCTTCCCCTTTTATTGCGTTATTAACGATACTGGCTTGTGGACTATGTTTTGCTTGATTTTCCGTTAGAGTCTTTCCTTTCCAGAGATCGCCAACGGCGCTGTCGGGGTAGGTAAATTGTATAAGTTTACCGTTTCTGTCAAAAATAAAAGCCTGCGCGTCTCCGGCTTGAATTACCCTAAGAATATTGTTGGGAGATCGGGCCGCTAAAATTATAGTTGCTCCGGCTTTTTCGGGGAGTTCTCCAGCCGCTTTTGCCTCTTCAATTTCCTGATTAGCCAAATCGAAAACGTCATGTAGGGGAGCGCCATTATCGATTTTCTTCAAATTGGATTCGACAACGCCTTTTATAATTCCTGCCGCCGGGTTGCCTCCTTTGTAGCCGCCCATACCGTCGACAATTGCGCCCACAGATTGGCTGACGACAAAAGCATCCTGTTGCTCATCACGGCTGCCTATCTCGCTGTGGCCGCCCGGGTCTGAAGCGGGGAGATAATTTTCTGGATTGCTTTTTTTGCCGGCAGTTGTGGATTCGGCTCTTCGGGCTTTCCGCTCTTTGGGATGTTTTTCCCAATAACTTTTTACCGCTTCCGCCTGTTCTGGCGTTAGGACTATAACTACGCTTCCATTGCTAGAAGTTTCTCGAATGTCAATGGTGTCTTTTCGGGGAGTTATAGCCAAGTGTTGCCGTGAAATCATACCGTAGTGATCAATATCAGGATATTTTACTTTAGCCCCAGTGTTTTTGGGGTCCCTTCCAAAACCCACGGTATGCCCGCTTTCTATTTTTAATTCGTGGCCCTTGTTAGTGGTAATTCTTGCCGTTGATCCTCCCAAAAGGCCAGGTTTTCTGGAAACTACAAAACCGGGTCCGGATAAGTCATATCTGGCAATGGCATTGTCTCTGGGAGAATATGGCAACAAAACCAAAAGATCTGCAGCTCTAGCGGAGCAGGTTTCTTGCCCCTCTTTAGAGCTTCTTCCCTTGAGAAAAATAATTCCCGGTATTTTTTTTTCACCCTCTGGATTAAAGGCTTTATTTGCCGCCCATATTTTTAACTCAACATCCGTTAATGGGGATGCCGGGGGAAGTTCTGTTTTGGCAGTTGTTTCATGACTTGATGGTTGCGGTTCATAATCCATTATTTATATTTATTTATCAATAAAAATTTTATAATCCATAGTAACATTGTTCTGTCGCTTCTGTCAATTTTTTCAAACAAAGGCTAATTAGGCCGAGAAGATATTTTTAAATAGCAAGCAAGTCCTTGACAAGGCGGTTGTGGGGTGGAATAATTTTAATATAGTGAGTGAAACGGGAGAAACAGCGAAGCCGGCGGAGACGAAAGAAACCGTAAAAAGTCCAGTGGTGGAAGTCAGGCCGATCTCACCGCTTGAGTCGGTGCAGTTGCAATTGGCAGCAGTCTTGGCAAGCGGCGAAAAGGGCCTACCTTATGGAAAATGGCTTCATGGCAAAGGCTATAAGGAAGAAGCCGCTGCGGTGGGTCCGGTGCTAATCGCATTGCCGGGGCCGAAAAAATTTGATTTGGATAATGGCGCTGTAATTGCCAGGCCAGCAAAGAAAGCGGGAGAGCCGGCAATGGAGATAACGGTTGCATCTGGCGAAAAAGCGGTTATGGATATGGCCAGTTTAGGCAGAAGCGCAAGCAATGATCTTAGGTATACCCACGAGCGTACATCTTTTTTTCAAGGCGTAATTTTTACAGGACGCGAAGGAAAGATACACGTGGCTGATAAAGGTAGCACTAATGGAACACTGGTATTGCCTATAAGCGAAGAAGAAGCTCGGGCGGTTGAAGAAGAGTGGCGTAAAAATGCCAACCGCACGGGGCAAGGGGAAAGAAGAGTGGTTATCAATGAGAAGGGGGGTGCCTATACAGTTAGAGGAGAAATTAAAGGAGAAAAAAACCCATTCCAAACAGAGCGTTGTGTGTCTATGGGAAATGTTGCGGCGGTTATTAGGGGCGTGGGGGGAGCAGCGAGGGAAAGCGCCGCCGCCGCGGCGGTGGCCCAAAATGCATTGGAAGAAATGTTGGTAGACATAAGAGCGGGCAGGCTTTCTTTAAAAGAGGCAGCCGCCAAGGTAAATGAGGAAGTGTGGGAAGCTAAATATAGAGGGGAAATAAAGCGTGAAGAAGATATTGGCGTCCAGCTGGTTTTGGCGCGGCGAGTGACTAAAGTTGATAGCCGTGGCCGCAGGCAACCTGGAGTGGTAGCTCTCCGGTCTGGTAACCTTCAAGCGTTTATCCATAAAGGCG
The DNA here is from genome assembly GCA_027007615.1 of Candidatus Shapirobacteria bacterium. Classification (GTDB taxonomy): domain Bacteria; phylum Patescibacteriota; class Microgenomatia; order UBA12405; family UBA6130; genus S016-97. The sequence continues at coordinate 10,053 of JALTFB010000059.1, forward strand.
ATTCAATCACCCCTTTATTCTCGGGCGGTGCTCCAGCTTCTCAAGACTTTAGGCTAGGGGCTAACCCTCATCAGAGAAAAATTGAAGAAGGCAGATTTTTCCCTGTATCCGGTGAAGATAGGATAGTTTTGGTTTCCCCCGAGGCAGTGGAATCTTTAGGTAAAGAAGGAATAAATAAGATAATAAATAATGCCGAGGGTAATAAAATTGGTAAAAAGGGAATGGCGAAAAATTTGGTGAACTTGGCGATTTCTGGAATGGGCGAAGACGTGGCCCCAACCACTGCTCTGGTTATGTAGTTACTCGCAAATCAGCCACTAAATCACTCCAGCTGATTCCCATCCGCCTGCTTTTCCGGCTATCGCCAATCAGATTCTTAGGACCTCTTCTTTCCGCAAAAATCTACAGCGGTTTTAATTGCGGAATTTGATTCCGGCGTCCAGAACTTGGTTAATAGCGGCTCGCTGTCGTCGGCCATATTTAGGATATTTTAACATAATATAAATCTGCTACAATAAATGAAATGGAATATGGGGAAGGTCCTGTAAGGGCGCCGACTTCCGGTGAGCCGGCGCCTAAAAAGCCGGGGATATTAGACCGCGAAAAAACACGGAGGGAATTTTTAAAGCGTAGCCTTGAGGTGGGAGCGGCCCTGGCTGCTTCGCGATTTTTGCCGAAATCAGCTGCCCGGGCAGCGGGTGATGAGGGTTTTATGAGATATGCCCGGGAGGGGTTCTCCTTTGGCGATTTTAATGGTTCGGAATTGGCGAGTTTAAAGCCGGAGGAGCGGAGAACGGCAGTGCTGAGGGACTTGTTTGAAACCAGGCCGTTGATTCGGCCGGATATAATTCCCCAAAGGCTAGCGCCGGATGGAAATAAGGATAGTTTGCTTTTCCATGATTATGATTTTCGCAATCTGATTATGGTTGACAGCGGCCGGTATAGGGAAATTGAAAAGCAAAAGACAAGCCCGGTTAATGTTGGCAAGCTGTTGCAATTATTGGAGGAACGCTACGAAGAACTATACCATAATCCCCATTTAACGGAAATTGATCCCGATGTAGAGCAATTTGATAAGCTGTGCCGAGAAATGGCCGATGCCACCAATTTGCCGGCCGATTTTATAAAGGCAATGTGGTGGCAAGAAAATGCCGCCCACGGTACCTATGACATCCATGACCAAAAGGCGGCGCGGATATTCCGCCATCGGGATGGCCCGTTAGCCATTTACCAGCCCAAATTTTCCCTAAAAGTAATGGCTTGGCGGACCAGGCGCGGTTTAGGTAGGTATAAAACAAAACTTTGGGGTGATGTTGTAAGAGTTTTTGCTTTTCCCCTAAATGAAAGTTATCAAAAAAATGGCAAGGATTCCCGTAAAATTGTTGTTACCAGAGTGCCTTCCCGCCTGGTAGCCGCCGATGCAAAATTAAACCTTCTGGCCGGTTTGATAATTTACGGTCAAGCGTTTAATAAGATTTCTTCCTTTGGGGAAGTGCTGAACAGCGGCTTTCAACATCTTCTTGGAAAATTGCAAAAAGCCAGCCGGCCCGAAACTTCTCCTTTGCAAGAAACGGTACTGGAAGGGGGATTTGCGTCCTTTCGGGAAACATTGCGGAAATCTGCCGCCGCCGCCCGGCCGCCAAGCGAAGAGGAGCTGCGGCTAGCCTATGCCTATGCCGTTTACCATCATGGTATTGTTCCCAGCGAAGAAAAGCTGGTGAATCAGCAATTTAAACGGCAATCAGCTGATCTGAAATATTATTTTGGTGATCCGGCTAAAAGAATAATCCGCCTTCTGCGGTTGAAGCCTTGGGAATCGGATAATTTCCGCCGCCAGGTAGAAATGGAAGGGGAAACGAAAACATTTTTCTGTTTTCCCATAGAAAATTTTGCGGCTCCCCGCCTCCCCGGCCATTATTCAGCAATTTTGCGCCGGATAATGGATGATGAGCGACTGCTAAAGCGGATGCCGGAAGACAAACTGGCCGCTTTGGGAACTTTGGCATTTATTGATCTGCTGGAAGACCGCGGTTTTCGAATTAAGCTGCGGCGGTTTATTAAAAATGTAGGTATGGAGGAAAGCGAGGAGGGCAAATTTTGGGCGCAAGTGGGAAACTTAAGGCAGTTGCGAAAAAAGTTTCCCCTTCGCCACCCGCCAAATTTCAACTATCGCGATTTCAGCGTTTCCAATGATGCTTTGGGGCGGTTATTTATGGAAAATTCCCGGTTAATCCGGGCCCACCTGTTTTATTGGCAAGATCCAGCCCGGGATTTTGCCGGCACCTTGCTCCTTTTGGAGGCGGGCAATAGAGGCGTGGATGTTTCTGCGCCGCCCGTAATTTCTCCCCTGATGTCTCTGGAACAGATTTTTGATAAATGGCCAATTGAAAAAATAAGCGATTTTGTTTTACATTCCAAAGGAGAGCTGGCCGAAGCGCTTTTAGTTAAGCAAAAAGTAGAGCAAAATTTTGCCGATCTCCGTGAGAATGATCCGGAGACGGCGGATTTGTTAAGGCGGATAATTCGAGTTCGCAATTTAACGGGGAATTTGAAAATTTACCATTACGATCTTTTAATAGACCAGCCTTTTGATATTATTCCTTTGCTGATGTTGGCTTCCAGCGAGAAGGCGGTTGATTTTTCGGTGAAGTCTTTAAAAATATTAATGGGCGAGGGCGACGAGGCGGCCGGGGCCGAAAAAACGTTGCGGGGCATCCGCCGCCAATTGCTGGCAAAAGGAGTTTCCGGGCCTGAGTGGATAGCGAAATTCAAAAAGGGGTTGGCGGAGTGGGCCAATAGCGGCCAAGCCAAGAATGGTAAAGATGACAAGAGATGGATGCGGAAATTACGCGCCTTTTTAAACAATTCGGTCCCCCTCTATAAGGAATTGGAGAAGTATTTCGATAAGCATTTTCGTAAGGAAACGCGATCGGTTTGGGATTTAAGAAAGTGGCTGTCGCCGGTGCTGGGAGATTTGATTTTTGACTTTTGCGTTCCCGAGGAGGGAAGCAGTTCCGTGGAGCCGCTGTCGCCGTTAGCGTGGAGCAATTATCTGATGTGGAGAACTCCGGCAGAAGATTTTTTAGACCATTTGGCCACCGCTTTAAGGGGCAGCCGCACCCCGCCGCCGACCAAGCTTGACGCCGCCAAGTAACTTTTCAAATTCATTCCGCTCCAATCCCTTGACATAACGTATAATTATAAGATACAATATGGTTGTTCTGAGATTGTTGCTAGCCAACAGCTGGTTAGGCCAACGAAATCAGAGCTCTTTGACAGGACGGGCCCGAAGAATTCTTAGCATTCGGCTTTTGAGCTATTCGCTCCGCCTCATGCTGCGAATTTCAACGGGAAAAATGGGTTATTGACAGTGAGCGGAGTCACTCCTCCGACGGTGGCCGATTTATCGGACTCCTCGGATGGTGGGACGAAGCGAGCGGCTTGGCGTACGACACCTCCTTTAGGTTCCCGTTCCCGGAGAGCGGCCGAAATTCGGCCCCTGCCCGGGGACGGGAAATTTTAAAAAAAGGAGAAAGAAATGAAAGATGAAGAAGTCGTAGAAGGCGAAGTAGTTAAGAAGAGAGGCTGGAAGAAGCTTGTTGTTGTTGCCGTTGTGTTGGCATTATTGGCCGGTGGCCTAGTGTTCGCAGTCTTGCGGTCGCCGAAGTCAGCGACGAAAGCGCCAACGACGCCCACACTGGTGCCCGCCGAAGCAGTCGCAGTCGAGGCCACGCCGACGCCAACGGTCGCGACGAAAGCCGTGACGCTTGCGCCGACCGAGATGCCGAAAGCAGCAGCCAAGGCAGCGCCGGTCAAGTCTTGCACCTTCAACCCTTTCACCTATGAAGATAGTCTCTATCATAATGGGGACGTTTTCGTTAAAGATGGTGTGAAAGCGGTTTGTGAAGAAGGTGTTTGGAAGTTGACTTACCGGGTGACATCCGTAGCGCCGACAGCAAAGTCGACGGTTGCAGCGGTGAAGCTGACGACAACGGCTGCGAAAGCTAAGGCGACCCCACAACCCCAACAACCACACCCATCTCTCTACGTAGAGACGGGGGTCGGAAATACAAATGATTGGAACTTCAAGCTCAAAGCAGGAGAAGTTTTAATCATCGGGGGTTGGAAAGTGGACAATCAATCCGACGGAGTCTATCGAGCCATTAAGGGCCCAGCAGAGATCACTACCACGGTGACCGACGGATTCGCTGTAGTTGTGCAAAGCAAATGGGCATACCCAGAGTTTTGTCGTCGCGTCAAAATGGCGGAAAATAATGGATGGGCTCACAAGCACGTCCAAGGGCTTTCTGGCTGGAACTGCGACAAGAAGTAACCCCAAACCCCGTCCCCGGAGAGGCAGCCGCGAGGTTGAAAAAATGTGAATAATGTTCACAAAAATTTTTTCAATCTCAAAGCTGCCTCCCCGTTCCCCCCTTGCCTGTAAAACTTTATCGGCAAAGGCGGAACGAATTAAAAATTGAATTTTCCCATGAAAAATAAAATATTGGCAAACAAACCGTTGGTTTCTGTGATTATGCCGGCTTACAACGCCGGTAAATTTTTGGCGCCGGCAATTGAAAGCATCTTGCAGCAAACTTACCGCAATCTCGAATTCATCATTGTTGACGACGCCTCCATTGATAATTCCTGGCAAATCATCCAAAAATACGCCCGGAAAGACAAAAGAATCCGCGCTTTTCGCAATCCCCAAAATCTGGGCGTCAGCGCCACCGCCAACTTTGCCATTTCTTTGGCTAAAGGCCAATATATTGCCCGCATGGATGCCGACGACGTTTCCCTGCCCTATCGCCTAGAAAAAGAGCTAAAGTTTTTGCAACAAAATCCGAAGGCCGTCGCTGTTAGCGGCCAATGCTTGGTTATCAATGAAAAAGATCAAATTATTGGCCGGAAAACCTTTCCTTTGGAAGATAAGCAATTGCGGGAGATGATTTTTTGGGCCGTCCCCATGCAACAGCCGGCGATGATGATTAACCGCAAGCTTTTGCCGAAAAACTTTGCTTGGTATTCACCTAAAAAAACCTCCGCCGAAGAAATAGATCTTTTGTTCCAATTGATGAAATATGGCCAATTGATTAATTTGCCGGAAACAGTTTTATATTATCGTTACCTTTCCAACAGCTTATCGCACCAAAATCCCAAGGTAACCTTTTGGCTGACCTTGAAAAGCCGCATCAAAGCCGTCCGAGAAGGCTACCAGCCATCAGTGAGAGGAATTGCCTTGACTTTATCGCAAGCGGCAGTCGTGGCGATTTTGCCCAACAAGGCGATTACTTGGCTTTGGCATCTTATCAGGGGTATTCAAGAACGACAAAGCGCTCTTCCCGCTCCTATTCTCCAACCGGCGGCAGCGACGAGCGTATAGTAAAATCAATTAATGACTCAGGCGGGGTATCGGCATCTGGCAACTTTCAGCTGGCGGGGGCAATTTATCGGTTGACTTGCCTCGAGTTTTATTTTACAATTGGTAGAAATTTTTACTAATTCTGGAATAAAATCGAGATGACAGGAAACAAAACAGAAGAAATTCTAGGCAGTCTTCCTTACCTAACCAAACAGAACCTGGGCCTTGCCTTGGGGAAAAAGGGAGAGGCGCTAAACTACTGGATTAAAAAATGGCTTCGGGAAGGCAGGCTTTTGCCCTTGAAAAAGGGTTGCTATGTTGGAGAAATTTATTGGCAAAAAATTAGAGAACGCCGAGAAGAGGAAGCTTATCGAGAATATTTAAGCAATCTTTTGCGTTCCCCTTCTTACCTTTCACTCCAATATGTTCTTTCCCAAGAAAACTTTATTCCGGAAACCGCTTTTCACCTAACCGCCATCACCAGCAAAACCGGCCGCTCCTACCAAACCCCCTTGGGCACTTTTTCCTACCGCCACCTGAAACCCGCCCTTTTTGGCGGCTGGCGAGAAAGGCAATGGCAAGAGAAAACAATCAAAATCGCTTCCTTGGGCAAAGCCTTATTCGATTTTCTTTATTTGCGCCGCTTTGGCGGCAAGAGCGAATTGGCAGAATTTCTTTTCCAGGAAGGCCGATTCAACTGGGAAGTTTTTTCTAATAAAGAGAAAAAAATTTTTACCAACTGGAGCCAAAAATCCGGCTTGGCTAAAATGAAATTGGCAGTTTATCTTTTAAAAGGAGGAGGAATGTTGTGAACCAGCAAAACAAACTTTATCAACGCAATTTGATTAAGGAAAAGATCCAAGACGAGATTCTTAACTTTGTTTATAACCACCCCGACTATAAAAACTTAATTTTTACCGGCGGCAGCTGTTTACGCAAGATCTATGGCTTGCCCCGAGCTTCTGAAGATTTAGATTTTGATACCACCCAATCCTCTTTTAGCTTGGGAAAATTTGCCTCGGCAGCAGCTGATTATTTCCAAAAGCAAAAAGCCTGGCCTAAGCCAGAAACCAAAATTGCCGGCAACCGGAAGACTATCTTTTTTAAATTTGCCGCCCAACGGTTGCCGCCAGCAAATGAGGCAAAAATAGCTCTTGCCCCGAACGAAAAAATTTTTGTCCGCACCGACTTTGCCTTCACCGACAAAAAATTCACCAACACTGAAGTTAATCCCTACCGCACCCCCTCTTTCAGCCTCTTTATCCTCAGCTACGATTTAAGCACTATTTTCGCTCACAAAATTGCCGCTTTTTTACGCAGGGAGTTTTTTAAAGGCAACAAGCAGGCAATTCCTTTCAAAGGGAGAGACCTTTTTGATTTGGTCTGGCTGCTCCAGCTCTCGGCCCGCAGCAGCTTCCAAATCAGGCCCAACTGGCCGCGAGCTTTTTACCTTTTAAAAGAAAAAGACAAACGCCATATTGTTGCGCTGGTAATTGAAAAAGTGGAGCAAATTAAAAGGCGGGAAGTTCTTGCCGATTTGGCCCCTTTTATTGAAAACGTCCAGGAACTGGAAAACTTTCTGGATAGCTACCAATCGGTGATTAAAAATAAGCTGCCATTGGTGTGAAAAGCCAATCGATTGCTCAGGCGGGATGCCGGTATCGGCGGGTTGGCGGAAAAACTTTATCGCAACAGGGTAAAATAGGGGAGAGATGAGAAAGAAAATTGATTGGGGAATATTGGGGCTATTGGGGATATTAGGGGTAATTTGGGTAACTAATTTCACTCCCGGAACTTGGCTGGCCGGTTGGGACAACTTAATGCCGGAGTTGAATATTTGGCTCAATTTAAAGCGGTCGCTGTTGGCGGTTTGGCAGGAATACCAGGGCCTCGGCCTGGTCGGCGGCATGGGCCACGCCACCGACTTAATCCGCCAACTCATTCTCTTGCCTTTTATTCTCGCCTTGCCCCATCACTTAATCCGCTATTTTTGGCATTTTTCGATGTTGGGATTAGGGACGTTGGGGATGTATTGGGGATTGGGCAAGTTTGAGAAAAAAGAAAGATTCTTGGCCGCCCTTTTTTATCTCCTCAACTTTGGCACCATCCAAATATTTTGGCCGCCTTATGAGGCCTTTTCCACCTTTTGGGGCTTTTTCCCTTGGCTGGTTTTCCTTCTTTGGCAAGTTTTAGAAAAGCCCAGCCGCAAAAATTGGCGCCTGCTTATCTTGATCAACATTCTCGCCATCCCCTCTTTTTATATCCAAACTTTATTTTTGATTTATTTGGGAGTTCTGGGAATTTTGGGGCTGGCGGCAATAT
>JALTFB010000060.1 GCA_027007615.1 Candidatus Shapirobacteria bacterium
GCAACTCCACTTTTTCTCCAAAAAGCCAGCCTTTATTGAGCAGCGCCGCCAAATTAGCCGGATTTTCCATGGAAATCAGCAGCCGCCCCTCCAACATGTTTTTCGCCCGCTCCACTTCGCTCTTTTTGAGCGTATCCCCCGCTTTCAGCAATTCTTTTTCAATAATGGCCAGCGCCTGGTCAATTTTATCGCGGCGGATTCCGGCTTTAACGGCCAGATAACCGCCCGGCGAGTATTCATGCTGGGCGGCCAAAACATAATAGGCCCAACCGCGCTTTTGGCGGATTTCCCGATTGAGCCGCGAGCTAAACCCGCCGCCCAAAACAGTGGCCAAAACTTTGCCCGCCCACTTGCGTCGGCAGCGGCGATTCACGGTGGGCATCCCCATAAAAAGATGGCTCTGCTGGGAATCTTTTTCCTGCCAATAAAAATGGGCTGGGGCCGGCTTGGGCCTTACCTGAGGATCAGGTTGCCGGCCCGGCGGCAAACCGGAAAAATGGCGTTCCACCCAGCCGCGCAACCGCTTCTCGTTAACCGCCGCGCCCACAATGGCCAAGCTGGCCTGGCCGGCACGGTACCAATGGCGGTGGAAACGGTGAAAATCGGCCGCCCGAAATCCCCCAATCGTTTTTTCATAGCCAATTATGGGCCGGCCCAAACCATTATTGCCAAAAACCTGCCTTTCAAACAAGTCATCAACTTCGTCCATGGGCCGGTCTTTATACATGCGCAATTCTTCGACAATTACACCCCGTTCTTGGTCAATATCCGCAGCCTTAAAGAGCGGCTGAGCCACCAGTTGGCTGATTACCTCCAGGCCTTTGGCCAAGTGGCGCGGTGGCAATTTCAGCCAAAAAGCGGTATTTTCCTTATCCGTATAAGCATTGCTTATGCCGCCCAAACCGTCGATAAGACGCGACAGCTGCTGGTAGCGCGGCCATTTTTTCGTTCCCCGAAAAACCATATGTTCAATGAAATGGGCCAATCCGGCTTCTGTTTTCTTTTCATGCTTCGATCCGGCGCGGACCATTAATTCAATCGCCACCGAGGTGGCCGCCGGCTGGGGCAAAAAGAAAACATTCAGGCCGTTGGCCAATTGCCATTGCCGCAATTCTGTCTTCTGCTTCATCGTCCAATAATACCACGAATCGCCGGCTGGCAGAACGTCGGGGCGGTCTGATGGCTGGCTCCTCTTTCTATTGTTATCTTAAAACCTAGTTCCTAGTTCCTAGCTGTTGAGTTTCAAATGAATATGAACACCCTCTACCAGTAGTTATCAACATCTCGTCATCCTGATTTTTTGATGAAGGAGACCTACCCCCGTCATCCTGATCCCGCTGAAAGCGGGGTTCAGGATCTTCAGTGGGTGGTGAACCAACAATAAGAGTAGTTACCCACCTGGCTGAAGACCCAGCCCTTGCACGCAAAGGTGGGATGACGGAATACCAAGTTCCAAGCTCTAAGCTCCAAACGTTTTAGATTTTGATAATTAAAAAATTTGAATTTGTTTCGGATTTGGGATTTAGGATTTATTAGAGTGGATATCTCTTTCGTTATGCCCGCGCCCAGGCACAAAACTGTCCCAAAATCCCGAGGTGCGTAGTGCATTGCACCTCCGAGGTGCAAGTGTACCTGCACCTCGGGAAAAGCCGGAATAGGCGCAAAGTCTTAACTGTGTAAGGCTTTCCAA
>JALTFB010000061.1 GCA_027007615.1 Candidatus Shapirobacteria bacterium
TTGGGAATTTACGGCATTCTCAGTTTCATGCTTTATAAAATTATTCCGGTTACTTTAACGATGCCGGGCATTGCCGGTTTCCTTTTGTCGTTGGGCATGGCCGTTGATTCCAACATTCTTATTTTTGAGCGGATGAAAGAGGAACTAAGAAGGGGCAAACCGTGGCGTTTAGCCATGGAGCTTGGTTTTGGCCGCGCCTGGGATTCAATCCGTGATGCCAACGCCTGCACCCTGATTACTTCATTTGTGCTTTTTAACCCCTTTGAGTGGCATTTTCTCAACACATCAGGCATGGTTCGTGGCTTTGCCCTAACCTTGGGCTTAGGCGTATTATTAGAACTGTTTACCAGCATTATTGTAGTTAGGGCGATTATGAGAGTTCTTTACCATTGGAGGCAAAAATGAATTTTATGCGTTTTAAGTGGTTGTATTTCTTGATCTCGCTTTTGGTAATGGTGCCGGGCCTGTTTTCTTTGGCGCGCTGGGGTTTGCGGCCGTCGATTGATTTTCGCGGCGGCTCGGTTTTGGAGATAGCAATTTCTTCAAAGGTGAAGGATAAGCAGCTGGTTACGGCCGTGGCTAAAGTAGTGGGCGGTGAACCGGAGGTGCTTCGGCTGGGGCAAGGAAATCGGATCCAGCTCCGTTTGCGGCCGATTAGCTTGGCGGAGAAAGCCCGATTGATGAAAGATTTGCGGCACGAGTTTGGGCAAATAAAAGAAATTCGCTTTGCCAGTCTCGGCCCGGCTTTAGGAAGGGAGTTGCTCGTCAAGACAATTACCAGTCTGGTCATAGCAATTTTGGGCATTTTATTTTATATTTCGCTGCGCTTTAAAGAAAAAAGTTTCGGAATTTGCGCCATCTTGGCGGTGCTGCACGATTCATTGGTGGTTTTGGGTGTTTTTAGCCTTTTGGGGCATTTCGGAAGCGTGGAGGTAGGCAGCCTTTTCGTAACGGCCTTGCTGACAATCCTTTCTTTTTCCGTCCATGATACGGTGGTTGTTTATGACCGCATCCGCGAGTTGCGGCATTTGCACCCCCGTTTGCCTTTTGAAGATTTGGCTAACTTGGCGGTAACGGAAACGCTAACCCGCTCACTGAATAATTCCACCACCATCATTTTGGTTTTACTGGCTCTGTTTTTATTGGGTGGAACCACAATCCATTGGTTTAGCTTCGCGCTTTTATTGGGTATGATTAGCGGAACATACTCATCCATTTTTACGGCGGTGCCCCTTTTGGTAGTTTGGAAAAATAAGCAAGAAAAAGAAAAGTGAAGTTTTCCCGATGTTACGGCAGAACGGATGGTAGATGAGCAAATTTATTGCGGCAATAAACCTCTGGCCTTTATCTAGAAAGCTTTATTTACCCTTGATTTGTCGGTAAACAATTGGCAGCTGTTTAAGAAGATAGCCGCGCCGATTCTTTTTTGGATCCTCGGCCACTTCCCGGAAAAGTTTTTTTAAGATTTTTCCCACCAACGGGCTTGGTTTAAGCTTTAACACTTTCATTACATCATGGCCATTTATCTTCAAGTCGCGGATGGAAAAGGGCTGTTTTTGGACTTCCAAAAGCCTCTTTTTGAAAAGTTCGAAGCGCCATGAGGTCGGCCGTGACCCGCTGCCGATACGATCGGCCGTGCGCAGATCAATAATGTCTTTCAAATATTCTTTGCTAACATGGCGGATGAAGCGCCGCAGCGCTTTGTCGTTTTGGTGCTCGTCAACGGTAAATTGGTGCCAGCGGACTAACCGCCAAAGGCGATCGCTTTCTTTTTTGCTAAGGCGCAGCCTCATGGCCAAACGGCGGGCAATTTTAGCGCCAACCACTTCATGGTTATAGAAAGTGCGGGCTTCCCCTTCTCCTTTTGCCGTGAATGGTTTGCCAATATCGTGGATTAAAGAGGCAAAGCGGACCAGGGGATCGGCGCTTGGGCAGCTGGCCAAAGCTTTGACGGAATGGGTCCAAACATCGTAGATATGATGTTTTGCCTGGGCGAGCTCATAGCCGGCTTCCATTTCGGGAATAATATAATGGAGAAGGCCGCTGGTACGCAGAAAAACGATGCCTTCGGCGGGGAATGGGCTGGTAAGAATTTTCCAAAGCTCATCGCGAATCCTTTCAGCGGCGACTTTTTTGATAAGGGCGGCATTTTTGCGGATAGCTGAAAAAGTTTGCTTTTCAATCAGAAAGCCCAGTTGGGATGAAAAGCGGACGGCCCGCAGCATTCTCAAGGCGTCTTCACGGAATCTCTCTTGGGGTTTGCCGACGGCCCGAATGAGCCGCCGCCGCAAATCTTCCCGGCCGCGGTAAGGATCAATAAGTTGAAATTTGTTTCCGCTTTGGAGAGACAGCGCCATGGCGTTGATGGTGAAATCGCGCCGGCTAAGATCCTCATCAATAGTTTTCCCCCAGGCGATCTGGGCAGGATGGCGGAAATCCAAGTATTTGCCTTCGTGGCGGAAAGGGGTAATTTCCAGCTTTTGTTTCTTGATCTGGACGGTAACGGTGCCGAATTGGTTATTATAAAAACTGTTTTTGGGAAAAAGTTGTAAAATATCTTTAGGCGAGGCGTTAGTGGCCAAGTCCCAATCGGGAATTGGCTTTTTTAAGAAACTATCGCGGACAGCGCCGCCGACAAGATAAATTTGCCAATTCGCCCGCTTAAACGTTTTTATTGCTTGCCGGATGGCGGCAGGCAAATGCAAACTAATGGTTAGCGCTTGTTTAGAAGACATAATAATTAGCTAATTATATAACAATAAAGAAATGAATAAATATGACTGGCAGCTTTTGGACAAAACGCTTCTTACGAGAGAAAATATTGTTGATTTAAAGCGGATTCTGCTACGGAATCGCAGTATTAGTCTGAAGGAAGAAGCGGGTTTTTTTCGCCCGCGGCGGCCGCAAACTTTTACACTGGATGATTTGGGAGTGGATAAGCAAGAGGCGGAGAAAAGTTTTGCTCGGCTCGATGAGGCTCGGCGGCGGCATGAGAAAGTGGTGGTGGTGGGCGATTATGATGTTGACGGCTTTTCTTCAACGGCTTTGGTTTGGGAAAACTTTTACCGCCATGGTTGGGACATTTTGCCTTTTATTCCTCATCGTCTGCGCGACGGCTACGGATTGCGTTCCAAAATGGTTCGCAACTTAAAAGAAAAGCATAAAAACTTGAAGCTTTTAATAACGGTTGATAACGGAATCAGCGCTTTTGAAGCTGTGAAAGAAGCAAATAAATTGGGAATAGATGTGATTGTGGTTGATCACCACTTGCGCTTAGAGAAGAGAAAATTGCCGGCCGTTGCCACTATCCATTCGGAAATGGTGTCGGCGGGCGCTCTAAGCTGGTTTTGGCTGCGCCATTGGTTTGAACCGGATTTGGGGTTGGCAGCCTTGTCGACAATTTCTGACGTCATGCCCCTGAGGGGAGTAAACAGATCATTGGTTGTTTTCGGCTTGCCTGTTTTGGCGGCGACCCGCCGGGTGGGCCTGCGCCAACTTTTCAACCGGGCCGGCGTCCACGTGCCCTTAGACACCTACAAAGTGGGTTTCATGATTGCGCCGCGGCTTAACGCTTTGGGGCGCATTGCCGAGCCTCTGGATGCCTTACGGCTGCTTTGCACCCGCCGCCTTGCCCGGGGGTCGCAATTAGCCGAATTGGCCAATAAAATCAATAGCCAGCGCCAGCAAATGGTATCCGCCGGTTTGAAATTGGCAAAGCAGCGCTTAGGCAAGAAACGGGCGAAAATCTTGCTGGTTGCCGATGAAAGTTACCATCGGGGCATTGTTGGTTTGATAGCTTCGCGGTTGGTGGAGGAATTTGCCCGGCCGGCCCTAGTGATTCAAAAGGAAGGCGAGGTGGCCCACGGATCGGCCCGTTCCGTGGATGGCGTAGACATCACCCATTTATTAACGCAACTTAAGACTTTTCTTATCGAGGTAGGCGGCCATGCCAAAGCGGCCGGCTTCAGTTTGGCAACGAAAGATTTGCCCCTCTTCAGGGAATCTTTGGAAAAATTAGCCGAAAAAAAGGTAGACAAAAAGCTTTTGCGGTTGAGAAAGAAAGTTGATTGCCAACTGACCGCGGAAGTGGTTGACAGGCAGCTTTATGAAGCAGTGGCCCAAATGGCTCCTTTTGGTGAGGCCAATCGCCAGCCGTCATTTTTGCTGGCCGGCATGCGGGTAGCGGCGGTAAGGACAGTCGGCCAAAATGACAAGCACCTCAAATTAACCCTGTTTGACCCCCGCTTGGATATTCCCCGCCGGCGGCTGTTTGAGGCGATAGGCTTTAATTTCGGCAACTTGGCGGCTGATGTTTTAGAAGGAGACGTGTTGGACATTGTTTTCACGCCGCAGCTGAATTATTGGAACGGGCAAGAAAAACTCGTCCTGCATTTGCGTGATTTAAAATTGCAATCCTGAATGTTAAAATTATCTACATGAAACGCATCTGGGTTAAAGAAACACCGCAACAAACGGGTAAGCAAGTCTATCTGAAAGGGTGGATTGAGGCGAAGCGCGACCATGGGGGAGTGGTTTTCCTGGATTTGCGCGATCGCAGCGGATTTTTACAAATGGTGGGCGGCCGAGAGCTTAAACCTTTTGGCGAAGGGGATGTTGTTGCCGTTGAGGGGCAAGTCAAGCTTCGCGAAAAACGCTTTTTTAACGCCAAACTGGAAACGGGGAAAATAGAATTAGCGGTAAGCAATATCAAGCTTCTTGCCAAGAGCAAGCCTTTGCCGTTTGCAACCCATGGTCTCGGTTATGATATTAACGAAGAAACCCGCCTTAAGTATCGATATCTTGATTTGCGCCGCCCCCGTTTGCGCAGCAATCTTTACCGCCGCCACCAAGCCCAGCAGCTTTTTCGCCAGGCTTTGAGTAAGCGCGGTTTTTGGGAGGTAGAAACTCCTTATTTAAGCAAAGCGACTCCTGAAGGGGCTCGTGACTTTCTGGTTCCATCCCGCCTGCAACCGGGGAAATTTTATGCCTTGCCCCAATCCCCGCAACAATATAAACAACTTTTAATGGTAGCCGGGATAGAACGCTATTTTCAGATTGTCCGCTGCTTTCGTGATGAGGATTTGCGCGCCGATCGCCAATTTGAATTTACCCAAGTGGATATAGAAATGTCATTTATGGATAGGGACGAAGTTTTGGATATGGCAGAAGCTGTTATTACTGAGGCGATGGAAGCAATGGGCAAGAAAATTGCCCAAAAGCCATTCCCGCGGTTCACTTATGCCGAAGCTATGGAGAAATTTGGCGCTGATAAATTTGACTTGCGCAAGGATAAAAAAGGCCAAGAATTGGCTTTTGCCTGGGTAATAGACTTCCCTTTGTTTGAAAAGACGGCGACTCGGCAGATTTCTCCCGTCCATCACCCTTTTACGGCTCCTCATCCGGAGGATGTTCAACTTTTGGATAAAGATCCATTGAGGGTTCGTTCCTGGCAATATGATTTGGTTTGCAACGGGCATGAAGTGGCCGGAGGGAGCATCCGCATTACCGATCCTAAGATCCAAACGAAAATTTTCTCTATTTTGGGACACTCGCGAAAAGAAATTAAAGAAAAGTTTGGGCATCTTTTGGAAGCCTTCCAATATGGGGTGCCTCCCCATGGTGGCATTGCTATCGGTTTTGACAGGCTGATGGCCATTATCAATGGCGAGAAGACAATTCGTGAAGTTATCGCTTTTCCCATGACTGCCAAGGGCCGCACGTCGGTAATGGCGGCGCCGACTTCGGTTCCGGCGGCACAACTTCGTGAATTGGGGCTGCGGACAGTTAAAAACAGGCGATGATTTGGAATTTATTCCTATGGCCATTGTTGATGGTTCCCGCTTTTAAGCC
>JALTFB010000062.1 GCA_027007615.1 Candidatus Shapirobacteria bacterium
GACGTTTGGTCCTTTTACGAACTTCTTCACTGACAATTTTCTTTATTTGGTCAAAATCGTTTTTGGTTAGCATAATTTTATTTAATCATGCCAGCCGATTGCTGTCAATGACGGGATCATCGAAGGCGATTAATTTTTCGGATAGCCGCTAAGAAAGGATTTATTAGTGGGTTGGCAGATAGGATGACAGGTACATAATGCCTTGCATTCGTTGTCATACTGATCTTGCCGAAGGCAAGGTTCAGCATCTTCAGGGGATGGGCAAATTAACCCCCGGGGTTGTTGTGCCTGATAACCCCAGGGGTTGTCATACTCATACTGAAGATCCTGAACTTTTCGACTTCGTCGAAAAATCAGGATGACGAGGGTGGGCAAGAGCGGGGCGACGGGTTCTTGTAAATAATCTTACCTCCATCGTTATGCTGAGTTCACACTCAGCATCTCCAGCGGGTGTCTCATTAACATTGTTGGTTTATCACATCTTCGTCATGCTGAGTTTAGCTCAGCATCTCCAGCGGATGACGGATTATCATTGTTAGTTCTCCACATACTGAAGATCCTGAAACAAGTTCAGGATGACAGGGTGGCGGGTAGACTATCCGCCGGGAAAAATCAGGATGACGAGGCGAATACCAAGCTCCAATCCGCCAACCGGCGGACCAAGTTCTAAGCTCCAAATGTCTAGGATTTATTAGTGAATTGGGGAATGGGATTGCCGATCAGCGGGCGGAAAAACGGCTTGCCGCAGCCGCGCTGCCGCCATTTTATTACGGCGAGCCATTTTGGCCAATTGCTTTTGCCGGCTTGCCAAAAGCAATGGATCGTTGATAATGGCTTTCAATAAAGCCCTCCGGTGGCGCAATTTTTCCGCCACCCAACCTAATTGGTAACTGCGGATAAGTTCCAAATTGCCTGTTTCCTGGCCATGGATATGGCTGATAGCGACAAAAGGCTTTTGCTGGGCTACTGACTCAAAAATGAGATTGGGCCCGGCTTTGCCAAAAACCACATCGCTGGCGGCGATCAGCTTGGCCATTTCCCGGCTGAAGCCGGTTAGATACAGCAACGGCGGCCGGGCCACTTTTTTGGCCAAGCGGTAACTTTGGCTTATTGTCCGCCGCAGGCCCCGATTTGAACCGGCCACGATTATTAATTGGAAAGGGCGGTCAAACTTTTGGAAAAATAGCTGCGGCAGCAACGGCAAAATAGCCTGGTTGCCTTCGCTGCCGGTGCAAAAAAGCAGGGTGCGGCGGCGCGGCCGCAAACCCAAGCGGCGGCGGATGGCGGCGGCGCGGTAACGGCGGAAAAATTCCGGCTGCGTCAGCCAACCAATTATTTTCAATTGCGATGGAGAGATCCCCAATTGTTGCCCATGGCGGCGAAACTCCTTGCCAAATCCTAAATTAATTGCCCGCGACGAATAGGTCAGCGGTGAACCGGTAATCGGATCGGGAACAATGTTGAAGTATTTCCAAGCGGCTTGGCCGGCAAAGCGGTCCAAAACCGGCAAATAGGCCCAATAAGTTGCCAAAACGGCATCCGGGTGGAACCTAGCCAGCCGCTGTTGCCAAGATCGCCGGTGCTGCTTCCAAAAATACTCCCCTATCACCGGCCGCGCCGCCGGCAGTTGCCCCAAGCGATACGGCCAACTGAAAAGTTTGGGGGCAAAGCGGTACAAAAACCGGTAGCCGCCAAAAAACCAGCTATCGCCAATCCAATCTTCAATTGCCACTTGCGCCCCCGGTTCCCGCTCCAAAGCTGCCGCCGCGGCCGCCGCCAGGCTGGCATGCCCCTCGCGGGCGCTAAGGATAAGCACCTTTTTCAGCGCGGACCCCGCAGAAACACCGCCCGCCAGGGCCGGTAATTGGAAAAGAAAGTTTGTTGGCGCAAAATTTTACCTTGGCGGCGCACCACCCAATCCACCGCCACCTTAATGCCGGCGGCGGCCCAATCAACCTGCTTGACCGCGCCCGGCGGCAAGGTTGGGTCATCCTGATAGCGCGGCGGCGGCGCCGGCCGCCAATCCCAACTCCGCGTTGGGCTGATGCTAACCCGGCGGCCATCGCGGGACCCGTAAATTTGGAACAGCAGCGACGCTTGCCGGGCATCAACCTTCGTTTGGATAAGCAAATAAGAAGAATAGTCGTTTTTAAATTTCAAATCTACGCTGGGGGCAAAAACGGTCGCGTCCAAACCCAACGGCGATTTTTCCTCATAATAATGGACCCTGTAGGCATGGGCGTGGCGCTCGACGATCGGCAGCCCGGCGTGGAGCAGGGCCCGAAAAAGCGTGGTTGAAACCTGGCAAACTCCCCCGCCGTCGCCCAAAATCGTCCGCCCGTTTTGAATTATATAGGCGCTTTTAAAGCCGGTTGCGGCCGAAATCTCCCCTACCGCCTTGTTAAAGGAGAAAGTTTCTCCGGGAGCGATCAGCATGCCATTGAGCCGTTGGCTGGCCAAGCTGAGATTGTGGATGCGGTTGAGCGACGAGCCGTGAAAGTAAGACTTGCCCTCGGCCACCAGCTCGCGGATGCCCAGGCGGTTGCTATTGGCGGTGGTAATTTTGGGCATAACTTTCACCAATTTCAAATCCACCAGGCAATGGCTCTTGCCGGCGGCCAACTGCTGCAAACAGCCAATCATTGCCTCGCGGGCCGGCGCCCGGGGCAGCCGCCAGCCGATTTGGGCCGGCCGGAAAGCCACCACCCGGCCCCGTTTGAATTGGAAAAGGGCGTCGCGGGCCGGAGCCTCCACGTCAACGGCAATAGCCTTCAGATAGTCATCAATGCCCGGTGGCGACCAATCTTGGCCAAAACCAACCAGGCGGACCAGTTCCCGGCCGCTGATGACAAAGGTCCCCCGCTCGCTTTGCAAAACCATAGTTTTCGAGAGCAGCTTTAGGGCCCGCTGGCGGGCGGTCGCCAATTGTTCGGGCGGATAAAAACGGCCGGTGGCTTTAACCGGCAAAACAAATGCTTTCGGCAGCCGGCCGCGGCGCAAAGCCATCTTAACCTCTTCTTCCAGCCGCTGGCGGTCTAGCTCCCGGCCGCGCCGGCCTTTTTCCACCTCTACCGTTTGGCCGCTAACTTTCAAAGTCGGTGGAATGGCCGGCTGGCGCAAGTCGGCCGCTATCAGCGCCAGTTTTTGCTCAAAATCGGGCCGGTTAATTTGGTAAGCCAGATCCAAATCGCGCGGCCGGCGCCAAAGCCGCAACTGCTTCCAGAACCGTTGGGGCCAGCTGCCTTGGCGGCCCAACTGCCAGGCGCGGTCCAGGCTGGACCGGAGTTGGTAGGCAAAACCGAAGCCAGCGTTGGCAAAGCACCAACTGTTCTTTTGCCAACGGAAGCACCAACTTGACGGCAGCTTGGCTAAATGTTGGCGCAACACTGTTTCCGCTTGGCCATAGTCGCGGCCGCCTAAATCCAGGCCGGCCAACTTAACGCCGGGGTAAAAACGCTGTTGGTAATAGCTTTCAAAAAATAAGATTGCCAAAAGGAAAATTGCCAATAACAAAAGCGGCGGGCGGATAAACCACCAGCGGCGCCAGTTAATGGCCATCCCCGGCGGGAGAAGAAACGAGCAACCATTTGAAGGACAGATCGTGGTTCAGGGCGTGCCCGGCCAAGCGGACGGTAAAAAAGCCCCCGCCTTTGCGGGCCAGCCGCAGCGGCTGATTGGCGCTATCGCCCATAACCGTCAGATAAATCCGGGTTTGCGGCGTGACCTTTTGGTTATGGATCGTCAACTCCGTCTCTCCCCCCGGCAAAACGCTCGTCCCCGAAAGGGCATTGCCAACCGCTTCATTTTTGCCGGCGGCCGTTGCCTTTTCTCCGGCGGCGATAATTACCGGCGTCCGCAACCGCGCCGCTTCCAGCTTTGGCGTTTTCAAAACCATTTCCGTTTGGGTTGGCGAAGGAGTTTGCCGCCGCAATCCCGGCGCCTGGGCCAAAAGTTTATCCAAGGCCTCAATTTCCGTTTTTATTTGCCGGCGCTGCCGGTCGTCAACCAGCAAGCTTAACAACTGTTGGTAATGGCCTTTGGCCGCCGCCAATTCCCCATTGCGGCTTTCCGCCCGCGCCAACTCTAAAAGCAGCTGGCCATCCGTGGGCACGGCCGCCACCGCCCGAACCAAATTTTGGACAACACAATCATTTTTGCCTATCTTTTGGCACAGTTTAGCCGCCTGCCGCCAGTAATCGGGATTATTGCCCCCCAAACGGCCCGCCTGCTGCCAATCGCGCAGGGCGATTTGCGGCGCTCCCGGCAGATATTTGTCAATCGCTTGGTAAATTTGCGCCCTTTGGGCATAGCCGCGCGGGTCGGCGGGATAATGGCTGATGGCCGCCGTCGCTTCAACAATCGCCTCGTTGATAAGCCGGCTGACGCGGGCATTGTTATCGGCAGTTGTCCCCCGGGGATGTTGGCTTAAGGCAATCGCCCGCGAAAATAATTGCTGCGAACCTAAAAGATATTGGGCTAACGGATGAATCGGGCCGACCCCCTTCTGCGCCGCCGATTCCACCGATATCGTTTGTAAGCGGGGAGAAGCGGTTTTTTTCACTGCCCGGCTCGGCCACCACCAAGTTAGCCCTCCCCCAAGAATCAGCGGCAGCGCCCACAACCATCGCAACTTCATTAATCCATTGTAACACGTTTTGGCGTATAATTAGCCATGGCCAAAGCCCTAATCATTGACGGCAACGCTCTAATGCACCGCTCTTTCCACGCCCTGCCGCCATTGACAAATAAGTTCGGCCCCATCGGCGCCGTTTACGGTTTTTTCAGCATTCTGTTGCGGGCCTTGCAGCAAATTAAGCCCGACTATCTTTTTGTGGCTTTTGACCATCCCGGGCCCAATTTTCGCCACCAGCTTTATATCGGCTACCAATTGAAGCGGCCGGAAATGGACGCCAATCTCACCCCCCAGTTGAAACTTTGCCAAGAAATGCTCGCCAAGGCGGATATTCCCATTTTGATAAAAGAAGATGTTGAGGCTGATGACGTTATCGGCAGTTTGGCGCGGCGGCTGCGGCGGCGGCTGCAGGTCTATATTTTAACCGGCGACCGCGATTTGATGCAGCTGGTGCGCCCCCGGGTGCGGCTCCTAACCTGGCAACGGCGGCTAACCCAGCTGCGGGTGGTTGACCGGGCCGGCGTGGAGGAAGAGCTGGGGATTAAGCCCCGGCAGGTTGTTGATTACAAGGCGCTGGTGGGCGACAGTTCCGACGAGTACCCGGGGGTGGCCGGCGTGGGGCCCAAGACAGCCGGCCAATTGTTGCAAAAATACGGCCGCTTGGAAGCTATTTACCAACACCTCGCCGAGCTGCCGCCGCGCTGGCGGGAAAAATTGGAAAAAGGCAAAAATGCCGCTTATCTCTCCCAAAAATTAGCCACTATCGTTACCAACCTGCCCGTTTCAGCCCGGCTCCAGCCGGCCCGTTGGAACCGGCCAAAGCTGACAGCCCTAGCCAAAGTGCTCCAGGAATACCGCTTTCCTTCGCTGGCGCGGCGGGCCGGCCGGACGTTGGGCAAGCCGGCGGCCAATCCCCAGACAAAGTTATTTTAACCCCCATTCCGGGTCCGCCCCCAGGCACAAAAAATGTCAAAAATCCCGAGGTGCGTAGTGCATTGCACCTCCGAGGTGCAACTCCCTTTGCACCTCGGGAAATTGTGGATACATCATCTCCAGCGAGTAGCTGATTATCATTGTTGGTTCTCCACATACTGAAGATCCTGAACTTTTCCCGACTATCCGTCGGGAAAAATCAGGATGACGGGTTCTTGTAGATAATCTTACCTCCATCGTCATGCTGAATTTAGTTCAACATCTTCAGCTGGTGTCTTATCTACATTGTTGGTTTTCCACATACTGAAAATCCCGCCCTTGCACGCAAGGGCGGGATGACGTTCTTATAAGGGTATTCCACCTTCTCGTCATGCTGATCTATCCCCTACTCTTCCTTTATCGTCTCTATTTCGTTTTCAATTTTCCGCAGCCGCTTCTTGAGCCATTTCGTCAATTCCAGCCCGCGGCGGAATTTGCCCAAACTCTTTTCCAAATCTACCGTGCCGCCTTCCAGCTCCTCCACCAAACTTTCCAGCTCCTTAAAAGCTGCCGCCAAAGATAGCTTGCCAACCTCATTTTTGCTCTTCATAATCCACCTCCTTTACCTGCGAACGGGCCCGGCCGTCCGCCAAAACCGTAACCAGCTCTTCTCCTTTTGCCAACGCTGCCACCGAACGCAGCAGTTCCCCTTTTTGGTTATAGGTCAAACTGAAGCCGCGCCGCAAGACACGGCGATGGTCAAAAGCCAGCAACAACTGCCGCAGCCTCTGCCAACGCCGCCAATCGTTCTGCCAAAGCCGCCCGATGGCTTGCTGCAACCTGTCCCGGCGCTCCCCCACTTCCTCCCGCTTATCCAGCAATTTTTGGCGGTAATGCTTTAACTGCTGGTCCAACCTTTGCAAAAACTGCCGGCGGGCCGCCAATTGGCCGTCCAAACTCCGCTCCAGGCGCTGCTCCAACCCGTGCCATTGCTGCCAAGCCGATTGCAGCCGCGTTTCCAACTGGCGCTGCAGGCTCAATTCCAACCGGCCCGCTTCGGCAAGCAGCTCCCGGCGCGAAGGGGCAATCAACTCGGCCGCATTGGAAGGTGTTGAGGCCCGCAAATCAGCCGCCAATTCCGCCAGAGAAACGTCGGCTTCATGGCCCACGGCGCAAACTACCGGAATTTGGCTGGCAAAAACGGCCCGCACCAACCGCTCATCGTTGAAAGCTTGCAAATCTTCCAACGAACCGCCGCCGCGGGTAATGACTAATAAATCTAGATTCCGGTAATGGCGGTTTAAAGTTTCCAGCGCCTCCAAAATCGATTCCACCGCCCCTTCGCCCTGGACCGCCACCGGATAAAAGTAAATTTTTAAGCCGCCCAGCCGCTCGGCCAGGATTTTGACAAAGTCCGAGTAGGCCCGCGATCCGGCCGCGGTAACCAGCCCAATCCGCCGCGGGTAACGGGGCAATGCCCGCTTGCGCTCCTCGGCAAAAAGGCCTTCGCTTTCCAGTTGGCGGCGCAGGCGCTCAAAAGCCAGCTGCAAAGCCCCCGCCCCGGCCGGGACAATTTTCTCGGCCCAAAGGGAAAAGCTGGCTGTTTTTTGGTAAAGCCGCGGCCGGCCATGCACCCTTACCAACATGCCCTCCGCCAAAGCTCCCAAGTTGGACAAGCGCGCCTGAATGCCAAAAACCGGCAAGCTGGCCGCCTCGTCTTTAAGCGTCAAAAAAAGCCAACGTTGGTTTTGCAACCGCAGTTGGCTAATTTCTCCTTCGACTACCACCTCGCCGATCTCGCCAAGGTAGATAGACACAAACTCATTGAACTCCCGGACCTGAAAGACTTTTTCCATTGTTTATTTCAACTCCACCGTCGCTCCGGCTCCTTCCAATTTCTTTTTGGCTTCCTCGGCGTCTTCCTTTTTAGCGTCGGCCAAAACTTCGGCCGGCAATTTCTCGGTCATATCCTTGGCTTCCTTAAGGCCCAAATCGGGCTTAATTTCGCGCAAAGCCTTAATCACGCCGATTTTATTGCCGCCGGCCGCTGTCATCACCACTGTAAAAACTGATTTTTCTTCAGCGCCGCTATCGCCGCCGGCCGGGGCTGCCGCTGCTGCCGGCATTGCCGCCATTGCCTGGACACCGAATTTATCTTCCAATGATTTGACCAAATCCGCCAATTCCAATACCGAAAGCTTGCTGACATCGTCAATTATTTTCGCCAATTTGGGGTCTAACTTTTTCTCGCTTGGTTTTTTGCTATCATCTGCCATTACTGCCACCTCCCTTCCCGAAACAACAATTAATGCTTTTCTTGCTTTTCCGCCGCCGCTTTAAGGACCAATAATAGTTGGCGCTGGGGAAAACTCAGGCTGTAAACCAAGCGCTGCAAGGAATTGGCCAATCCGGCCGCCAGTTGGGCATAAAGCGTTTCCTTGCCGGGCAAATTGACCAGCCTCGCCAACTCATCATGGCTTAACATTTGCCGCTGGTAAACTCCCCATTTAAGCTGCGGCTTCTGCCATTCATCCATGGCTTTTTTAATTTCCCAAAGGGGCTCCATCTCCATTGCTTCGCCCCAAACCACCGCCGTTTGGCCCGTTAGCGGTTTGTCTAGCTCTACACCAAGGTCGCCCAAAGCGCGCATTAACAGCCTGTTTTTAACCACTTGCACCTGGCCGCCGGCTTGTTGGACCCGCTGCCGTAAGGTAGCAAATTGGTTGGCTGTTAAACCCTGGTAATCTACCAAAGCAATCGCCTTGGCCTCCGCCAGCTTGGCCTTTAAATCCTCAACGGCATAAATTTTCAGTTGGTTAACCATTTTTAGCAACAAAAAACGCCCCGGACGAGGCGCATTATTTATTAATACCTCGGGAGGATTATTAAGCCGGGGAAACTTAATCCCAACCCCTCCGGTCTCCGGTAACAGTTTTAATTTAGCATAAAGCCCGGCGATATGCAAGCGCCG
The DNA here is from genome assembly GCA_027007615.1 of Candidatus Shapirobacteria bacterium. Classification (GTDB taxonomy): domain Bacteria; phylum Patescibacteriota; class Microgenomatia; order UBA12405; family UBA6130; genus S016-97. The sequence continues at coordinate 8,517 of JALTFB010000062.1, forward strand.
GGGACCGGGGTTTGGGAGTTCGGCGCCTCCAGCGGGCGGCTTATTTACATTGTTGGTTCGCTACCAAATCAACTCTCATTTCCGGCCCATCTCCAGGCACAAAAATGTCCCAAAATCCCGAGGTGCGTAGTGCATTACACCTCCGAGGTGCAATTCCCTTTGCACCTCGGGAGACAGGTAGGGCAACGGGACGAAACAAGCCAAAAAAACCAAACATGGTATATTAGAAAGAGATGGCCGGATTGGCAAAAATAACAACGAGATTGCTTAAAAATAAAAAGCTTTGGGCGGCCATAGGCATTGCCGCCTTTATCATCGGCATTTACTTATTCACTTTTACTACTTCTCCTGTCCGCTTGGCCACTCCCCATTCTTCGCTTTCCCTGCAAATTCGCGGCCATTTGCCGCGCCAAGACCGCCGAAACGGCGTTGCCATCCTTCCGGGCTATAACTATAATCCGGATAAGCCGGGCAAATATGAGCGAAAAACTGTTTCCCTTGACAGCCGCCAGCTGGCCGATTTAATTAACGGCTTTGTCCAGCCGGATATAAAATTGCGGAAAGTGGTTGTTAACATCAAAGGCTCGCTTATCCGCTTCCAACTTACCAGCAGCTATCACTTCATGCCCGGCAAAGTTAGCGGCATTATCACCTATAATTATAAGGGCTCCCAATTCCATCCCTGGCAAATAAAAAAACTTTACCTAGGCCGCGTCGCCGTTCCCGCTAAAAAACGGCAGATCATTGAAAGAAACTTCGGCCCCCTCTTGGATAAAATATTGGCAAATTACGACGTTCATTTGATTACTTTCAGAATAAAAAATGGCCGGATTTTAACCACCGTAGATGCCCCGCCGGGGCTGATCAAAATTGAAAATGGCAATATCATAATTGATTTTAACGCCCTGCCAACACCCGCTCCCTCAGAGCCTCCCCACACCCTTTGACCCAGCTGTCTTTAGATTACCCATAAATAGTGTATAATATAAGACATTATGGGTTTTTCAGAAAAGGCATTACTTGCTGAAGCTTTAATAGTTACAGCCACCACTTTGGGCTCTGGGCACGGGCCATTAAGCCGAGAACTGCAATCTGCAACCGAAGCCCTAGAGCCTCAATTGTCTGTCAAGCCATTTTTAACCGAGAAAAACCAAATACCTTTATCAGAATTAAGAGAATTCTCTTCCGCCGGCACTGGTTTACTTTGGCGGCCCGTTTCCGATGTTCCTCCTAAAGAGATCGAAAAAGAAATGCCCTGGAGTAAACCTTATTTGGATGAAATTAAAAAAAACGCCCCAAACTATTGGCCGCCTACTTATATTATGGTAGAAACCGGCCCTTGGAGTGAAGGTGCTCCCCAAACGCGCTTTACAGAAATTTCTATACCAATGCATGCCGACGAAGAAGGATTGCTTAATATTGTTGCCAGTCGGAGCCAGGACAATGGCCGGCCGGGCAAAATCGAACTTAGGATTAACGTCTTACGAATCACCCAAGAAAGCCATGCCGTTGTAGTTACCGAATACCTTTCCGAACCCCTGTCTCCGGAAAAAATAAGCATGGGATTGACATCACAACTCCCCAAAATCCAAGACAGGGCAAGAACGATATTTTTACCAAGGTCTCAAGTCAGTGCCGAAAAAATTCGCGCCGCCAATACCGCCCTATGGGCTATACCTTGGCAAAACGCGCTTTTATCCACGGGCATAATCGATAATGACGGACTTAAAATAAACTATACCAAACTTCACCCTCCCATTAAGGGATCGTTTCCGTTCCCTAACAGGAATTATTACCCCGGCAAAGGACATAAAAAACACCCGCCACGGTTGGCAATAAGACCCGGGGGGAACCACCGCTATCCCCCGCTGCGGCAAAAATACCACCAGCCTTAACACTATTCTTCCATGGTAAGCCCATTTTAAAAACTACCGTGCTGGATTTTGTTTGCCTTCAAGGCTTTAGCCCTAATTCTCCATCAATATAATCCGCCGTTATTACCAATTATCTATCGATAGCGTCTGGTATTTTAGCCCCATTTCCGGGTCCGCCCCCAGGCACAAAAGCATCGTAAAATCCCGAGGTGCGTAGTGCATTGCACCTCCGAGGTGCAACTCCCTTTACACCTCGGGAAATTGTGGATACACCATCTCCAGCGAGTAGCTGATTATCATTGTTGGTTCACCATCCCCTGAAAATCCTGAAATAAATTCAAAAATTTCCAACCTATGTTATAATATCCTACTTGGGGATGAATTGATTCGACAGGGGTGAACTTTGAAAAGCTGCAGGCAGCCGTTGGTCCAACGGCTTTAAACAGGACTAAAAAAATCATGCTGATAACAACATGAATTTCTCTTACGCTCTAGCTTGAGCGCAAGCATCGAACTAAAACCTGCACTCGGCCAAGTTTAGTTTGGTGTCAACTCTGCCGGGCCGGGCTGATTTCTCGATTGCCACAATCAGCCTGTAAAATTGGCAATCACCCTAAAAGGTTTTGGGCGGCAGCGGCCAACTTTTAGGTATTTCCGCTACCTATGCCTGAAGACGCTTTTAGAGAACATTCACTGGACCCCCGTTCACCGCGGGGCATCTCCACCAAAATTGCGGCCTTATGTTTTGCGATAGGGAAAACTGTCAAAATACTTCCCTACTTTTTTCAGTTGCCATTGCAAATATCGATAATAAACCTCTTCCGCTTTCCTAACCAAAGCTTCGTCCCAATCAGTATTCCAATACGGCTCACCGCGGCGGATCATTTCCGCCCGAGCGGCCAAAGCGCGGCGGTAGGGATTGGGAGCGCGCCGGCCGGCATAATCGCGCCGAGCCGCTTCCATATCCGGGTAAAGGGCCGCCACAACCATGTTTTCATAATCCAAATCGGGCAAGCCCCGCCCCAAACCATGCTGGCGGCACATGGGCACCAAATTGAAAGGGCTATTAACTTCGCGCTCATCCCAACCCAAGACAAACGAGGCAAAACCCCGCGGCATAATGTGGCATACCTGAATTTCGGATTCAGGAACTAATCCGTGGAGATAAAACCTTTCATTCTTAATTACCGGAAAACCGCAAATATGCCAGCCCGGCGGAGCGCCGAAAACACGGTCCCAGGCCCTTATTACCCACTCTATTTGCCTGCGGGTGGCCGGCGGTAATTTTTCTTCACGGGTAAATTCCTCATCAAAAGCATGGCGCCAATCATGAAAAACCAATTTTTCTTTCCCCATATTTTAATTATACCGCCAATCGGCAAGGACAAGCGCGATTCTCCCCTTTTCCAATAAGAGGCGGGTTCATTGGGTCCGCGGTTGAGGTGGGTCGCCAGGCACAAAAGCATCCCAAAATCCCGAGGTGCGTAGTGCATTGCACCTCCGAGGTGCAACTCCCTTTACACCTCGGGATTTTGGGAGTCGTCATCCTATCCCCACTCTTTTGCAAAAGAGATCTCGGCAGAGTTGGGATATAAACACAGAAAAAGGATTCAGTCTAAGCATTATATAAAACTGGTTGGAAACTGATTGTTCTGCTTAATTCCGGCTAATCTGTCAGCTCTTGCGATCCGCTAGGAAATATTTCCTCTTCGAGAGCTTTTCTAAAAACCTCATCCCCCGCCTTGCGGGCAGCAACTTTCCCTTCATGAGCCTGCAATAATGCAGCAGCAGAAATGATACTTACTCCCAAGATTGGCTGCCCCAAGGGAACTGGCAAAGCCAACAACTGGGGATGGATAAACGATAATACTGATGTCACCATTAACGCCGTTGCTGTTACCCCTGCAATTTTCAACCAATCTTTAACATCTCTTCCCCAATCTGCCTCTATCCTCCTCAATTCCCTTGCTGCGGCTACCAATTTAAGCCCCCCGCTCGATTCAACTTCTTTCATGCTCTGAGCTGGTCCGTTCGGTAGGGAAATTTCAGGAGAATCTTGGCCAATTGTCATTTTTTGCCCTCTTTCTTTAACAAATCAATTAACCTGGCTTTCTTTTTCTCATCTATATTCTTGACCAATGCGGCCACTAATTTAGCGGCTGCATCTTTAAAAGCGGCATCCATTTTTTCTTTTGATTCAGAAGTGATAGAAATATTTTCTTTCTTAAGCCACTGGGCTATTTTCTCTTTATTTGTTCCCGGCCGTTTTAAAAAAGCCAAAAACTCGCCCTTTTTCCCTTTTGGCAATTGGCCGAGCAAAATGCGCCAAAACTTGAAAAGTAAAATCTCTCCAAATTGCTTTCTTATCTCTTTTTGTTCGGAAGGGGAAGCTTCCAAAGCATCCAACATCTTGCCTAAAAAGTCTTTATCCATTACGTCTAATAATATAATTCCTTTTCTTCCTTTGTCAACAACCCGAGCGCGCCCGCTTATTGAATTTGGCGAAGACCTTCATTGACGCCAATCTTCAGTAGCCTGGCAAAAAGGTTGGGGTCCAAAACATAAACAATGGCAAAGGAAGTGATAAAAATGATCACCGCCAGCCATTTGGTATAGCGGCCGCGGGTATTGGTAAAGAGGACTAACGACAAGATAGCCATTGCGGTCGGGGTAACCACTTTGATATCCCCCAAGGGCACCGCATGGCCGGCCAGTTGCTTTTGTTTTGTGCCCAGGAAACCGGCCAGGTCGAAATTAACTTTGCCCAAAATCAGCAAGATTTCCAAGATAAAAATTCCCAATAACCCCCAAGAGGCTAACTTTGTTGACTTTCCTTCGGTGCGGTAAACTTCATAAATAATCGTAGGAAGGAGAAAAAGGGCAATTAGCAGCGGCTCATGCTGGAACAATCCCCAAACAATTCCCAGCGCCGCCAAAAAACTTAGAATTATGCAAATAAGCGTGGCGTGCCGATAAGATTTTGCCATTTCTTTCGTTAAAACAAGACTAGCATTCCTTTTTAGTGCTGTCAAATAAACCTAGCTCGGAAATTCTATCCCCCGCTTAGCGTTTAACGGTTTGGCCTTGGCTGTTAACACAGTAGTCGACCCAGCTCAAGGGGTAGCCGTAAGGGTTGACCTCGGAACATTGGGGGACGCCCTGGCCGGTGAAGGTAACTTTCACCCCGCCGGCATCAACAACCGCAAAAAAAGCCGCGCCGCCCATCTCGCCTTGCCGGGAAACGCTACCATTGAGGAGCACGCTGTTTGCTCTCTTAATTTGTTTGCCAACGCTGAATTTAATTTCGTTTTTGGGAATGCCGGTTTTCTGGCTCAAGGCGGCAATCAAATCGCTTTTAGCCCAAGTTATCGGCGCCGGTGTTGCTGTCGGCGCTTGGGTAGGCGGCACGGTAGGCAACGGTGTGGCTATCGCTCTCCTGGTGAGCCGGACGGCAATGGTCGGTTGAAGGCTAACTCCTTTTTGCCGGCCCATACTATTCAAACCGAAATAAACCCCGGCGGCAATGGCCCCGGCTCCCAATAAAATTGATAAAACGATTTTGTTAGCCTGATTCATTTCTACTTTCATTATACATTAAGCGGATGGTTTTGCAATCACTGTCAACCTCCAAGGTTAGTAGGCACGGGAACCCCCGAGGTTGACAGTGTAGCCTCAGTGCTAAAATAGAATATGGAGATTCTCACCGCTTTGGCAATTGTTCTCCAGCTTGTCTTATTAGAAGCAACCATGTCGTTGGATAACATCCTCGTTCTCAGCGCCCTGGCCAGCCGCCTCCCCAAACTACCCACGCCATTGCCAAAATTACTGGCCGGCATTCCTTTCCTTGACCGTTTTCTCGGCCGCCAGCGCCAAAGCGCTCTCCGCATCGGCCTTCTCGGTGCCTATCTGGGAGAGGGATTAATGCTGTTGCTGATAACCACCATTGTCCGCTACCCCATTATCAAAATCATTGGCGCCCTTTATCTTTTGCAATTGTCCGGCCGGCATCTTTACCAATTGGCCGGCCGGCCCGATCTCCACCGCCGCCAGGCGCAAGCCAAACTCCGGCGCTTTCCCCTCAACCGCACCCAGGCCAAATTCTGGCCCACGGTCTTCACTATCGAACTTTCCGACCTCGCCTTCAGCCTGGACAATCTCATCGCCGTGGTTGCCATTACCAACCGCTTTCTCCTCGCCTTTAGCGGCGTTGCCATCGGTATTTTCCTGATGCGCTTAGCGGCCGGCAGAATTATCAGCCTCATCGACCGTTGGCCAAGCCTGGTTTGGACCGCCTATTTTCTCATTCTGGCCGTCGCCGGCGAACTGTTGTTGGGTGTTCTCTTCCACCTCTATATCAACGACATCCACAAGCTCTTCATCTCAATGATAATTGTTGTTTTTTGCTTGTCCGCCCAAGTCTTATCGCCAACAATTTTTAAAGCTGGCCGATAATACCCACTTTCAACAACGTTTGCCGGTCCAGCGCCCGCTGAACCCCAAGGGCCATTTCCTCTCGGATAATCAGCAACAATCTTATTTGGGCATCCCGCATTCTCTCTTTACCTTGCCGCCAATCCTGATATAATACTGTTACCATTCCGGCGTGGCGCAACGGTAGCGCGAGGACCTGTTAAGTCCGAGGTTGGAGGTTCGAATCCTCCCGCCGGAGCCAAGCTTGACGAGGAGCGTAAAGGGCTATCTTATCAAATGGTTTTTTCCAATCAAATAGGACTTTTCTGCCTTTTAACTCCAAGTTCTGAAGTGTTAAATTCAAAAGTAGCCGTTTTTCGTGAATTTCAGAACTTTTAAACAGCTTTCCAGCGTTTTGAGCTAATTTTAACAGGTATTCTGAGGTCAGATAATACTCTTCATCAGCAAAATGCAGTTTATTCATCTTCGCTTTAATCTCTCTTTGTTTTGCTCGATACTCTTTTCGTTTTTCTTCATACTTATCCTTAGTAATACTCTAGATTTCTTTAGAATGGCCACCTGTGATTATTATTTAGATTATATGGACGCTTTTCACCTCATCGTCGCTCTAATTGAGGGCTGTAAATATCTAATAACAGAGGATAAGGATTTTAAAAAGAAAGGAAATAGGCTATTGAGAGATAGCAAATTAATAGAAGATGCTAGACTTATTGATGGAAAAGAAGCTATAAGCTATCTAAAAATTTACTAAAATAAGATTTACATCAATGCTCTTTAGTTTGTTGCATTATTAACCCAAGGTACTTTATAGCTTCTAGCCACTTGGCGGTTTTAGAATCATTCCGATAAACGAGTTAGGTGGGGCACGAAAAGTTTTGAGAAATAATGAGTGGCAGGGTGGAGTATATTTTCTAAGACAAAATTAAACTTGTGGTGCTAAATTTGGAATGTAAATATAGTCATTTTGTTGTTGTATTTGATTTTTGCTCTGAGCTTGGTAAAAGTTTCAAAAATATCTTGTGTTGTATCAAAAGCGTTCCAACTGACATCTTGGGCTTGGATATTTAGTAAAGCAAAAATAAACTCAAAGTCAGATTTTTCTTGTGCTTTGGCAAAAAGCGGGTCAAGGGTGTTAAGAAACTCAACTAAGGATTTTGCATAAACAGGGTTAAAATCATTTGGGATTTCTGTTGCAGACCACTTACCATTTTTGTCTCTTTTTAACATATCATTTCGTTGCCTTTTCTCAACTTGTTTAATGCTCCTATTTTATCATTAGATAACAATGAGTTATAATCAGAGTATGTTTGGGTTAGGAAAGAAAAAAGATGACGGCAAGATGTTAAATCCCAAGTTGGGAATTGGGGCTAAGGTTATTTCGGGAATAACAATTTTGATATTTTATGGCGGTATTCAGGAGGGCATAATTGGGGGCATTATTGGTGGTACAATCGCTTTTGGTTTCTATAACCTTGCTATAAAACAACTTGCGAAACATAAAAAAGTTGATTTGATGGTTGATAAACTGCTTCCGACCAAAGAGGAAATAGAAAAAGTGGAAAAATCTTCAAAAGCCAGGATTAAGTTTTGGACTATTTTCTTAAGTGTTTGTGGGGCGATTCTCTTACTTACCTTCATACTGGTTCGTCTCTCGCAATAGCGGATACGGTTTGAGATACTTCTATTGTTAAGATTTGTTATTATAATACCGGCATTGTGTCAGAAGAGCGGTTTAGGTGGCTCAAGGATAAGTTTTCAGACGAAATACTAAGTTAGGTTCTTCACGGTTGTGGAGACTTTAAGGTAAGACGAAATTGGTGGCAAGGATTAGTGGGTGATTTGGAAAGGGTTAGGTAATGAAGCTGTCCCTGAGGAGTTAAAACCTGAAATTGAGGGTTTTCTTGACCATTACACTTCTGACGAATTTTACGCACAACCGTTAATAACAGAAACAGATATTGACCGTGCCAATAGTTTACTTGATAGGATATTAAACAAAAAGCGGGGGTAATATAGGTTTTTCTATTTGTGAAGTAAAGATTTTGAGGTCGTTTAGGCTAAAATCAAACTCTAGTTTGCGGTTGCAGAACAAGTCCTTTGGGGGGGCCAAAAAATCGGATAGCGGCCTTTTTTGAAAATGAAAATAATTGATATATATAAAAAATCTATTCTTCCAAATCAGGATCCCAAC
>JALTFB010000063.1 GCA_027007615.1 Candidatus Shapirobacteria bacterium
GGGATAGTGAGTGGCGCCGTAAAGGGCGCGGTCAAGATGGAAAATATCCCAACTTTTATGCAGCTCGTATTTATTGTTGCTGCCGCGGGGGATTTCAATAATAGCGTTAACCTCGGCGGGAAAATTTCCTTCACCGGGAGGGATAGTATCGATGAGGGTTTTTGTTTTAATCATTTTGAATTTAGAGGTCAAGATCGGCCAGTTTGGCGTTAGCCTGGATAAAGTGGCGCCGCGGCGGCACTTCTTTCCCCATTAAAATAGTAAAAATTTCGTCGGCGGCGGCGGCATCTTCAACAAAAACGCGCTTTAATATGCGGTTTTGGGGATTCATGGTCGTTTCCCAAAGTTGCCGGGGGTTCATTTCCCCCAAGCCTTTATAGCGCTGGATATCAATCTTGCCTTCTCCGAATTGGGCGATGGTTTGCTCTTTTTCTTCTTCGCTGTAAGCATAAAACATTTTTTTGCCGCGGCTGATTTTATAAAGTGGCGGTTGGGCGATATAAAGATAACCTTTTTCAATAATTTGTGGCAAGTGGCGATAGAAAAAAGTAAGCAATAGAGTGGCGATATGGGCACCGTCAACATCGGCATCGGTCATGATAATAACCCGGTGGTAGCGGCATTTGCTGATATCGGCGCTGGCTTCAATGCCCATTCCCAGGGCAACGATTAAGCTTTTCAGCTCCGGAAATTCGATAATTCTTTCCAGTCGGGCCCGTTCGGTGTTGAGAATTTTGCCCCTTAAGGGAAAAATCGCCTGGAAGTGGCGGTCGCGGCCCTGTTTGGCGCTGCCGCCGGCGGAATCACCCTCGACAAGATAAAGTTCCGATTCGGCCGGATCTTTGCTTTGGCAATCGGCCAATTTGCCGGGGAGGCCCAAGGAATCAAAAATGCCTTTACGCAGAACCGCCTCCTTAGCGGCGCGGGCGGCTTTGCGAGCTTTTACGGTTAGCAAAATGCGGCCCATAATTGCCCGGGCGGCGGCGGGATGCTCTTCAAAATAAATGCCTAGGTGTTTCCTGACAATTTTTGCTACCAAAGGTTGGATTTCGCTGTTGCCAAGCTTGGTTTTTGTTTGGCCCTCGAATTGGAGATCTCGGGATGACATTTTGATTGAAATGACTGCCGCCAGGCCGTCGCGGGTGTCATCGCCGGTGATATCGTTGTCTTTATTATTTTTGCCATTATCCGTTTTTTGAATATACTCTTTAACGGCGCGGGTCAAGCCGGTACGGAAACCGCTTAAATGGCTGCCGCCTTCATGGGTATTGATTACATTTACAAAAGATTGGATGTTTTCTTTCGGATCTTGGGTATATTGGAGAACGATTTCTACAGCAACATTGTTGTCTTCATCATGAATGTAGATCGGGGGGCTTACGATTTCATGGTTGCGGTTAAGGGCTTTAAGCAAAGCCCGAATGCCGCCCTCAAAATAATAATGGTACTCCCCTACCCTGCTATCCGGCCGGCGGTCGTAAAAATGAAAGCGGATTTTTGAAGTGAGATAAGCCCTTTCCTTTAAAGATTTAAGAATTCTCTTGCCGTCAAACTCATGGGTTTGCTTGAA
>JALTFB010000064.1 GCA_027007615.1 Candidatus Shapirobacteria bacterium
TGCCGTTATTCCCGAAAGCCTAAAGGTTAATGGCCAATACTACGCTTTGCCCCTGATGGTGGACAATCTGGCCCTTTTCTATAACCGTAAGATTCTCGCGGCGGCAAATTTAAAGCCGCCCCGGACCTGGTGGGGGCTGGAAGAGGCGGTGAAAAAGCTGACCACCTATGATGCCAACAAACGCATTAAAATTTCCGGTGTGGCTTTGGGAACAACTAACAACGTGGACCATTGGAGCGACATCGTGGGCCTAATGCTTTACCAAAACGGGGTTGACCTGCGCCATCCGGAGAAAAGCGCCAAAGCTTTGGCGGAAGCTTTGAGCTTTTATACAGTTTTCAGCCGCCGCGATAAGGTTTGGGATGAAACTTTGCCGGCTTCAACCCTGGCTTTTGCCAGCGGCCGGCTGGCGTTTTATTTTGCTCCCTCCTGGCGAATTTTTGATTTGCAGGAAATGAACCCCAAATTGCAATTTGCCACCGCGCCGGTGCCCAAGCTGCCCCAAAATGTGGCCGGCATTGATATGGCTCAAGCGGAAACAAAAGGCAAATTAAACGAGGTTAATTGGGCCAGCTTTTGGGTGGAGGCGGTCAACCGCCATTCGCCGCATGCTAAAGAATCTTGGGAATTTTTGCAATATTTGGCCGGCAAGCAAGGCTTGCAGCGGCTTTACCAAGCGGAATCGCAGATCCGCGCTTTTGGGGAAATATATCCGCGCCGCGATTTGGCGGCCGGGCTGGACGCCAACCCCTTGCTGCGGCCTTTTATTAAGCAAGCGGACACCAGCCATGTTTGGTATTTGGCCTCGGCGACCCATGACAATGGCCCCAATGAGACAATGATTAAATATTTTACCGATGCCATCAATGCCATTAACCAGGGAATTAGCGCCGACCAGGCGGTGAAGACACTGCTTTCGGGCATCAGCCAGGTGCGGTCGCGTTATCGTTTGCCCTGATGGTGGCTGTGGGTATGCCGGCCGCGGCGGCGGTGGCCCGAACTTTAGCTTACGGCGCAATCTTCCGCTTTCCGCTTACTTTTAATGAGATTGTTAACCGGCTTATTGCTGAACAGCCGATTTCTGCAACTGCCGTCCAAGAGGCTCTGGCTTGGGGCCGCCGCCGCGGTTGCTGGCGCTTGCGGGCGGATTATTACTTTTTGCCGGAGATTTCTTACCGCCGCCGCCGCCGCGGCTGGTTTTGGAGCCGGCAAAAACTGTCCCTGGCCCAAAAATTGGCCAAGGTTTGGCAGCCGCTGGACGGAATTAGGCTTTTGGCAGTTACCGGCAGCGTGGCGGCAATGAATGCTTATCCGCTGGACGATGTTGACGTTTTAACGGTTACCTCTGGAGGCAAACTCTGGCAAACGCGCTTGCGGGCAGAATTGAGATTGCGCCGGTTAAAGATACCCAGGAGGCCGGCCGGCTTAAAAATGCAAAGAAGTAAATTGGTGGAAAACAAGATATGCCCCAATGTTTGGTTGGCCGTTGACAGCTTACGCCTGCCGCCGGAGAAAAGGAACCTTTTCGTGGCCGAAGAAATAATGCAAATGAAAATAATTTTTGACAAGGATAATCTTTACCGCCGTTTTTTAGCCGCCAATGCGGATTGGCTGGGCCGTTATTTGGCTAATTGGCTAACGTTGACGAATGCGCAATTCCAGAAATCCGCGCCGGCTGCCCCTTTATCTTGGCCGGAAAGATTGGCATTTTGGGGCCAAAAACTTTATATGGCCCGCCGCCGCCGCCGTGAATCGGTCAGCCCCGGTTCTGCTTTTTTTCATCCCCATGACCGGAGTGAATATTTCCTTTCCCGCCATCGGCATATTTTGCGCCGGCTGCCGTTGCCGCGGCAAATTTACGATTTAGCACTATCAATTGCCTCTTGACAAAACAGCGGCGGGATAGTTAGAATAATTATCAGTCGGTATTCGCAACTGATAATTGTAGTTAATTTTTCAATTATAAGGAGGTTTGGCAATGAATAAATTGCTAACTAAAATTAAACCGGCGCCGGGCTATGTTTTGATAGAGCCTTTGGAAGAGGAAAGGAAGACGCCCAGCGGCATTGTCTTGCCTGATAGCCACGAGGAAAAACCGCAGGCCGGCCGGGTTGTTTCCGTGGGGGAAACTTTAACGACAGAGTATGGAACGAAAATAAAATCCCCTTGCGCAAAGGGCGATTTGGTCGTCTTTAAGAAGTGGGCCGGCAACGAGTATCGCCCCCAAGGAGCAAACAAAGACTTTCTTTTTGTTAAATTTGATGATGTTATGGCAATTATTGGTTAATTAAGTTAAGGAGGAAAATTAAAATGGCAAAACAATTGCAATTTGGCGAGGAAGCGCGCCGCTCTCTTTTAGAAGGAATCGAATTGGTGGCCCGGGCGGTAGTTACCACTTTGGGGCCGCGGGGCCGCAACGTGGCTTTGGAAAGAAAGTGGGGCAGCCCCACGATTGTCCACGATGGTGTGACGGTGGCTAAAGAAATTGATTTGAAGGATGCCTGGAAGAATTTGGGCGCCCAATTGGTGAAAGAGGCCGCTTCCAAAACCAACGATGTTGCCGGCGACGGCACGACGACGGCAACCCTTTTAACCTGGGCGATGGCCAGGGAGGGGTTGAAGAATGTTACCGCCGGCTATAACCCGATGCTGATCAAAAAGGGAATTGAACAGGCAGCCGAGGCGGCCGCTAAAACCCTTCGCGAAATGGCCAAACCGGTAAAAGGCAAGGAGGAAGTTGCTCAGGTGGCGACCGTTTCCGCCGCCGATCCAGCTATTGGCCAAAAGATTGCCGAGGCGATCGGGAAAGTGGGCCGCGACGGGGTGATTACCGTTGAAGAAGGCAAGGGTTTTGATATTGATATTGAGTATAAAGAGGGCATGGAATTCGACCAGGGTTATGTTTCGCCCTATTTTGTAACCAATCCCGATTCTATGGAAGCGGTGATTGAAAATCCTTATATTCTCATTACTGACAAGAAAGTTTCCTCGGTGCAAGAAATTTTGCCCTTCTTGGAAAGCATTGTTAAGGTAACCAAGAACTTTGTCATTATTGCCGAGGACATTGAGGGTGAGGCTCTGGCCACTTTGGTGGTGAACAAACTCAAGGGCACCTTCAACGCTTTGGTGGTCAAGGCGCCCGGTTTTGGCGACCGGCGCAAGGAGATGCTGGAAGATATTGCCGTTTTGACCGGCGGCACGGTTATCTCCGAAGACACCGGCCGTAAGCTGGAAACAATCCAGCCGACTGATTGCGGTCGGGCCGATAAGGTTATTGCCGATAAGGATAACTGCCGAATTGTTGGTGGCAAGGGCGAAAAATCAGCCATAGATGCCCGCATTGGCCAAATCCGCCGCGGAATTGAAAAGGCAGATTCCGATTATGACCGGGAAAAGCTGGAGGAACGGCTGGCGAAATTAGCCGGCGGGGTGGCGGTAATCCAAGTCGGGGCGGCGACAGAGGTAGAGCTAAAAGAGAAGCAAAAGCGGGTAGAAGATGCCGTGGAAGCCACCAAAGCGGCCGTTGCCGAGGGCATTCTGCCCGGCGGCGGTGTGGCTTTCCTGCGGGCTAAAAAAGCTCTAGACGAATTGAAGCCAGCTAATGAGGAGGAAAAGGTTGGTATCGATATTGTTCGCCGAGCTTTGGAACAGCCGGTGCGCTGGTTGGCTAAAAATGCCGGTTTTGACGATGGCTATGTCCTAAAGAAAATTGAAGAAAGCCTGAAGACAAAGCCTGATTTTGGGCTTAACGCTTTGAAGGGCAAGTTTGAGTCGATGATGGCCGCCGGCATTCTTGATCCGGCCAAGGTAAGCCGCAGCGCCTTGCAAAATGCGGCCAGTGTGGCGGGGATGATTCTTACCACGGAGGTTTTAATTACCGATATTCCCGAAGAAGAAAAGAAGCCGGCCGCTGCGCCCAACCTTCCCGGCGGCGGTATGCAATACTGACGAGAGAGAAAGCGGCAAATGCGGCTTGGGGTTAAGATGCCCTGGGCCGCTTTCGCGTTTTACTGTCTATTAGCCGGGCCAGTTTTTTGGTGTTGGCGACAGTCCAATTTAATCCCCGATCCCAGGGGAAAATATGATTTTGGGAAAGCCAATAAAGATTGGGTAGGCCGGTTTCCAACCCGGGCCGCAAGCGGGTGAAGTAGGGGGTTATTACCGGCTGGGCAGCCCGGGCCCGGAAAACATTAAAACCAATCAAGTCATTTTCAAAGTCAAGCCTAATTTTGCGCAGCCAGGGAGTAAAGCGCCGTAAGATGGTAGCCGGCCGCTGGCGCAGCAGGGGGTCGTCATTGGCATAATAACCGCCGACATAGACGAGATGCTCGCCGTTGTAGTGCGCTGGGCTAATAAAATTAGTGTGTTCAACGACGACAACAAAGGGGAAAACGGGGTTAAGAATATTGAGCCAGTAAGTATTATCCATTAAAAAAGGCTTTCTTAACCGCAGTACCAATGTTAGGGCGGCGCGGCTGGGCCACTGTTGCCATTGCTGTTGTTGGCGGCGGGGCAGCAGGGGGCCAATTAAGCGCAATGATTCCGGAAACGGTAAGGCCAAGATTGTAGTTTCGCCGGAATGGTGCCGCCGGCCATTGAAAGTGAATTGCCAATGGCCATTGTTTCCTGGCCGCAACCGGCTTAATTTTTGCTGTTGGTAAATGGAAACATGTTTCTGTTTGAGATAGGCCAGCGTTTTGTCGGCAAGGCCGGCAAATCCCCCTTGGGGGTAGCCTAATCGAGAACTGCGGCTCTTGATGCGGGCCCAAAACCAACCCAAAGCCACTTCCGGCCAGAGATCGCCAAATTTGGCGCTTAGCAGTGGTTTCCATATCTCACCAAAAGCTTGGGCTCCCAGAAGTTGCGGCAGCCGGCTTACGGTCTGGCGGGCAAAAATTGGCAGCCAGGGGCTGAATTTTAAGAGTCCCATGCCGGCTCCCAAATGGAGTTTTTGGTTCCAGTGGAAACCGGGCAATCGCCATAGGTCGGCCGTGCCATTGAAAGGAATAATTTTACCCTCCAAGAGCAGGCTGGTTTTGGGGCGAGGATAATCAATGGTTATGGTGGGAAACATTTCTTGCAGCCAATGGCGGAAAGCGCGATCTTGTTGGAAAAGATGGTGATAAAAAGAGTCGAGAGGCCATTGCCAACCCTTTTCCCGGAATCCCGCCGCCAGCCCGCCCGGCTGGTTGCTTTGATTGAATAATTCTACCTTCCAGCCGCGGCGCTGGAGGAAATATGCCAAACTTAAGCCGGAAAAGCCTGCCCCGATAATAGTTGCCCTCTTGTTCATTTGGCAATTAACTTTCCGCAATGCTGTTGGGAAAGGCGGATAACTTTGCCGCTTTGCTGGTTATGGCAATCCGGCAAGGGCAAAGTGGTGGCGTAGAATGAGCCTGACGTCTCCCCGTCAATGGAGAGTTTTAGTAAAATCTGGTAACGGCCCAGGGCAACCAAATCTTCGTTGTCAAATTCGCGCCCAAACTCTTTTTCCAAAACCTGAGCGTCTTTAGCGCCGACAAGGAAGCTGATTAAACTGCCCACGTTGCCAAGAATAGCGCTTTGGACCTCCGGATCCAATTGGGCCATATACTGGTTGGCAATGGTCAAGTTTAATTTATATTTTCGGGCTTCGGAAAGGATTTTGATAAAAGATCGGGTGGCGAAATCTTGGAATTCGTCAACATAAAGGTAAAACGGCCGCCGGTCGCTTTCTTTCATGTAGGCGCGGTTCATGGCTGCCAGCTGGATTTGGGTGATAATCATTGCTCCCAACAAAGCCGAATTGTCCTCGCCGATTTTGCCTTGGGACAAGTCCACCAAAATAATTTTTCCTTGATTCATAATTTCCTCAATTTTAACGCGGCTTTGCGAATAGCTGACAATTTTGCGGATGAGCGGCGAGGTTACGAATTGGCCCACTTTATTTAAAATGGGCGAAATGGCCTCTTGGCGCAGCCTATCGCCCATAGGTTCAAATTCGTGCTGCCAAAAAGAACGCAGGGTGGGGCTTTGGATCTTAGAAACAATTTGGCGGCGGAACTTTGTTTCGGTGAGAATACGGGGCACATCGGCCAAAGTGGCCCCCGGCACGCCGGTTAACGTCAAGAGAGTGTTGCGCAAGATGTGTTCTAATCGCGGGCCCCAAGAATGGGCGTAAAGCTTATGGAAAATGGAAACAATGCCGGAAGCGACCAATTCTTGCTGGGCTTTATTGCCAACCTCCAATAAGTTGAGAGGATAAGTATAGTCGGGATCAGCGGGATTGAAGTAACAGACGTCATTAAGGCGTTGGCGGGGGATATACTGCAGCAAGGTTTGGATCAAATCGCCATGGGGATCGATAACGGCTACCCCTTCGCCTTTGCGGATGTCTTCAATGGCCATATTGGCGATGAGAGTGGATTTTCCGGTACCTGTCTTGCCGATAATATAGACATGGCGGCCGCGGTCGGCGCGCTTGATACCAAATATAGTTAATTGATTCTTGAATTCAGTTTTGCCGATGAAAGTCGTTTGCCGCCGGGCATCTTTATCAAGGCTGGCGGAGATTGGCAGGTTATCGGGCGGTTCACTGACAATCTGCCGCCCCCAGGCGATATTGGGCAAGTTTATTTGGGTGCCGGGGAGATGCCAGAGCGAAGCAACTTCCAGGTTGTTAAGGAGCTGGCGCTTGCCGCCCGGCCGCCGCCGCCTAAATTGTTGCCGGAGCGACTTGCGCCGCCAGAAGGGAAGCTTTTTGGCTATCAGATAATTGCCTTGGGGGGAGGAAAAACTGCCAAAACTGCCGGCCAAGGCTTCCAGGGCGGTTTCATTATTGCTGCCTAGGCGGAGATAGACATCAAAGCCCGGCTGGCTGGCTTTTAGCTCAATTTGGGCCTTCTGGGGATGGGGCAAAATGTGCCCCAGGCTATCTTTGCCGCCACCGCTAGCCGCCAGAGTGATCAATTTTTGTTGCCACCGGCGCCGCCGCGGCGAAAGAATCAGCTGATAGGCAATAATATCATCGGGCTGAGCATTTTTAGCCATGGTGGCCAGGACTGTGCTTAGGGGATCATTGTCATTAAACTGGTCCGCTGTCTTGAGGGGCAAATACCAAGGGCGGGCAAGCCGCAGTTCCCGCAATTGCCAGGTTTCCGGATTGACAGCGGCAAGATAGTCCTTTTCGGAAACGATGGTGGCCTCGCGGTATTGAGCCAGGAGCTGGGATTGGAAAAAATCAAGCCGCGAGGGAGGAACCATGGCCAAAAAATGAATCTGCTGCTGCCAGCAGGCGATTTCCAGGGCCAGCGTTTCCGGCCGTGACCAAAGAAGCCAATGCCGTTGGAACCAGTCGAGGTTGGTTAAAAGAAGTTGGGCCGATTCGAGGGAATACTCATTGTGGCGCGGCAGGCGAATTTCCAAAAGAGTAAAATCTTTAACCATTTTATTATTGTAGCATTCCAGGGAGCGGTATGGCTATAAGAAAATGCTCAAAGCAAATTAAAAACTTGAAATGGGGTTTTACCCAACCAACAATAGACAACTCTTAACTTCTAAATGCTCGGATGATTATATTCGCCGTCATCCCGAACCTGCCTGCCGGCAATTCCTCAACACCGGGAGAGGCTAAACAATAACTAACAACAAACAACAAACAACAAACAACTCCCTCTGTCAACCTTAGGGGTTGCCCAGGTAGGAATAATGTTATAATAACCTGGCAATGATTTTGCAGCGCGGCGAGAAAGCGGCTTTCCTTGCTTCTTATAAGGCTTTTTTTGTTCAGCAACTGAATTGGTTGTTGGAAAAGCTTTATTATTTAAAACATTTTTCAGTCAAGCTTCTCTATCGCCAAAGGGGAAGGTTTGCCCAACCAATCACTCATTTTGCCTTGACATTGCTTGTTTTCCTGGGAGTTTATTTCGCCCCTTATCTTGAAAGCATGATTAATAGCGGCAATAATTTACCCAGTTCTTATTTAGATACCCAAGCGGCGGCTTTAGCCCAAACCAGCCTTTATGTGCCGCGGACGGCCAGGACAGGGATGAGGGGAGATATTGCCGATTATGTTGTCAAACGCGGGGAAACGCTTTCGGAGATTGTCCAAAAATTTGGCGTTTCTCTGGACACGGTTATTTGGGCCAATCGGCTCCGTTCGCCAAAATCTATCCGAGCCGGCCAGCGCTTAAAAATTCCCCCGGTAACCGGCATTGTCCACCGGGTTCGCTCCGGAGATACCGTTTATTCACTGGCAAAAAAATACCGCACCGACGCCCAAAAGATTGTTGATTTTCCTTTTAATACTTTTGCCGACGATGAGGCTTTTACTCTTAGGGTGGGGCAAACACTGGTTATTCCCGATGGCATCATGCCGTCGGCGAAGCCGCCAGCCGCCTATTATGCCCGCCGTTGGCCGGTCAGCGCCGGTAAGGCAACTGCCAGCCGGTTTATTTGGCCGACTTCGGGCGTTATCAGCCAGGGCTATTCTTGGTATCACCGGGCGATTGATATCGCCAATCCGGCCGCGCCCAATATTTTGGCGGCCGACAGCGGAGTGGTAAAATTGGTTATCTATAGCCGCTACGGTTATGGCCGCCATTTGGTTATCAACCATGGCAATGGCTACCGCACCCTTTACGCGCATTTGAGCAGGATTTATGTCAAGGTTGGCCAAAGGGTGAGCCAGGGCCAAACTTTGGGCCGGATGGGATCTACGGGGCACTCGACGGGAACGCACCTTCATTTTGAAATTCGCCGCGGCGGGCAGCGGCTGAACCCGCTAAGCTTTTTAAAGTGAAATTTTAGATTATCCCATTGGGGCAAAGCCGTAAACTTTTTGAGCGCCGGCTTGCTTTAAAAGAATGGCCACGGCCCGCATGGTGCTGCCGGTGGTAACCACATCGTCGACGAGAAGGAAATTTTTGGCGGGCAGTCGAGTTTGCAGGCTAAAAGCGGCCGCGCTAAGATTTCGGCGGCGCTCCGGGGCAGCTAATTTAGCTTGATGGCGGGTGGAATGCTTTCTGGAAACTAATCTCTCGGCGAGAGGAAGTCGGCATAGTTGGCTAACCATTTGCGATAAATCAACGGCTTGGTTGAAGCCCCGCCAAAGTTTCCGGGTGGTATAAAGAGGGATGGGAACCACGGCGGTTTGCTGCTGCTGCCAGAGCTTGACCATGGCCGGGTAGCTGCTTAGGCCTTTTTTGATTAACCAATTCCAAGTTTGTTTCAGGCCGCGCACAAACCGATATTTATAATCGTGGAGCATGGTGCGCCAGGGCTCTTGATAAGGAAAGAGGGTCAGCAGGCCGTCCAGTTGGCGGCGGCTCTGGCAGCGGGGGTGGGTTAGGCCAAGATAAGAGCCTCGTTCGCAGACGGGGCATTTTTGGGGGGCCAAGATTTGGATTTTGGCTTGGCATTGGGGACATATCCAACTGCCGCCGCGGCCGCAGAAATAACATTGTCGGGGATAGAGCATGCCGAGCAGGTCCATTTAAGGAAATCATAGCAATTAAAAATAGCCAAGACAAAATGAATAAGACATCCGCTGAGGATGCTGAGCCCCTAAGTCCCGACAAGACCGGAGCAGGATAAACCAAGATCAGCATGACAGGAGAAAGCTATGAGGGGAGCGTCATCCTGATTTTTCGACAAAGTCGAAAAGTTCAGGATTTTCAGTGGATGGTGAAGCAATAATGTAGATAAGACACTTACCGGAGACGCTGAGTTAAGACTCAGCATGACAGGAGAAAGCTATGAGGGGAGCGTCATCCTGATTTTTCCCGATGTCCGCCAGTTGGCGGAGTCGGGGAAAGTTCAGGATCTTCAGCGGGTGGCAAACACGTATGGCTAGTAGCCCTTTCCATTGAAGATACTGGGCTGAGATCGGCAGGACGTAATTTGCCTGTCTTGGGCAGAAAATTTGCGGGTCTTGACAAAAAATTTTGGCTATGCTCTAATTAAATTAATTAACCGGCGCAAGCCGTTTTTAGAATAGAGACAGCAAATAAAAAGTGAATAAGTACCTAGGAAGGAAAATTTTGTTAATTGGTTTCCTGGCTTTGGCTTTGGCGGTGGCGGTTGTTTTGGCCAAGCAGCGCCAGGAGCTGCGCCGCGGGGCAACAAGTGAATCGTTTACTTGCAATAATCCAAGTGCCCCAAATATTGCCTTTGATAAGCAAACAATAAATTATAGCAGTAATGTAACTTCTGACTCGAGTACAGCTTACACAAATCATGTACAAGCAAATTACTTTCATGAAGACGGTTCTGTTACACAGGGTTCTTTTAATAATGCATCAAGTATGTCTCTTACGGCCGATCATAGTAGAGCAAAAACTATTGCATTTAAAACGATAATACGGGCAACAATAAATGGAACGTCATATGATTGTTTGCCAGGAGGAAATGGAGGAGTGTGGAATAGGGATGATTATCCCCATCAAATGGACGGCTTTACATGCAATAACAATTGCGAAAAAGATGTGAAGGTTCTCAGCGTAGATAATGCTACCACTTGCTCTGATTTGGGTGGAGCTGGCAATGTAACCACTCAAAGCATTTTTAATTACCAAAAAATATTTATAGATAATGGTTTTAGCAAAATACCCGACGCTTGGTTCTCAAGTTTGAAAGATACGGGTTGTTTTAAATATTACGACCGGCTTCAATGGATAGCGGGAAAGAAAAATCCGTGTGGCTTTGGTTCGGCTAGAGATGTGCCGACGTGCCGACCAATTAGTCCTGCCAGCTGGCCATTGGGAAATAAAGCTTCTTGTGGAGAGAATGAAGACTTTGTTGCAGATGTTATTTGCCCGCCGCGCGGTGATAATTTGGTAAGGGCGCTTTGTTGCGGTAAACGTTGGCCTACTCCGACGCCGACGCCTAGGCCTACTGCCACGCCTACACCAACACCTCGGCTAACAGCAACGCCGACGCCTACACCCACACCTACGCCAACGCCGACGCCGACACCTACACCCACACCTAATCCAGCCAATGCGCCTACGCTTTCCTTCACTCTCAAATTTGCAGGGGTTTCGGGCCATATCGCCAACCAAAAGCTTCAGGTAAAGATTGGCAAGCCCGGATTTAGCAAAACATATAACGACGTAAGCGTTGTTTTTAACAGCCAGGGAGTTGGCCGGGCCACTTTGGCGGCGGCCGGGGTGGCTCCGGGTAACGGCTACGCGGTGATAGTTAAAGGCCCGAAGCATTTATCGCGGCGTTTTTGCCAAAGCGGGCAATCTCATCGTTGTACCGGTCAAGGGCAAATAACGCTTAGAGCGGGCCAGAACAACTTTAATTTTGCAACTATGCCGTTATTGGCCGGCGATATTCCCGACGCTCAGGGCCATCAAGATGGGGTGGTGGATAGCCATGACTTCAGCATTTTACTTGCCTCTTTGCAGTCTAATGCCAGCGCCGACGTCCGCCAGCGAGCAGACTTGAATTTCGACGGCGTCAATAATGGGGCCGATATCCAGTTATTTTTAAACACCATGGCTAAAAAATATGGTGATGATTTTTAAAAAGGGGGCATGATGGCAGCAAATAATTTGATTGGAAAAATGCGCAGTTTAGAACAAAAGGGTTACTTTTTTTGGATAGTTTTTGTTTTGGCTTTGTTGGTGATTGGCGAGAGTGTTTGGCTGGTGGGAGTGTTGAATAGCAATATTGCCAGCAGCAATCTTTATAAGAAAGTAACTTCGCAAATACCGTTGCCATTGACAAAAGAAAAACCGCCGGTAGCGGAAATAAGCCTGCAGGCGGTTGAGCCAGTTTCGGCCCGAGCGGTTGGCCAAGCGCAAATTGTCCTTAATGTTAAAAAAAATATCCGCTTCCAGGGCTTAGATCTTTTTATTGAGTATGATCCGGCCGAAGCGCGGATAATTGACGATAATGCCAGCCAGAGCGGTATTCAAATAGAAGCTATTTCCAGGCCGATTGGCCAGCTGGCTCGAGATTTGGTTGATAACAGGCAGGGGACGATTGTCCTCTCTTGGATTCAACTTGATCCGCAGGGGACGGAACTTATGGCCGGCGATCAGATAAAACTGGCGAAAATTAGCTTTTATCCATTGAAGAAAGGCGTTAGTTTTAAAATACGTTTGGCCAAGCAATCGGGAGCGGGCACAAAAATGACCGCGGCATTGCCTGACAACCGAATGCTGCCGTTGGCGCAAAAGAGCTTGCAAATAGGGGTTGTCGGGCAGAGAAAATAATTATGAAAAAAAACCTGCTCATTTTCTTTTTTTTAATATTGGGCGTTTTTTTGGCAAGGCCGGTTTCGGCCTTAGCGACGCCGCATTTCTATTTGGATCCCAGCAACGGTAATTATAAAGTTGGCGATAAAGTGGTGGTTACCGTTTGGGTTGATCCGGCCGGTAAAGATATCCAAACCATGGATATAATAATGAATTACGATAAGACGCGCCTATCGATTAGCCAAACAGATATTAAAGATGAAAATTACTTTTCTCCTTATAACTCGTCAGTTTTTAATGTTGACAGCGCCAATGGGCGATTAAGTCTTTATATTTTTTCCACCCAGGGCACATATTCTAAAAATGTAAAAGGTAAAGTTGTCACGTTAACTTTTACCGCCCAAGCAGAAGGAACAGCCAACCTCCTTTTTGTTTGCGGCAACGAAAGCGGCAGCGCTATCCGCAACGCCACCGGTAATTTAATCGATTGCACAAGCAATGGTTCGGGCAATTATGTAATTGCCAGTTCCAACTCGGCGGCGACTTCAAGTTCGACCACACCCACCCCGACAGCGGCCCCGACACCGACGCCGACAGTGGCCGGCCAACTGCCTTCAACTGGATTCAGCTTGCCAATTTGGGGGACTATCAGCGCCGCGGCTACGTTAATAGGTGTTGGCATTATTGGTTTATTATTATAATATATGGCAATGACAGGCACTCTAAAAACCGTGGTAACAGTTGCAGTTTTATTTTTAGCGGGAGTGGCGGCGGTAATGGGAGTGAAAGTGGCCCGCACTTATTTTAGCGGCGCTTCGGGAGCCGATCAGCCCACAAATGTGCGCATTTTAACCGATAGCTCTTCGGCGACGATTAGCTGGCAAAGCAGTAAAAAGTCAATGGGGGTAGTCGAATATGGTGCTAATCAAGCGAATTTGCTTTTGCGGGCTCCGGAAGTTACGCCCACCACTACTCACCGGGTAGTTATTTCGCCACTTAAAACGGGGACAACCTATTATTTTCGCATCAGAGTGGGCAATAGCGTTTACGATAATAATGGCATTCCTTATTCATTCCATACCAAGGAGGGGCCGGCGGGATTATTAAATCCAAGCGCAACTCCTTCGCCAAGCCAAGCGGCTTCGCCCTCGGGTGCTGCTTTGCCGGCGCAGTTGGTGACTAAATGTTTGGTGTCTGATTTTAAACAAGCTTTCGGCACTCATAATAAAGCTTATGACTTTGATGGCAATGGCATAGTCAATACCCAAGATTGGTTGAAGTGCTTGCAAAAATATCCCCAAAAATAAGAAAATTTTGTGATATGCTTAAGGCATGCTGACGATAAAAATAGGCGGTCAAGCAGGTTGGGGCATTAAAAGTTTTGGCCATTGGTTGTTGGCGGCAGTCCGACAACGATCGGGTTTTGGCTTTTTTTATCCCGAATACCCTTCATTAATTCGCGGTGGCCACAATACGGCTACAGTCACTTTGGCTGACCGGCCGGTGCAAAGCAGCTGGCGGGCGGTGGATGTTTTGCTGGCCTTAGACCAGCGGACCTGGCAAGAGGACGGCCCCGATCTGGCCAAACAAGGCTGGCTGATAGCCTGGGAAGGTGACGTTCCCGCAGCCAAACGACGCTGGCTGCTGCCGGCCGCTTGGCGGCCAGAAATTCCGCCGGAGCGGCAAAATAGCCTTTTTTGGGGAGCCCTCCTGGCTCTATTGGGCTGGCCGGAACGGCTGGGATGGGAGATTTTGCAGGCGAATTTGGCCGCGGCGGAGAGGAAACAAGAACATTTGCTTTTTAAGCGCGGCTACCGGTGGGGCCGAGAGCGGGGCGAGAAAGTTGGCTGGCATTTTCGGCCGCTGAAACCGGGGAAGACGAAAATTTTAAGCGGCAATGAGGCAATCGCTCGGGGTATTGCCGCCGCCAAGTGCGGCTACGCGGCCATTTATCCGATGACGCCCATTTCAGCGATTCTCCATTTCCTGACAGCTTGGCAGAAAAAGACAAAGATGGTTCTCTTCCAGCCTGAAGATGAGATCGCCGGCATTGTCGCCGCCATTGGAGCCAGTTATGCCGGCCGGCGGGCGATGGTGGCCACTTCCGGCGGCGGCTTTGCCTTAATGAGCGAAGCGTTGGGCATGGCCGGAATGAGCGAAACGCCATTGGTAATTGTTGAAGGCCAGCGGACCGGCCCTTCGACGGGAATGCCCACCTGGACGGAACAGGCTGACTTGCAATTTGTCATTAATGCCTCGCAAAGCGAATTCCCGCGAATTGTTTTAGCGCCCGGCGATGCCCGGGCCGCCGGCCGGCTGGCGGTAACCGCCTTTTATTTGGCGGAAAAATATCAGTTGCCGGTAATTTTGTTAACCGATAAATTCTTGGCGGAAAGTTGGCTGGTCAGCCAGCCCTTGCGATTCCCCAAATACCGCTGGCCCAGGCTGTTGCTTAAGGCCAAGAATTACGCCCGTTACCAACTGACCAAAACAGGCGTTTCGCCCCGGGCAATTCCCGGCCGCACCTTGGTGGTGGCCAATTCATATGAGCATGATGAGAGGGGAGCTACCAGCGAGGAATCCCGGGTGCGGCAGGAGCAAATGGCCAAGAGATTAGGCAAACTGGCCGGTTTCCAACTGCCCGATGGCACCCGCCGTTACGGTCCCGAGCGAGCGCGGTTTACCTTGGTCGGTTGGGGCAGCACCAAGGGGCCCATTTTGGAAGCGTTGGCGAAATTGCCGGAAGCGAACCTTATCCATTTTGAGCAAGTGTATCCCCTGCCGCCGTTGGCCCGAAAATGGCTGAATAGCGCCGGTAACTTGATCGCGGTGGAAAATAATTCCACCGGCCAATTAAGCCGGCTCTTGCGCCAGGAATGGGGTGTCAAACCGCAGCGCCAATTGTTGAAAAATGACGGCCGGCCCTTTTTCCCGGAAGAAATTATCAGTTTTGTAAAGCATTATGGAAAAAACTGATTTTCTCCAAGCGGCCGTGCCGACCTGGTGCCCCGGCTGCGGCAATTTCCTAACCTGGCAAGTATTGGCCCAAAGTTTGGCCGATTTGCAGCTCCAGCCGGCAGAAGTGGCGATTGCCTATGATATCGGTTGCAGCGGCAATATGGGTAATTTCTTGCGCACCTCGGCGTTTTTAGGCCTGCACGGCCGGGCAATTCCCCTGGCGGTGGGCATCAAACAGGCCCGGCCCGATTTAACGGTTTTAGCGGTTGGCGGCGACGGCGGCTTTTTGGCCGAAGGGACAAACCATTTTATCCATGCCGCCCGCCGCAATGATGACATTACCGTTATTTTAATCAACAATCATCTCTTTAGCCTGACCACCGGCCAAGCGACGCCGACAACTCCGGCCAATCTTCCCAACAAGACAGCCGGTTTATTCAAACAAGCGAAGGTTCTTAATGCGCCGGCCCTGGCGCTAACGGCCGGAGCCGGTTTTGTGGCTCGGGCTTTTGTCGGCCAAGCCGACTACGGGCAAATCCTGATGGAAGCGGTGCGCCATCGGGGTTTTTCTTTGGTCGAAGCTCTTTCTCCCTGTGTAACCTTTGACCCGATTTATACATTTGCTTGGTACCGGAAACATATTCGGGCGGTTAAGCCGGCGGCCGATTGGAAGAAAGCGCGCCAATGGGCCGAGGGCGGGGATGATATAATAAAGGTAGGCATTCTTTTTAAGCAGGCGGATAAGTCTAAGTAATTTAGTCGGTCTGATTTGCAATGAAAAAACGTTGGCTGGCAATCCCATTATTATTTTTGATTTTGGCCGTGGGCGGACGGAAAATTGTCCGCAGCCGGCGGGCGACCGGGAAAATCCGCTTAGCCCATCCTCAACGGCGTAATTTGATAAAAAAATTAAGCCTTTCCGGTTATATTGACGCCCGGGAAAAGGTTACTTTAAAGTTTCCGATTTCCGGCAAATTGGCTTGGGTGGGAGTTAAAGAAGGCGATAGGGTAAAGAAATATCAGGCTATTGCCAGCTTAGATAAACAAGAATTGCAGCGCGATTTTCGCAAGGCCATGGCGAATTATCTCAAAGTGCGCAATAATTTCGAGCAAGAAAACGCAGATTACGGTTATTGGCGGCATTGGTTTGAGCTAAGCGATAAAGCCAAACGGATTTTAGCCAATGACCAATATGATTTAGACAAGGCGGTGGCCGATGTGGAATTGTCTAATTTAGCTCTCCAGAAAGCAGTTTTATTAACGCCCATTGCCGGAATTGTTACCAAGGTTGAAGCCCCCTATGCAGGAGTTAACATTACTCCGGCGA
>JALTFB010000065.1 GCA_027007615.1 Candidatus Shapirobacteria bacterium
AATCAATTGGTATTCATCGGGGGAGGCCACGACCCGGATGGCGACATGATTGTTGCCGGCAAAAAAGATGCCCTCGCCTACATTGGCGGCCAGCAAATATTGCCTTTCCCCCTCGGAGAGATAGAAAGTTTTCCCAACTAAATCGATAGCAGCCGGATGCTGCTTTAACAAAATTTGAATAGAGGAATTTTTAATGATAGCCGAGCCCTCTCTGATTTTAAGAAAATCGTCAACATCTTGGGTTATGGTTGTCAAGCCCAGATAATATTTCCGAGCCCGCTTGGCGATGCTATGGAGAAAAAGTGCGGAATCGGGATATTGCATTAAATACCAAGCTTCGTCAACAATTAGGAGACGCTTTTTTATTTGGTTGCGAATTTTATTCCAAACAAAATCTAGAATAATATGCATGGCGATGGGCCGGAGAGCTTCCTCTAGGTTGCGAATGCCAAAGACGATAAACTTATTGTTAATATCAATGGTGGTCTGGCTATTGAAGATGCCGGCGAATGAACCACGGGTAAAACGCTCCAGCCGAGCGGCTAAACTAGCGGCCTGCTTATCCTCCATGCCGATTAAAACTTTATACAGGTCTTCAATAAGCGGCATCTCGCGCCCCTTTTGAGTCTCCGGATCGGGAGTGATGCCTTTATTATGGTATGTTTCCACCAGGGCCCTATCCAGGATGGCTTCTTCCTGGGGATTCATTTTGCCCATGATTATCTTAAACAAGCCGTGTAGGGAGAGGATTTTGTGGCCCAATTCATTTTTGCCGCTCTCCTCTTCGTCATCGCTTTCTTGCAAGAGGGCCAAATCGAAAGGATTAATTTTAGATGGAGAATTATCGCTAATGTTGATATATTGCCCCCCTACGGCTGCCGCTAGTTTTTGATATTCGTTTTCGGGATCGATAATGATAATTTCGGTGCCGAACATAAGTGAGCGGAGAGCCTCAAGCTTGCAAAGAAAAGATTTACCCGCTCCTGATTTTGCAAAAATAACCGAATTGTAATTTTCTAAGGAAAAACGGTCAAAAATAACCAGGGAGCCATTGTGTTGGTTGACGCCGTACATAATGCCCCGATCGTCCGATAATTCCGAAGAAACAAAGGGAAAGGTGGTTGCCAGGGATGTGGTATCCATATTGCGGGTTACGTTTAATTTATCTTGGCAAATGGGCAAAGTGGTAATAAAGCCCTCTTCTGCTTGCAGGATTGCCGGTTTGGGAATAATCATTAACCCTCCCAGGGCGCTTTCCAGTTCTTTGTTGCTGCGGCGCAGTTCTTCAACGGAATCGGCCGAAAGGGTTATATAGAGCCCCATTTGGAAAAAACTTTCGGAACCGCGGGCTAACTTTTGCTGCAAAGTAAGGGCATCCTCAAGCTTTGTTTGCACTATGGGGTCAATAACTTTGCCTTGCTGGGCGGAGATGGAAATTTCAGCCTCCATTTCGGCAATCTTGCGCCTGAGGCTGTTAAGGACGTCTTTCTCTTGCGAGGGATAAATATACATGGATATTTGCAAGGGGCGGTTGAAGTTAATAAGTGGCGACAACCAATTAGAGGTTACATAACGGGGATAGCTCACAATATAGAGAGTGCGGTAGAAACGGTTATTGACGCGGATATAAGTAAAATCGACCTCAATCGCCGCTGGGGCAATAATGTCTTTGACGGTCGTGATGCCTTGGTTAAAATCCCGCTTGGGGCCTAAAGTCGGTAATTCCGTTTTGTTGCCGCCGCCGAATTTTAGTAATTTGTGTAAATTAATCATTTTGCTCGTAAAGTAACAGGTGATTGAAAATTGGCTAAATCGAAATTTCTGATACTCGGAGCCTCTTCGTTATAAATTTGGTAGAAAAGCTTGATTAATTGGCGAGAGTCAAGCTGGTGGATACGTAAGCCTAGTCTACCAAACGCTGTGATAAGGTGATCGCGCTTGGGTTCCAGATTAGCTTTTGCCCGTTGAATAATAGTTTTTTTGGGCAAGGGCAAACTGGTTTTTTGGGATAAACGCCTAAAGGGCAAAAGGCTGCTTAAACCAGCTTTGGCAGAAGCCAGGCCAAGCTCAAAAATAGAAAAGGGCAAAACGACATAAAATGCCTTGGCAAGCACTTCATTTTTCTGGACAAGCTCATCTATGAATCGGCGGTATGAGATAATCATTTTTTTTATAAGCATTGATTTTTGGCGATGCTCTTGGAGTTGTAGGAGCCGCAGGTAATTGCCGATATTTTTAGGATTGGAACGAATTAAAATTTGGGTAGTAAAGCTGAGGGAATTTAACAGAGAGCCATAGGAATAAATCATGGCTTCTTGCTCTTTCTCGGAAAGGAGGTCAAAATTAACCGCCGGAGTTTCCAATATGTAGGCGGCGGAGCCATCTTTAAGAATAACCATATCATCAGTTATATCTTCAATGGGAAGATGGTCTTGAGTAGTTCCGCGAAGGGCAATTTGTTTAATATCCTTCATAGGCAGGTCAATTTTGTATTTCCTTAGCAACAATTTTTAACGGGGCAATAATTTGCCCTTTAGCAATTATTTTCATTATATCAAACCGATAAGGCTCTTTTTCCGTCACTATTAAGTAATTGCCGTTTGGTAAAGGAGTTGCTGTTTGGAATTGCCCCAAGCCATTCGTTCTCATAGCTCGGACAGGGTTGCTTTCCGCATCTTGAATCTCCACAATTGCCCCCTCAACCCCATTGCCCTCACTATCAGCTACCAATCCGCTAATAATGTTGGGTTGGGTAGGAGTAGCCGGCAAAGCCTGGTCGATAAATTGCGCTTGGGTGGCGCCTTCTTTATTTTTGGGTTGTTGTTGCCAAATTTGCATGAGCTGGTCCCAGGACGAAACTTGGCCGTTGGGAGATGGCTGCGGGATGCCGCCGGCGGGAGAAGCCTGTTTCCCAGCGGTTGAGGGAATCGTTGGAAGCCCTTGGTTAGTTTTTACAGCTTGACCACCGGTTTTAGTTTTGGGTAAAGAGGTGATAAATTCTTTAGCTTTTTGGCTTTTGGCGCTAATGCTTACCCTTTGGAAGAAGCGTGCGTGGCGAGCTTGGTGGCTGAAAGCATCTAAATTCATAACGCCTGGAGTTTTTTGCCAGAGATAAATGGTTGGGGAGTATATGCGGTTGAAAAAAATAAGAAGCCATTTTTCCAAAGAACGGCCATTGATGGGCATAAAAGCAAAAGCGCTGGCGATGCCAACGGACGTGGTAGCTGTAAAAAAGCGGATAGATCCGGGTAAATGCGAGGTGTAGAAAAGAGCGGCGACGATAACCCCGGCCGCCATTTTAGAAAATTGCTTAAGTGTCATACTGCCAACCAGGCGGAATTCATACGAAGAAATCTCCTGCGGTATTTGATGCTGACCTATCATTTCTTCCAGTTTAACATAAAAACGGACAGGCGAAACGGGTGGCTCTCGTGTATAATATCAATAGTGGGCCCGTGGCTCAGTTGGCTAGAGCGTCTCGATGGCATCGAGAAGGTCGTGGGTTCAAGTCCCACCGGGTCCACCTATGGCAATAAAAAAAGTTTTTCTTACCGGATTGAGACCTACCGCCGCTGACCTTCAGCTGGGCAATTATTTGGGGGCCGTGGGCGATATTTTGGAAATCCAAAAAAAGAAAGCACCGTTCTTCCTTTTTATAGCTGATTTGCATGCTTTGACTACCGACAGGCCGAAGGTGGTTGCCGCCAACAGGCAAAAGATTGCCATTACTATTTTGGCTGCCGGCATTGACCCTCAAAGGGTAATTATCTATTGCCAGTCGGCTTTAGCCCAAGAAACTTTAGAATTAGAGATTTTTCTTTCGCGCCATTTTACTGTTGCCCAGGCTTTGCGGGTGCCCACATTGAAAGAAAAAATGCGCCGCCCGGAACAAGCTTCACTTTTTCTTCTCCGTTACCCCACTCTTATGGCCGCCGATATCCTTTTGCAACGGGCCACTCATATTCCGGTTGGCAAGGATCAGGCCGCTCATTTGGAAGTTAGCCGCCTTTTGGCGCAAAAATTCAATCGCCGCTATGGGCAAATTTTTCCTATCCCCCGGCCTTACCAGACAGAAGGAGTTAAGCTAATGTCTTTGGACGGGCAAGGAAAGATGAGCAAATCACACCCTCAGGGAGCCATCTTTTTGGGTGATAATCCGGAAACTGTCCGCCGGAAAATTCGCCATGCCGTTACCGAGGTTCTTGACGGCCCGCGGGAAAAAATGAATGAAAATGTGGCCAGCCTTTTCTTAATGGCCCGCAGTTTTGCCGACGAAACGGAGAAAGAAAAGCTGAAAACAATGGAAAGGGAATATTATCAAGGCAGATTAAAATTTGTCCACTTAAAAGAATTGGCCGCCGGAGCAGTAGGGCGTTTTTTGGCGGAATTCCAAGTTCAACGGGCCGGCTGGCAAAAGAAAACAAAATTGGTGGCGGACATTCTTGAACATGGCAGCCAAAGGGCTCGTCGCCATGCTCGGGAAACTATGGATTTAGTGGCCGGCAAGACGGGTTTTCGACCCTGCGCCGCGATGCCCAATTCGCAAACTTAAGTTTTGGGCGCAAATTTGGAAAGAGAATTGTTTTTAGCGAATATTTGTTAGAATTTCGGTTTTATTCTTGCAATGATTGAAGGTTCACTTTAATAGCCGGGCCCATGGTAGCGACCAGAATAAGCTTTTTGATATTGGTGACGTTCAACGCTCTAGCCACCGCCCGCACATTAGCGGTTAACTCTTTATTGTTTTGATCCAATTTTCCCAAAACCAGATGCAATACCGGCGCTTTTTTTTCAGTGCGCAAACGCAAACCGGCCTTGACAAATTTTGCCATTGCTTTTTCTGGATCTTTAGTTAAAGTTCCATTTTTGGGGTTAGGCATTAAGCCTTTAGGACCTAGGATTCGAGCCAGAGGTAGCAGCTTAGGCATCATTTTCGGGCTGGCAATTAAGACATCAAAATCAATTTTACCGGCCTTAATGGCGCTGATAACCTTTTCATCAGCGATGGTGACGCGTTTTTGTTTTCCGGTAGAATAAGGCAATTTAACTTCGCCAAATTCGCCTTTTTGGTTCACTATTAAATGGGCTTCCAGATTGCCGGTAAAGCGAGATACGGATGTTTTTTTGGTTAACTTAATTGCTTCCGCAAGAGGATAAAATTTGTCTTTGGATATTAATTTTTGCGCCTCGCGATAACGTTTACTGCGGCTTTTCCGGTGGGATTTTTTAGGAGTTTCCTTGGCAATGGCTTTATTTTCTTTTTGTTTATCCATTTTCAATTTCCACCCCCATATTTTGGGCCGTCCCGGCAATAATTTTTTTTGCGGCTTCCAAGTCATCAGTATTTAAATCTTTCATTTTTTGTTTAGCGATTTCCTCAAGATCGGCAGCTGATAATTTGCCTACAGTTTCCCTTTTTGGCTCCTTGGCGCCTTTTTCCAACCCCAATTTCTTTTTAATGAGATCAGCTGCCGGCGGCAGTTTAGTCACAAAAGAAAAAGTGCGATCTTCGTAAACAGTAATAACTGCGGGAATAATGCTGCCCTTTTTATCTTGAGTAGCTTTATTATATTGGTTGATAAAATCCATGATGGGAATGCCATGTTGGCCCAGAATCGGCCCTGCCGGCGGCCCGGCCGTAGCTGCTCCAGCCGGTAAATTAATTTTAATAGTTGCTTTAATTGCTTTAGCCATAGTTTTTGTTTAAATTTTGTGAACTTGTAAAAAATCCAGTTCTACGGGTGTCTCTCTACCAAAAATTGATACAAGCACTTTTAGCTTACCTCTTTTTTCATCAATTTCACTAATAGTTCCCAATGAATCGGTAAAAGGACCGTCTGTAATTTTAACAGCTTCTCCGACAGTGAATTTTGCTTCAAATTTTGGCTTTTCCTTGACATTCTTTAGAATTTTGTTAACCTCTTTTTGGCCAATAGGCCGTGGCTGATTGCCATTGCCTATGAAACCGGTAATTCCCGGGGTGCGTTTTACAAGCACCCAAGAGTTATCGTCCAGAACCATTTTTACCAAAATATAACCTGGGAAAACTTTTTCTTGCGATTGGATTTTTTCACCGCGGCGGATGGTCATTTTTTCTTGGGTAGGCACAATTACTTGGTAGATTTTATTTTTCATATGCATACTCTTGACGCGTTGCTGCAATAAGTGAACGGCCCGATATTCATGGCCTGAATAGGTATGAACCACATACCAGGCAGCATCCGGAGACGCATGCTTGTCACCAATTTGAAATTCGACGGGCCGCCGTTTAGCCCTTTTAACTTTTGTAAGTTTTACCGCCATAAAGCTATATTTGCCATCAACTTAGTAAAAACAAGATCCAAACCGCTAAAAATTACGCTGGTAACAATTGTAGCAAATAATACCACGATTGTTAAGCGGATTATATCGTTACGCTGCGGCCAACTAATTTGCTTTAATTGGTCTTGCACTTCGAGTAGAAACCGTTTTACCTGCCCCATTGCCTCAGATTATATCATATCTGGCGGTTTAGCCGGCGTCTAAGTTGGCGAGCAAGCTTTTGAAGGGTGACGGTTAAGTAGCGCCCTTGGTTGATGAGGGTAAAGTCGTGATGGTTGCTGGCTCGCACCTGAGCGGTAATCTTATAGGTGCTCCTGCCGGAGTGGTGGTTTTGGTGGCTAAGAATTAAATTGAGGCGGTTTATTTTATTTTGGAAAATTTGCTGCCGTTGGAAAAGGCGCCGGATATAGTTTTGCAACCGGAATTTTTCTTCATAAGGAAGGGTCAATCGGAAACTGAATAACCAGCGGGGTTTTCCTTGGTGCCGGCTCAGACGCTTTAAGAAATCACGGTAACTTATTAAGCCTGTAATTTGTTGATTAGATGTAGAGATAACTGCCAAACTTCCTACAGGTGCTTTTAGGAGGCGATGCAAAGCCTGACCGGCAGATTGGTCGTCGGAAATGGTTACTAAGCCGCGGTGGAAAAAATTGGCGATTTGGCGTTGGCCTATAGCTACGGTTCTTTTTAGCTTTGGCCGAGATCCGATGGTCGTCAATTGTTTGCTTGTCCGGCGGAGATCATAGCTGCTCATAATACCTTCGGGGCGCTTGTTTCTGCCGGTTACGATCAGTCGACTGGTCCTTTTCTGGAGCATCAGGTGGCGGGCTTGCGAAACAGTAGCCGTCTTGTTAATAAATACCGCTGGCCGCAGGGTTATAGCCGTCGACAATGGAAAAGACATTTCCGGAGCCTTGGCTAATTGGCGCAAAATATCGCGGGCCGTGACGACGCCTTGAAATTTTCCTTCCCTTATAACCGGCAATTGGTATAACCGGGATTCGGCCATAAGGCGGGCGGCTTCGGTTAATGACGTGGCGGGCGTTAATAATGGCGGATGGTAAAGAGCTCGTTCCACCAGTTCATTGGAGCTTGGACGCCTTCGGAGAAGAGAATAGTATAGATTAATTATTCCCAAGAATTGCTGCTTTTTAAAAATAAAAACAACATCGTGCGAACTTTGAAGATGGGCTAGAGCTTTTGCCAGCGGCTGTTTTGCGTTTAATCGTTTGTAACCGCTTATGCGTAAAATTTCAGCAACTTTATTCATCAACGCTATATTAATAATAGCATATTTTTGAAAAAGCTAAAATTATGCAGCCGGTCTTAAATGTTAAAATGTTTTTGTTAACAGAAAGCATCATGTGTAAGTTAAAAATAATGTTAACTCGATTGGGATACTTAATAAAATGAAGTTTGCTAAAATCAATTGGTTTTTTTGGTTAATCGCCTTTATGGGATTTTTTAATCTTTGGACAACCCTTTTTCCTCTTCCCCATTACCATTTTTTTAAACTTCTAGACCGGATGATTATCCTTTCTCCAAACCATAGCCGCCCTATTTTGGCAATTTCTGGCTTATCGCTCATTTATTTAAGTTTTGGGTTTATCCGCCGCCAGCGGCTGGCTTGGTTCTTGATGGAAATTTTTCTTATTGTTAGCGCCATGCTTCAATTCCATCATTACGCTTCAATTTCAGGAGCGGCCATCAATTTGATACTAGCAATTTGGCTTTTACGCCACCGTCGCCAATTTTATGGGCAGGTGATTTCGTTAAGTTGGTGGCGCAGTTTAGGCTTCTTGGCTTTGGCAAGTTTACTTCTAGTCACCTATGCCAGTTTGATTTTTTGGTTGGCAGCACAATATTTTGACGCTAGATATTCATTTGTCGCGGCTAGCAAAATGGTTTTAGCTTCATTTTGGCATTTTCGTTGGTTAGGGCCGAAATTGGGAACGGCCAGAGTGGGCTGGTTTTTTAATAGTTTGCCAACCATTTTAGGTTTTTTCCTATTTTACAGCCTTACTCTTCTCTTTAGCGCTGC
This sequence comes from Candidatus Shapirobacteria bacterium, assembly GCA_027007615.1. Lineage (GTDB taxonomy): Bacteria > Patescibacteriota > Microgenomatia > UBA12405 > UBA6130 > S016-97. The sequence goes on from JALTFB010000065.1 coordinate 8,363, forward strand.
TAGCTACCAGCAAGAACGGCATCGCCAGCAATGGCAGAAGGCCTTTCGTGCCATTCGCCGTTACGGCCGTTCCAGCGCCGATTTTTTCAAACTTTGGCCAGCTAATCTCTCTTTTTTCTTTTGGCGCAGGTCACTTATCGCTTATTGGCCGCAAGGAGCTAATCTATTAGTTGCTGGTGATCCAGTTGGACCACGAAATGAACGCAAGAACCTCATTCATAAATTTTTAGAATTTAGTTTCCAGCATGGCCATAACCCTCTTTTTGTGGGCCTTAATGAAAGTAATTTTCGGTTATTGAGACAGCAAGGATTTCGCGGTATTTATATTAGCGATGAAGCTTTCATAGACCTGCGGCAGCGTTCGGAAGACGTTAAAGATTTACGCAATGTGAAAATTAAATTGGGAAAGCGGCGCGGTTACAGTTTTGAGGTTTGGCAACCACCGTTAAAAGAGTCGCAGATAAAAAAGCTACGTCAAGTTTCTGATGCTTGGCTGAAAAATTTAAATCGCAATGATGGAGAGGCAATTTTTGGTTCTGGATGGATAACTCCCATGATACGGTCAAGCTTCACCCCGGTGATAAAAGATAAGAATGGAAAAGTAATTGCTTTTTTAAGTTTGCAACGATCTTTTCGTCCCAAGACAATGGTTATTGACTTAATGCGTTACAAAAGCCATTTAGAAAATGGTGCGATGGAATATTTAATAAGTAAAACTTGGGATTGGCTTGGCGACCGTAATTTCCACTGGTTTGATTTAGGGGCGGCGCCTAGAGCTGGGGCCGTTTTTAGGATGCCGCGGTTTCATTTCCGCCTGAGCAGAAAATCAATTTCTTTCAAAGCTTGGCAACAGCAATTACGCCAGCTTCCTCGGCGCTCGCTCGAACTGCACCGCCACCTGTGGAATAATGCTGCTGATTTAACCTATTTTAGTTTTTTAGGCGGTTTTGCCGGTAGTTACCGTGGTTTACGGCATTTCAAAAATAAATTCCAACCTCGTTGGCAACCACGTTATTTGGCATATTATAATTTGGCAAGTTTGGGTTATGTACTTTGGAGTTGGAGCAGAAAAAAAACTCAATCCGTTCGAGGGGAGGCAAACAAGAGTTATTATTATGATTTTCTTTTAACCCATAACAATCCCCATTAACATTATTTTGCTTGTTGTTTATTTTTGAAATTGTTATATTGGTGATGCATGGTAATGGCGATGAGGCGTTGGAGTCAAAAAGAGAAAAAAATTTTAAAAAATCATTTTACAAATTTGAACGATAATGTTTTTGGCTTAGTTAACCTTCCGGAAGTTATTAAAGGCACTCTTTTTTCTCGCTATTCGCGTTCCGGTAAAAATCTGCGCCGGCTTTTTTTGGATGAATTTTGGCGCCATCGGGAACTGCGGCATCTTTGGCGGCAAAATACCTGGAAACATCTCGACGTTGGCCGAGCGGAGGATTTTTATGAACGGGTCTTGGTTGGCTATGGCGACAATTCGGTGGCGGAATTGGGCGGCGCCCACATTGCATTAGAAAATATCAGTATTTTAGCCACTAAACCGTTGGAAGAACACCGCCTGGGGCTCTCGTTTTTGGAGAAATCTACCCGTTATGTTTATTTTGACCGGCGCGACAAGAATGGCGATTATTTGTTTTACCGCCCAGCGGAGATTATGAATTCATCTTTTCGTGATGACTATCTCCGAGCTGTCAACTTGCTTTTTGATACTTATTCTCATTTGGTGCGCGAATTGCAACCCAAACTTAAAAGGCTTATTCCCGGTGATGAAAAGGATCCGGCTTACCGGTTTTCAATTCGTGCCAAAGCTTGCGATTTGGCACGTCCCCTTTTGCCCTTGGCAGCTCTTGCCAATATGGGCATTTACGCTAATGGCCGGGCTTTTGAATATTTAATTACCACTCTCTTGGCTCATCCTCTCGATGAGGTGAGAAAAACAGCTTTGGCTATGAATCGAGAATTGCGGAAAATTATTCCCGCTTTCATTAAGCGGGCCACTAGCGAGAAAGGCGAGGTATACCGTAAATATTTGCAAAATCGCCGCTGGCAGCTGAAACCTTGGCAGAAACAATGGCAAGGCAAAGAAATTCATAAAAAGCCGCTGGTTAGAATGGTTGATTATGACCGCTCCGCCGAATCTAAAATTCTTCAATTGATTGCCTATTCGAGGAGTAATCTTTCCTATTCAGAGCTAAAAAGGCGCCTTGCCAAGTTGACTTCTCGGCAAAAAAAGCAAATTCTGCGCGATTATTTGGCGGGCCGCCAAAATCGTTTTCACAAGCCGGGGCGGGCGCTTGAAGAAGTTTATTTTAGCTTTGAGATTGTTGCCGATTGGGGCGTTTACAAAGACTTGATGCGCCATCGGGTTTTGACCCGCCATCATCAGACTTTCACCAGCGGCCTTGGCTACCGCATGCCCCCTTATGTTGAAGTCGCCGGTTTTGCCAAACCCTATCGCCGGGCAATGGAAGTTGCCGCTGCGGCCCAACAAGCCATTGCTAAAAAAATGCCTGTGGCTAGCCAATATTTAGTTAACCATGGATCAATCAACCGTTTTTACATTCGTCTTAACCTGCGCGAGGCTGTCCACCTGGTAGAACTTCGCAGCCAGCGGCAAGGCCACCCTTGGTATCGAGAAGTAGCCCAGGAAATCGGCCGGCAGATAAAGGGCAAGCTGCCAATTTTGGGTAAAATTGTTTTTCCCTTTATGGATGAAAACGACTACGAATTGGAGCGACTCGGCGCTTTTCGGAAGCTGATAGCTAAAGCGGAAAAATTAGGAGTTGTCCCCTTAAGTTGACAGCAATTTATCAATTATTTCCAATCCGCCTTTTTCCAGGTGTTTTTTAGTAGCAAACTCAGCTTTAGTGTCTCTGGTGGGATCGGTGCTGACGCTTATGCCTGCCCATTTTGCTAATTCCCAATCGTTAGAATCGTTGCCTACAGCTAAGACTTGCCGGCCCTGAATTTTTAAAGCAGCAGTTAGTTTTTGCATTCCGAAAGCTTTGGTTAGCCAACGAAAACTGATATCAAAAGCTTCCTCATTCCAAAGGCAACTTAATTCGCTCTCTCGCCGATGATGTTGCACAATATCGCAAACCGTGGGGATAAAACGGCGGGCATGGAGGCTGAGTAAAAATTGTTTTGGCTCGAAAGCAAGCAAATTTTTCTCTTGGGTGATTAATTCCCCCAACTCCCTTTTTATTTCTTTTAGAGTTTGCAGGTTATCTTCGCTGAATCGGTAAAATTGCCGCACTTGTCCTTGCCAAAGGCCAAAAATCCCATTTTCGGCGATTAAGGCCACCCGGCTGCTTAAAACCGACTCATAAATTCGTGTCAAGTAGATTAGACTCCGTCCGGAAGCAATTACCAACCAATATTTTTCTTGCAGCTTTTGCAATTTTTGCAGAATTTCCTTTGTGGGCAAGTGTGTTTCCAAAACCAAACGGCCATGCTTATCGCTAATTTTTGTTCCTTTTTCCACCAAAACTCCATCGGAGTCAAAGCATACCATTTTGATTTGTCGCAGCTTTTCCGGAAGGATTTTATCAACGCCTTTCATTATTTAATTAAAGCATATTATGCTCCTTTAGCGCAAATGGCCATTGCCAATAGTGTTTATATCTTATAATTTATTGTGCAAAGTGGCTTACTTTGGTTAAAACTTCTATTTTGTGTGAACTTAATATGTTTAAATAACCCCGAGGTGCGTAGTGCATTACACCTCCGAGGTGTTTTGCCCTTTACACCTCGGGAGGGCTGAATAATGGGATATCTTATAGAATGCCAGCGCCATGAATGAAAAAATTTATTAAAGCTATTTTGATTAGCTTTGGTCTCGTGGGAACAGCGAGAAGCTTATAACGGCTCGGTTAAGACGCGGCGTTGATTTTTCCTTGCCCGGCGGCTAAACTACAAGTAATCGCCGCGGTGGTGGAATTGGCAGACACGCAGCTCTCAAAAAGCTGTCTTCTTTTCGAAGGTGTGGGTTCGACTCCCACCCGCGGCACTTGATTGGGGGTCGTCTAATGGTAGGACAGTGGCCTCTGAAGCCATCAATCGTGGTTCGAATCCACGCCCCCGAACAAAACATTCTAGAGGCGAGTTATAAAAGTTAAAGTTGAAAAAAAATTGCCGTGAGAATAAACTAATGTTATGGATAAGATTCACCTAATCAGTGGCAAATCTCATCCTCTTCTGGCCCGTAAAATTTCCAGATTATTAAAGGTGCCCCTAACGCCAATAGAAATAAAAACATTTGCCGATGGCGAAATTTACGCTAGAATCAAACAAAAAGTAAGGGGTGATGACGTTTTTTTAATCCAAACGCTTTCTCCGCCGATAAATAAGCATTTAGTGGAGCTTTTAATTATTATTGATGCCCTGCGCCGCGCTTCAGCCGATAGGATTAACGTTATCTGCCCTTATCTTGCTTACAGCCGCCAAGACCGCAAGGTAGTTTCTCGAGAACCGATTACAGCCAAGCTGGTAGCAAACTTGATTACCATGGCTGGAGCAAGCCGGGTACTAACGGTTGACCTTCACTCTGAGCAAATTCAGGGATTTTATGACATTCCTTTCGATCATCTAGTGGGCTACCCTTTATTTGCGGAATATTTGTTAAAAAAGAATTTCAAGGATTTGGTCGTTGTTTCTCCGGATATTGGCGGTGTTAAGCGAGGCCGGAAAATGGCTATTTTGTTAAAAGCGCCCTTGGTAGTGATTGACAAGAGAAGGCGGGCCCATAATCAATCCGAAGTCATGAGGGTGATTGGCGATGTAAAGGGGAAAACGGTAATTATAGTGGATGATATTATTGACACTGCCGGAACTATCAGCCAGGCTGCTTATGCCTTGAAAAGAGGAGGAGCGAAAAAAATTATTATTTGCGCTACTCATGCCTTACTTTCTAAAGATGCCTGCCAAAAACTTACAAAATGTCCCGCCTCGCAAATACTACTTTTAGACACGCTGCCTTTGCCTAAAGAAAAGAAGCTTGCTAAAATAAAAGTTATTTCTTTGACGCCATTATTATCCAAGGTAATTATGCGTATCCACCAAGGTAGATCTTTGGGAGCGCTTTTTACTTGGGAACAGAAAGAAATGGCTCTCTAGCGGTGCCTGGACCCAAGGGTTTGCTTTTTATCCCCCTCTTGCTATACTAGTTTATTATAAATTTTTCAATCAAAACAAAATGATGATTGCTATTATCATTCTTTTCATTTTCTTGATTCTTTATCTAGTTAACGTTTATAATCGCCTTCAGCGTCTGAAAACGCGAATTGGCGCGGCAATTCAGGAAATTGGCAACCAGCTCAAGCGCCAAGTAGGTTTAATTCCCAATTTAGTCGAGGCTACCAAGGGCTATTTGAAGCATGAAAAAGATATTTTTGCCCAATTGGCTAAGGTTCGTCAGCAAGTGGAAAGCGCGGCGGCATCGGGAGACCCTCAGAAAATGGTGGATGCCCAAGATTTGGTAAGAAAGACACTCGGTTCTTTGCGGGTGGTGGTGGAAAGTAACCCTCAGATTAAAGGGTCAACAGTGGTTACGCAGTTAATGGCGGAGTTGCGCGATACAGCCGATAAAATAATGTACGCGCGAAGAACCCTTATTGATTTAACGGTTGATTACAACCAAATATTAGTGGTCTTCCCAAGCAATATAATTGCCAAAATTTTCGGATTTAAATCCGAAAAAGGCCTGCAAACACCTAAAGAGGGTGAACACCTGAGAGTTAGCGCCAAAGACACCCAAACACCTAAAGTTAAATTTGGTTGAATTTATCTTCCAGCTAAAAGGCGAAGCTTCTTTCTTGTGATAAACTAAAATATGCTTAATGTTTATGAGCAAGTAGATCGCAACCGCCATCGCTCGGCAATTGTTATTGCCGGCTTTATAATTTTTGTCTCCACGTTTATTTGGGCATTAGGGAAGCTTCTCGGTTCAAATTCTGACTTAATCATTTTGGCTTTGCTGGTTTCAATAGCTTCCGCTTTGATAGGTTACTATAAAGGTGATGCCTTGGTTTTGGCCGCCAGCCATGCCAAACCCGCTAGCAAGAATGAATTTCCTAATTTTTTCCGGGCAGCTCAAAATTTAGCCATTGTGGCTCAAATACCTCTCCCCCGCCTTTATGTTATTGACACCCCGGCAATGAATGCTTTTGCGACCGGTAGGGATCCCCGGCATGCCGCCATTTGCGCCACCCGCGGCTTATTGGAAAACCTTAACCAGAGCGAACTTGAAGCGGTCATTGGCCATGAAACTGGTCATGTTGTTGATTATGATATTCGCCTAATGACAATTGTGGCAATATTAGTTGGAAGCATAGTTTTGGTCAGTAATTGGATTTTGCGGAGCGGATTGTTTTGGGGGCGCGGCGACAATGATGATCGAGGCGCTGGCGCTTTAATATCAATAGCGTTGAGCCTTTTATTGTTAATAGTGGCCCCATTGGTAGCCACCCTTATAAAATTGGCGATTTCCCGGCGCCGGGAGTTTCTAGCCGATGCCATGTCGGTTAAATTTACTCGCCAGCCCAAGGCGATGATAAATGCCCTTCGGAAAATATCTCACCAAACGATAGGTATGAAGAATGCCAGTCCAGCCTTAGCCCACCTTTATATTGTAAACCCATTTAAAGGTGGATCATCATTCAATCGCCGCCTAAACGGCCTTTTTTCCACCCATCCTCCCATTGGAAAAAGGATTAACGCTTTAGAAAAAATGTTATAACGTTTTTATTATGGCAAATACCAACGACAAGCAGGTCAAAGTAGAAAACTTTTTGCAAAAACATGGAATAGAATATAAAATCTATAGCCACCCTCCCATTTTTACTGTCAAAGATTCGCGGCAATTTCGCAAAAATGTTCCCGGCATGGGCGGCAAAAGCCTTTTTCTTAAAGACAGCCGCCATCACCGCTATTATTTATTAAGTTTATCGGGAAAACGGCAGGCCAATATTAAAAAATTTTGCCGGCTGATAAATGCCAAAAAATTAACTTTTGGCCGGCCCGATGAGTTGGAAGAAAAATTAGGCTTGACGCCGGGATCGGTTTCTCCTTTTGGATTAATAAACGACAAAGATAATAAGGTTACTTTTTACCTGGATAAGGAAATGTCCACCGCCGAAAAAGTCGCTTTCCATCCCAATATTAACACTGCCACCTTGGTTCTTAATCAAACAGATTTCCGCCGCTTTTTCGAGTTGGTCCGCCATAAGATAAATATTGTCGATATTGCCATCTAATTTAATATTCCGGGTTTACTTCAGTCGGCGGTTTACTTAAATAGCCCGGCTGTTATAATAAATCAGATTGAAGAAATTATTTTTTTATCCATAAATTTATAAAATGCCCAGTTCGTTAGATAACCTCTCCCAAATTTTACCGTCCGTTCAAAAAAATGTTTCCCTAAAAAATTACACCACTTTTAAAATTGGTGGCCCCGCTAAGTATTTTCTGATAGTGAAAAGCCGAGAAAACCTAATTAGAGCTTTAGCGGCGATGAAAAAAATTGGCCTACCATTCTTTATCTTGGGCGGTGGCAGCAATATTTTAATTCCCGACGAAGGTTTCAATGGTTTGATTATTAAGAACGAGATTCGTTCCATTAAAATTATTAATTCAAGAGAAAATCAAGAGAAAATTTCTGATTATCGGGTCAGCCGTTCTTATTTGCAGACGAAGCCTGCCTCTAATGTGAAGATTTTGTCAATCATTGATTTGGAATATGAAGACAGAGGAAAACCGGTATTAATAAAAGCGGGCTCGGGGGTTTCTTTGGGCCATCTTATCGGCTTTGCTTTTTCGAAAGGTCTGACCGGCCTCCAATGGTTCGCCGGAATTCCGGGTACGCTGGGAGGGGCAATTTTTTTTAATGCCCACAGCGGTACTAAATACATCAGCGATTATCTTTATTCTGCTACCTTGGTGGACAGATTTGGCAAGGTGAAAGAGGTTGGCAATAATTATTTCAATTTCGGCTATGACAAAAGTATCCTTAAAAAAACAGGTGAAATAGTGGTGGAAGCAACTTTTCGCCTGTTCAGGGGAGACGTGGAGAGAGCTAAAT
>JALTFB010000066.1 GCA_027007615.1 Candidatus Shapirobacteria bacterium
GGTACTCCCCTACCCTGCTATCCGGCCGGCGGTCGTAAAAATGAAAGCGGATTTTTGAAGTGAGATAAGCCCTTTCCTTTAAAGATTTAAGAATTCTCTTGCCGTCAAACTCATGGGTTTGCTTGAAAATACTGGCATCGGGCTTAAAAGTGGTTGTGGTACCGCTAATCGTAGCTGGTAAAATCTTGGCTAAGAAAGGATGATGGCCCTTTTTGGTAACGCTTACCCCATTTCGGGGAATGCCGCGGCGGTACTCTTGGTAATAAATTTTATTGTTGCGGCGCACCTCAACCCAAAGCCATTCCGAGAGAGCGTTAACCACACTGGAGCCGACTCCATGCAAACCGCCGGAAATCTTATAAGCTTTGCCGTCAAATTTTCCGCCGGCGTGAAGTTTGGTCATCACGATTTCAAGGGCGCTTTTTTTATGTTTAGCAATAACGTCAACGGGAATGCCGCGGCCGTTATCGGCTACGGTGGCCGACCCATCAGCGTTGATAACAATCCAAATGTCGCTGGCGTAACCGGCTAAGGCCTCGTCAATGGAATTATCAATAATCTCGTTTAGACAATGATGTAATCCGTTGACATCGGTGGAGCCGATATACATGGCCGGGCGTTTGCGCACCGGTGTTAGCCCTTCAAGGACAACGATCTGTTTGCCGGTATAATTGCTTTGCTTATTCATAGTAGCAGCAACAAAAAAGCGGGCTTTGCCGCCTTAGATAATTGTAGCCTCTTGAGGTCTTGATTGCAAGCTAGTAAAATAAGAAGCAGGAAGTTGGGCCGGTAGCTTAGCTGGAAGAGCACCCCGGTCGCATCGGGGAGGTCGCGGGTTCGAATCCCGCCCGGTCCACTGGAGACTGGAACTAGGAACTAGGAGCTTGGAACTAGGTAAAATGAAAAGCCCTGAAGGGCTGCTAAAAGCTGAAAGCCTAAAGCTCTGATAAGAAAGAAAAACTAATGTGAGAAATAATTGGGACTAGGAACTAGGAGCTAGGAAAAATTAAAAGTGAAAAGTGTAAAGTGGAAAAGAAGTGGAAAGTGAAAAGTTAAAATGGAGATAGGAGCTAGGTTAGAGGAACTTAACATCTAACACTTCGTCATCCCGCTCTTTCAAAAGAAAGGGCGGGATCTTCAGTGAATAGTGAACTCACAATGTAAATAAGATAACCGCTGGAGATACTGAACCTTGCCTTCGGCAAGATCAGCATGACGGAGGAGATTTCTGTTCGGAATTTGGAATTTTACTTTTCTAGCTCCCCGCCACGGCGGGCAGGCAAACCACAATCCTCCGGCCGACGGATTGAATTTCAAATAAAGACGAGAAGAAATGTCATCCTGAACTTGTTTCAGGATCTTCAGTAATAAAATCCCAATTTCCGAGAACCCTGTCTTGTCAGTCTATTTAGCTAGTCTCTAAGATTGACGGGAAGGTGGATAGAAATGCCATTTTGCCAATGGCTGAGAATTTGGTAAACTGGAAATAATGGAAAAGGAACTGCGGCGGGTTTGGCGGTGGCAACTGGTTATAAACGGCTTTTTGCTTATTTTGCTGGCGGCGCAATTCCTTTTAAGGCCGCCATTTTCTCCGCTTTATTGGCTGAATTTACTGCTGGCCGCCGGCGTTTCCATAGTGCTGCTGTGGTCCGATTTCATCGCCGCTTTTAATAGCTTCCCGTCTTTTCCCTTTCCCTTTCCCCTTTCCCGCCTGAATGCGGCCTTGCGGGCGCCGTTGATGAAGTTAGATTTTCAGGGCATTTTACATAATGTTTACGGCCAATTGACTTTGCTGGCGCTGGCGCTGTTTTTGGTGACTTCCAGCCATAGCCTCTTTGCTTTTAGCTGTTTATTCTTTTTGGCCGGTGACTTTTTGGTGGAAATTGCCTGCCTGCGCCGCCGGCCTTGGTACCAGGCGGTTTTGCAGCGGCAATTGCAAGCGCGAATTCAGGGCATTCGCTTTGCCTTGGGGATAAGCTTGGCCTTGTGGGTGTTAACGCTTTGGAAAATTTTGGTATGGTGAACACCAGATATTTAAGCCAAGAAGAGCGAGAGTTGTTAGATGATGGCTTTTTCTTGCGCCGGCTGGCGAAACAAGGAATTTTGCAAGACCATCTTTCCGACTATTCTTTCCTGGTGGCCCCTTTTGCTAAAGCCTATGAGGGGTTCTTGAAAAAATTTTTCTTCCAGCTTAATTTGATTACCCAAAATGATTATTATGATGATCACTTCAGGGTTGGCAAAGTGCTTAATCCAAATTTGAAATACGAGCGTTTTTCAGTTTACCGTCCCTTGGAGCAGTTGGGTTTGGATCAGAAATCCATTGCTCCCCTGCTTTGGCGGGCTTGGAAAAAGGGCCGCAATTTGATTTTTCATTACTTTCCCCATAATTTGCAGCGGCTGACTCTAAGCCAGGCGGAGCAGCGCATCGAACTTATCATCAAGGCTATTAATACCGCCGAAGATGTCCTTGACAAAAAACTAAAAGGCGCGAATAATAAAACATTGACATGAAAGTGCGGGTGGACAAAACCAAGTGCATTGGCTGCGGCACCTGCATAGCGGTAGCCGGCGATTTCTTTGGCTTAGCCGACCAGGGTAAAGCCAAGATAATCAAGCAGCCGCAGACGCCGGCCGATAAGGACGTTATTAAAAAAGCCCGGGAATTTTGTCCAACCGGGGCAATTATAATTGAGGAGGAAAAATGAAGCTGAAAATAAAGATAGGCAAGTTTCCGGTTAAGAAAGCGTTAGTGGCGGTGGCGGTTTTGTTGGCATTTGCCGCTGGCTGGACGGGTAAAACGCTGTTCGAGCGTTGGGAAGGGAAAAAGCTTGATTTGACCGGCAAGACAGTTGAAGAGTTTGCGGTTGAAAAATCGGCCCGGCCGAAGGTGGAAATGTTTGTTATGAGTTTCTGCCCTTATGGCAACCAAATAGAGGATAGTTTTCTGCCGGTGGTTAAGCTGTTGGGCGACAAGGTTGACTGGCAACCGCATTATATAGTTAATAAGGTAAATTTGCAGCAAGTTTGCCAGCGCCAGGTTTACAGCCTAAAGCTTTGCCAGGAATATGTCCAACGCAAATATTTCCCGGATGTTAAAAGTTGCCGCCAGAGGCTCTATCCCAACTTGAAGGCTTGTTTGAAGCAACTGCGGCCGCAGGCGCTGCTGGTAAATCCCAACCAAGGTTATCTTTCCCTCCACGGGCGCCAGGAACTAAATCAGGATGTGAGGGAAGTCTGCGCTTGGAATTTGAAGAAGGATGTTAAGCAGTGGTGGAATTTTATAACGGCGGTCGACAAGAACTGCAACATTGGCAATGTCGGCAGCTGTTGGCAGAAGCAGGCCAAGGACAACGGCTTTGAAGAGGCCAAGATTCAGCAGTGCTTTGATAAGGAGGCGCTTAAGATTCTGGCCGCCGAAGAAAAATTAAGCAATGAGAAGAAGGCAAGCGCTTCGCCAACGGTTTTCATTAATGGAGCTTCCTTCCCGCCCCAGAAAGCTTATGGCCAAAATATGGTGCTCCGCATCGGCAAGAAAGTTTTCTCGGTTGACCAATACCGTGATCCCGAGACTCTTAAAACGGCAATTTGCCGGGCATTTAAGAAAGCGCCCCGGGAATGTTCCAGCAAATTGGCGGTTACGGCTACTAAAGCTAAAACTAAGGCAGGTAATTGCGGATCTTAATGAAACGGCATCTGAATGCTCAAGAACTGCGCCATCAACCGGTTAATTTGCAACTGAGACAAAGAATTAAGCGGAGTCCGATGGTTTTTGTTCTGGAAAATGTTATAGACACTTATAATATAGGTTCATTTTTTCGGCTGGCCGATGCCGTTGCCGCCGAGAAAGTTTATTTAGCGGGAAGAACGGTGGCGCCCCCCAACGTTAAAATTCATCGGGCTTCGGTTGGCACCTGGCGCTGGGTGCCCTGGGAACAGAAACGCCAAACAAAACCGCTTTTGCTGGAGCTGAAAAAGCGAGGCTATCAATTAATAGCTGTAGAGCAAGTGAAAATCAGCCGCTGGTATTGGCAGATAAAGCCTAATTTTCCCGTAGCTTTGCTTTTAGGCAATGAAAGCCGCGGGTTAAGTTCGGAGGCGGTAGCTCTGGCGGATGTGTGTGCAAAATTGCCGATGGCGGGCATTAACCATTCCCTCAATGTTTATGCCGCCGCCGCGGTGGTGGGTTATCATTTTTACCATCTTTATTCTCAACCTTAGCTTTTTCCAGGCGCAATTGCTTTAGCTTCCACATAAAGAGCCGGGCCCGGTTTTTTATTTGCCGGCGGTTTTGGTCCTTTATAAAGAGGCGCGCCCTTTCCAGGATTTTTCGGGGCATTGTTTTTGCCAAGCGGATATAAAGGGAGCGATGGGGCCAATCATTAAGCTCATCGGCCAATTGGAGCCCATAGGCCTGGAATTCTTTTTTAATGTAGCGCCGCCGCCGGGCCAGGTCTAATTGGCTTAAGAGTTTTTTTAACGATTTAACTTCCCCGCGCCGTTGCTTCATGTTTGCCTAGCCCCCCGATTAATAAGAGCGCCAGAAATCCAATGCTGAATACCAGCCACCAGTTTTGGCTGATGAGGTAAAGCCCGCCGCTGAGCGCTAAGCCGATAATCCAGCCGATATGGATAAGGAATTCGCGCCCCAGTAAGAAAACAAAAGGCTGCCGATGCGCCCGGCGGTAGGTTAAAACGCCAAAGGGCACCCAAACAAGCAGCCCGCCAAGCTGGTAAATGGCGTCAATGATGCCCAGGAGATAGGGAGTGGTGGCCAGAGCCTTGAGCAGCCAATTAAAAGCGTTAAGCTGGGAACCGGTTTTGAGCAGCTGCCGGGGATGCCGGCTGGCCCAATGGCCTATTTGCCAGGCTAACAGGATAGAAACTACCAGGGCAAAACTGCTGATTAAACCCAGAGAAATCAATTTTCTCAGCTGGTAATAAATAAACAGCGGCCAGACAACCCCATAAAGCGCGCCTTCAATGCCGGTGCCGATGAAGGCCAGGGAGAAAGAGCGCTGGCGGTGGGTTTTGAAAAAGCGCCAGACGGCCGAGGGGCCAACCGGCTTTTCGTGATAATTATATTCGTCCCAAAAGATGGGCAAAATCGCCAGAAGCGACAGGCCGATGACCAACCACCAAAGGTAGTTGAAATTGGCTTGGCTGATAATTAAGCCTCCCAAAAGAGGGGCTAATGCCGCCGCCAGGCGGGTGAAAATACTGATGGTGCTGATTTGCTGGCCGAGGTATTTACTGCTGCCGATGCGGGTAAAGGCAAGGTGGTAGGGCAGCCAATAGAGAGGCACGAGAATGGCCAGGAAAAAGGCTGCCGGCCAGATCCAACTGAGGCTGTAATTGCCGAGAAGGAGGAATAAAAAGAAGACGATTTGGGTTATCAGCGAGAGGGCCATGGACATATCGGGGCCGATGAGGCTGATGAGTTTTGCTATTGGCCAGATAACGATAAGTTGGCAAAATACAGCCAGGAGGTAGAAAAGGAAAACAGTGCTGAGCTGGCCGCTTTTTTCTAGAATAAAAATGGGGATAAAGATGCCGCTAAGCCCTAAGGCAAATGTCCGCAGGCTGGCGTTAAAATAAATGCCGGTCAATCCCTTGAGTCGGGGGCGGTAGTTCCAGTGGGGCAGGCTGTGGGCCGAAGCTTGTTTCAACATGATTTTATTATACTAGCATAATTTCCCCCGGCATTTAACGGCTGCCGAGGAAGGAAAGGGCCACTAAAATTCCCAAGCCGACGGCGAGGTACTCGCGCAGCGTGAGGCGGAAAAGCCGGTGGCGGACGGCGGCTTGGAGGATGCCTCCCAATAAGTATGAAAAACTGATTAAATAGAGAGAAATTAAACTGACGGGAATATTCCAAAACGAAAAAGCCATTCCCAATAGGGCTATTATCCAGGCGGCGCTTAGCACAAAAGGCGCCAGCCCCCGCCAGCTTAATTCTTTTTCTTCCAGGGCGGCGGCGCTGAGAAAATAACCATAAAAGGGCAGGGTTAGAAAGAATAGCCAGAGGCCGTTTTGCCAAAAATCGAGGCGGAATGAGTAGATGAAATTATAGCTGAAGTAAAGCTCAACCAGGATAAGCAGAAAGCTGATGCTGGAGGCAGCCCGGTAGAGGGGGACAATTTTGAATTGGCCGGCAATATAGAAAATATTGCTAATGGCAATGGTGAGGTATGCTCCCAGGCTTACGGCCAGAAAAAAGAAAATCTGGCTCCACCACTGAGTTGGAAGAAGGGAATAAAAGAAGCGCAGCGATACCAGGAAACTGAGGGGTAGAAAGAGGAGCTGAAAGAGGCCGGCCAGACCGGCGCGGGGGCGGAAGAGAATAAGGAGAGGCACGCTGGCAAGAGCAAGCATTAATATGGAAATGGCTAGAAAGTGCTCGTTGTAGGGGTCGAAATACCGGCTGGTGATAAAGAAAGAGCTTAAGATAAGAGCCACTAAGCTGAATTGGCGCTGTTTACTCATTGTTTAGAGAAAGTTGGTATAGACAGCTTGAACATCGTCATGGTCCCGCAATTCATCCAAAAAACGGCTAATTTGCTGCCGCTGGCGTTCATTGGTGTTTTCGAGGGGGGTTCTCGCTTCCATGGTGATGCTGCTTTTCAATAGGGTGATATTTTCTTTTTTCAGGAAATTGATGAAATCGCTTAGATAATCCGGATTGAGACTGAAGATTACTTGCTGTTTTTCTTCTTTCCAATCGTTGATTTTGGGGAAATCCATAACGGCTAAAAGTTTGTTTTCATTAAGCGGAGGCGTAATGGCTTTGGCTTGGCGGGTGAATTGGAAAGTAACCGCGCCGGGTTCAGCTAACCGACCGCCGCCGCGGCTAAAAATGTTTTTGATTTCTTGAACGCTGCGCTGGCGGTTATCGGTAGCCACATCAATAATGACGGCGACGCCGTGAGGGCCGTAACCTTCAAGGAGGAAATGGGTTAAATTTTCGGCGTGTTTTTGGCCGGCTTCGATTGCCCGGCGGATATTCTCCTTGGGCATATTGGCCTCTTTTGCCTGTTGAATGAAAGTCCGCAATTTGGAATTGCTTTCCGGATCGGCAGATCCGCCTTCCTTAACGGCAATAGCAATCGCCCGAGCCAGCTTGCTAAAAATCTGGCCGCGTTTTTGATCTTGGCCCTCTTTACGGTGTTTGATGTTAGCCCACTTTGAATGTCCCGACATTTGCTTTATTTTACACTACTAATGCGGGAAGTTAAAATTTATAGTTCTTCGTTTAGAACAATGGGGACATTTGGTTAACTGGCAATTTGCCTATTAGCGGTTTTCTTCTTCCTGAATTTTGAAAAGTTCGCGGATTTCGTGTAGGTTGGTAATTTCTGTCGGCGATTTATCGCGCAACCGCTGAAAGCGGGGAAAGCGAAGGGCGAATTTGCTGCTGTGGAGAGGCGATTTGCTGATAACGTCGGCGCTGATTTCCAAAACCAAACCTGGAGCGAGCCAAACATCAGGAGTGAGTTCTTTAGGGACCTGGTAGTTCTTGGGCTTTTGCCGGCTGATTAGTTTGGCTGCCCGCCGATGAAGCATTCTCCATTGTTTGTCGCTTAAGCCGGTGCCGACCTTACTGATAGTGTAAAATTGCCCATCTTTGGGCGAATAGGTTCCCACCAACAGCGCCCCGAGCCCGAATTTTTGCCGTTTGCCGCGGCCGTAATAATAGCCCATTAGCAAACAGTCAATGCTGTCTGCTAGCTTACCCTCCATGGCCCGTTTGAATTTTATCCAACTGAATTTGCGCTGGCCGGCGTGATATTGGCTATTGGCTTCTTTAATTAAAACACCTTCCAGCCCGCGGTTGATATAGCGGTGAAAGAGGCGTTCGGCTTTTGGTAATTTAGTCACGGCGGTTTGTGGAGTTAAGGCCAGATGGTTTTGCCGGGGATTGGCGGCAAAAATTTGCTCAAGGATTTGTCGCCGGCGATGAAACGGCTTGCGGATGAGAGTTTGGCCGTTGTAATAAAGGATATCGAAAATAAACGCCCTAATGGGAATATCTTTGGCCGCTTGGCCGATGCCATATTTACGTTTGCGGGTGGTGGTTTCTTGGAAGGTGACAAATTTTTGTGTTTTGGGATTGAAGCCAATGGCTTCCCCGTCCAGTATGGCCGATTTCAAGGGGAGGCCGCGGCTGGCTTTGGCAACTTCCGGCAGCATGGGGGTGATATCTTTGGTGCTGCGGGAAAAAATGCGCAGCAAAATCGGCTTTTGCTGGTTGAAAAGATTCTGTTTTATCCCCGGCGTTGGCCGGTGGTTGATATGAATCTGAACCCGAAAGCCGTCGTATTTGGGCTCCAAAAGGGCATGGCCGTTCATTCGCTCAAGAATCTTTTTTAGGCTTACCTCACGTTCGGCTAAAGCGGGCATAATGGGAATTCCCGGCTGGGCGCTAATGGCGGTTAGCTTGGCGGCGCCCTTTTCTTTGAGCCATTTAGCCACCCGACCGATATCGGCGGAAACGTTGAAGGCATATTGGAGTTGCGGCCGAAGGCTTTTATCGCCTTTTTCAAGCCAGGAAAGGGCATCTAAAATAGTGGCGGTGGAAAAGCCGAGCCTTAATTTGCCGATGGGAATACGAACCAAATAGCGGTTTGCTTGGGGAGAAATGGCGCGCATAAGCAGGGTCATTTTTTGCTTTTTCCGTTCTTGGCTGCCACCCCCCTTCTCTCGAGCGATGGCCAATAATTGCTGATAAATATCTGCCATTTGAGGATTTCGGGCCGGTTCCGGCCATTGTTGGCGCAATTGTTCGGCGGTGCTTCCCAAATCGCCGCTTTGGTGAAACAGTTTTTTTATTGTCTCCGGGCGCTTATTGAAAGCGCTGGCCACAATTTGAATCATGGTTTTTTCGGCTAGGTTAAATTCTAGTCCTTGATACTTGGGCAAAAGGCGTCCTAAAACCAAATAACAAATTTTATCAATTTCTTGATGGGAAGCTTCGCTAAGTAATTTTGCCAATCTAATAGTAATTTCGTTACGGCTAGTGGTGTTTTCAATAACTTGGAGATGTTTTATAAAAGTATCGATTTTCATTTAACTCACCAAGGTGTAATACGCCCCCTTGGTTGAGCCTTTTTTGATAACGATTTTTTGGTCGATAAGCTTTTTGAGGTCGCGCCATATTGTGTCTTCAGAAATCATAGGAAAGAGTTCTCGGGCGTCGGCAATGCGCAGGCCGCCAAATTCGCGGATGTATTCGATCAGTTTTATTTGGCGTTCGCTGAGGGGAATTTGTTGGCCGCCCAAACGCTGGCGCAGGCGGATATCGGATGAAAGGTGTTCAACTTTTTCTTTAATGCGGCCCAGTTCGATATTGAGGGCTTGGCAGAAAAAGTTAATCCATTCGGTTAAGTCTTTTTTGGCAAGGGGAAGCTTTTGCCGGGAAACTTTTTGCAGAGTGCCGTAATAGCCTTCGGCGTTGCGGTCAAAGTATTCTTCAAGTCCGAAAAGGCCCTTGATGTTATATCTTTCAGTCATGAGGACCAGGGTAGCCATGGCCCGGGCGGAGCGGCCGTTGCCTTCGACAAAAGGATGGATGGCGACAAGGCCGTAATGGGCAATGGCCGAACGGATGACGGGATGCAATTGGCGCGCGTCGGGATTATTTAACCAGGCGAAAAACTCGCGGATTAAAAAAGGAACCTCGACTGCCGCCGGAGGCCGGAAGATAGTCTCGCCGGTTTTAGTGTTAACCAGCGCCACCTGGGCTTGGCGGTATTGGCCCGCTTGTTTAGCGGGAATAATTTTTTCTACCACCAATTCATGGATACGGCGGAAAATTTCCTCGCTGTGCCGAAAAGTTGTTTGCCGATCCTGCTTAATTTTTTCGCGCGGATCTATTTTTTCGCCGGGTAGAGGCAGGTTTTCTCGATAACGCGCCAAAAGCTCTTCTAAATATTGCATGACATTGCGATAATTGATGACTTCTTGGACATCGCGGCCTTGGGCAACTACTTTTTGCCCCTCAATAACTTTAGCCACTTCTTGGTAAGTTAGGTCGTTGCCTTCAAGCCGAGTAGCGTAATGTACAGCCTTAATAATAGCCTCTTGGCGAAATTGCTTTTCAAAAGCGGGGACTAATGGGGCCTGGTTAATGATGGCCCGGGAAGCTTCAATTTTGGCAATGTGATTAAGAATTGCCGGAGTGATTGTAAATTTGGGCTGATACATTTTATTTCATTTTACAAGTTCATGGCTAACCAATCAAATGCATCTTGAGGTTTTAAATTGGCCATTAGCATTTGCCGGCCGATGAGAATGGTTTTTGTTTGTTTTTGGAGCAATGGCATTCTAGCGGCTGGAGCCCGATAAAGCCGTTGTTGGCCGGCCTGCAAGAGCCGGTCAAGCAGAGCCGCCGCCGCCATCTTTTTTTGAGCTTGATTAAGAAGTCTTAAGCGGTCCTTTGGGGAGGCACTGGCGAGTTGCCGCAAAAAATTTTCCCATTCGCCAAGAGATTGCTGGCGGGGAGTTTGGCGGAGAAGCTGGCAACGGGAACGGATGGTAGGCAAAAGCTGTTGGCAATTATCGGTTTGGATTAGAATTATCGTTTGTGGTCCCGGTTCTTCAAGAATTTTCAAGAGGGCATTTTGGGCGGGAACAGTCATTTTATTCCCCTCGGCAATAGCCACTACTCGCCGGCCGCCTTGCCAGCTCTTGAGCGCTAAAAAATGTCTTATTTCCCTGATTTGGCTAATCTTAATGGCGTTTTCAGCTTCAATTAGAAGCAAGTTGGGGTGGGATAGGCGGGGCTGCGGCAGAAGTCGCTTTATTGTTTGCCGGAATTTCTCCGGGCTGTAATTTTCTAGAAGATAGGATCCGCTTTTGAGCATTTATTCCATTATATAATATTTATCCCGGCGATAAGGCTTCGGCTTTTAAATCAGGAGCGGAAGCTCGATTGGAATTTTTCGCCTTTATCGATGGGTGTTGCAAGGAGGAGAATTTTTTGGAATAATGGAATAATGGCTGTTAAAAGTGCGGCGGCGGTACAATCTTTGCTTGACATCTTAAAAGAAGAAAAACTTCTTTCGCCGGAACGCCTTAAGCAGTTGCAATTGGATTCAATCCAAACGGGCAAGGATATTGAAGATATTATTCGTGAGAAAAAGCTGATTCCGGAAGAACAATTCTTGCAAGCCAAGGCGAAATTTTTGAAAGTGCCCTACGTAAATTTGGAACGGACAGCCTTTGATCCCCAAAGCATATCCTTTATTCCTCGCAGCGTAGCAGAGTATTATTTAGTGGTTCCTTTCCACTATAATTCTAAGGCGAAAGAGTTAAAAGTAGCCATGGCTAATCCCCTTGATTTAGAGACGATAGAGTTTTTGCAGAAGAAAACGGGGTTGGGCATCAAACCTTATTTGGCGGCGGCAGAACGGATTAAAGAAGCAATTGACAGGCTTTACAGCCAGAAAATCACGGCTGAAGTAAGCAAAGCGCTGGGCGAAACAGAAAAAGTTTATGATAAGAATGTTTTGGATATCGATCATTTGGAGCACGTTATCCACGAGGCGCCGATCGCTAAAGTGGTTTCCACTATTTTACAATTTGCGGTTAAAGCGCGTGCCTCCGATATCCATATTGAGCCTCAAGAGGGCGACACTCGGGTGCGCTATCGGGTTGACGGTATTTTGGAGGAGAAACTTATTCTGCCGCGGCGGATTCATGATGCGGTTGTTTCGCGGATTAAGATTTTGTCGGATTTGAAAATTGATGAAAAAAGAGTTCCCCAGGACGGCCGTTTTACTTTTAGGGCTGATGGCGAAGAAATAGATGTCCGTGTTTCCACCGCCCCGACGGTTTATGGCGAGAAAGTGGTGATGCGGTTGCTTAAGAAGACGCAGAAGATTCCCACCTTGCCGGAATTGGGTTTGCGGGGCAGATCTTTGGTTGATTTGCGGGAAGCAGTTAGCCGGCCGCACGGCATGATTGTGATTTGCGGGCCAACGGGCTCAGGAAAAACCACTACCCTTTATTCAATTTTATCTAAAATAAGCACTAATAAGGTTAACGTGATGACGATTGAGGACCCGGTTGAGTATAGGATAAAAGGGGTCAACCAGGTCCAGGTTAACCCTCAAGCGGGATTGACGTTTTCTTCGGCTTTACGATCTTTCTTGCGCCAAGATCCCGATATAATTATGGTGGGTGAGATTCGCGATAAGGAAACGGCTCAGTTGGCGGTTGAAGCGGCTTTAACGGGCCATTTGGTTTTTTCCACGCTTCACACCAATGACGCCGCCGGTGCCGCTCCCCGTTTGGTTGATATGGGCGTGGAGCCGTTTTTATTGGTTTCATCTTTGAATGCGATCGTGGCCCAGCGTGTTCTGCGCCGTATCCATAATGACTG
Organism: Candidatus Shapirobacteria bacterium; assembly: GCA_027007615.1. Taxonomy (GTDB): domain Bacteria; phylum Patescibacteriota; class Microgenomatia; order UBA12405; family UBA6130; genus S016-97. The sequence continues at coordinate 12,383 of JALTFB010000066.1, forward strand.
TAAAGAAACGTATAAACCGCCGGCGAGCATAATCGCCAATATGAAAAAGGTTTTAGGGCCCTTGTGGCCGGCTAAGGATGGAGAATCCCCGCCTCTTTACCGGGGGCGGGGTTGCAACGGCTGTGATCATACCGGCTATTACGGCAGGATTGGCGTTTTCGAGACATTGCCGGTTACCAACGCAATAATCCAGTTGATTTTAAAGCGGGCTCCGGCGGAAGTAATAAAAAAACAAGCAGTTTCCGAGGGAATGATAACCATGATGCAGGACGGTTATCTTAAGGTTTTGGAAGGGATTACCACTATTGAAGAAGTTTTGCGGGTGGCGAAATATTAATTGCGGCATGAACAGATAAAAATGAAGAAACTGTTTTCAGTTTTAACGTTGGCGGTCCAGAGCAAGGCATCGGACATTCATCTTTTAGTGGGCAATTTGCCTCTGCTGCGGGTTAACGGCAAACTTTTTCCCCTAACGAACTCCTCCCCGCTAACAAAAGAAGAATCGCTCCTGGTGGCAAAATTAATTTTGGGAGAAGAACGTTACGCAAAATTCCTTAAGCGGCGGGAGTTGGATTGCTCCTATGTTTTCCAGGATCAAGCCCGGTTTCGGGTGAATTTGTATTTCCAGCGAGACACGGTGGCGGTAGCAATGCGTCTTATTCCTCCCCAAGTCCCGCGCTTTGACACTTTAAATTTGCCGGCGATTGTCAAAAAATTAACTCGGGAGCGCCAAGGATTTGTTTTGGTTACCGGTCCGACAGGTCATGGGAAATCAACTACATTGGCGGCGATGCTTGAGGAAATCAATCAAACCCGCGCCGAGCACATAGTATCGGTTGAAGACCCAATAGAATATTTTTTCAAAAATAAGCAATCGATATTTTCCCAACGGGAGATTGGCTCGGATACGCTCACTTGGCGCAAGGCGTTGCGGTCTGTCTTGCGCGAGGACCCCAATGTTGTCTTAATTGGCGAGATGCGCGACTTGGAAACAATTCAGGCGGCCTTGACGGTGGCGGAGACGGGCCATTTGGTTTTTTCCACGCTGCATACCAACTCGGCCGCGGAAACGATTGACAGAATTGTGGATGTTTTTCCCAGCGGCGCTAAAGCTCAGGTGCGCATGCAGCTGTCCGACAGTTTACTGGCGGTAATTTCTCAGCGATTGGTTCCCACTATCAAACCGGGACGGGTTCCGGCAATAGAACTGCTCTTGAACAGCCATGCCATTAAAACAGCCATCCGTGAAGATAAGACCCACTTGATCGATAATATTATCCAAACATCAGGCGAAGCGGGAATGCGGCTCTTGGAAGTTTCATTGGCGGAATGGGTGAATAAAGGGATTGTGGATTTGAAAGTCGCCCAGGAATATACGCTGCGGCCTAAAGAGTTGATGCGCAATTTACAGCATTTGAACCGCCAGCCGGGAGGATCGGCCGGCGATGCTTCCGGGCAGCCTAATAATCAGGCCGAATAATGATTTTGCGAAAAAATGGCAATTAATGTTTTTTAGCCAGATGAGAAATGAATAAATACATCTTCCGCGCCCGCGATTGGCAAGGCAAGCTAAATAAAGGCTTAGTGGAAGCGCGGAATTTAAAAGAAGCCGTGGGCCTAATTAAAAAGCGCCGCCTGGTTTTGGTTGACCTTAAGCCTTATAGGCCATCTCTATGGGAGAGGTTGCGTTTGGGCATGAGCAGAGTTTCCGGCGGACAGATAGCTTCTTTTACCCGCCGCTTAGCGACAATGATTGACACCGGTTTGCCCTTGACGGAATCGTTGTCTTTATTGGAAAAGCAGGAGAAAGGCAAGCTGCAAACGATAATCGCTGATTTGCTGCAATCTATCGAGGGGGGCGAATCGCTGACGGCGGCCTTGAAAAAACACCGCGATGTTTTTGGCGATATTTATATAGCTTCGATTAGCGCCGGGGAAGAGGCCGGCGTTTTAGAAAAAGTACTGGCCCAATTAGCGGATACTTTAGAGAAAAGGCAGGAGTTTGTGGGCAAGGTAAAAGGAGCAATGATTTATCCGGTTATTATTTTAACGGGCATGGGGGGGGTAATTTTCATTGTGGTCACCTTTGTTATTCCTAAAATGGCCAGCTTATACAGTGAGTTCAATACCAAACTGCCTTGGGAAACGCGGGTTTTGATGGCGATCGCCAATTTGAGCGGAGTCATTATTTGGCTATTGCCGTTATCTTTGGCGATTGGCGTAATGTTTTGGAAAATCCTTATGCGCCGGCAGGAAATGCGCTATCGCTTTGACGAGGTCAAATTGCGCTTTCCGATTATCGGACCTCTAGTAAAGACAACATTAATTACCAATATTGTCAGAACTTTAGGCATGATGGTCAGCGCCGGCGTACCCTTGATAGACAGCGTGGAAACGGTGGGGCGATCAGCCGGCAATTTAGTTTACAAGCGGGCGCTGACGAGGATTGCCCAAAGAATTGAAAAAGGTTTTCCTCTTTCTGAATCAATGCGCGAACAGATGATTTTTCCGGACCTTTTAGTGGAAATGATAGCTACCGGTGAGCAGACGGGCAAATTGGATACGATTTTATTCCGGCTGGCCCATTTTTTTGAAGTGGAGGCGGATCAGCAGGTGAAAACCTTGACAAGTGCCATCGAGCCTCTTATCATGATAGTGTTAGGGGTTGGAGTTGGCTTTTTAGTTTTTGCGGTCATTATGCCAATTTATAATTTAACTAGCCAATTTTAGGAAGGGGGTGACCAATGAAACAATTAAGAGAAGGTTTTACTTTAGTAGAATTGCTAATCGTTATTTCTTTGATTGCCATTTTGTCGGTGGCGGTTTTGTCAACACTTAATCCAATTGAACAAACCAATAAAGCGCGTGACGCTAAATTCCAAAATGATGCCGCCGAGGCCTTGAGCGCTATGGAGCGTTATTACGCTTCGCAGCAGTATTACCCTTGGGATGATGATGTTTGGGGAACAGGAGCGGGAGCTGATGAGTCGGTGGTTCTGGGATTGACGAGTAGAATGCCGGGTTTTGGGGTTTGCGCCGGTTCAACTTATAATGTGGAGACAACGTCTTGTGCGGGAACAAATTCCAAATATGGAGAATTAATAAAAATGGATGAACTTAAATCCTCGTTTGCCCAAAAAGATCCCTTTTCTGATACAATTGCCACGGATTTAAATAGGCTTTACCTCTTTAAAGAGGCAGGTGCCGGCGGTTCGGTTTATGTTTGTTTCATTCCCAAGGCAAAAGCTAATAGGAAATTGAGTTCTAAGCTGAAAGATCTGGGAATCACTACTACCGATGGTGTGCCTACCAAAGTGGACAGTGTGACCACTCAGGCACAAATTGATGCGGAAACATGGGTAAATCGCACCAATTCATTTTTTAAGTGTGTGCCGCAATAAGCGATGGCAACATGGTGGTGGCTCCCCTTATTTTGGCTGGGTGCCAGTGGGGGGAGCTTTCTGGGGGTGATTTTAAGCCGTTATCGCCAGCAAGGTCAGGTGGATATAAGCGGGCGTTCGTGCTGTGATGTTTGCCGGCGAAAACTAGAGTGGTGGGAAAATATTCCCTTAGTTTCTTATGTGGTTCTTGGTGGGCATTGCCGATCTTGTGGGGCAAAAATAAGCATTGAATATCCGCTTTTAGAATTGACAATGGGAATACTATTTGTGGCAATAGGTTATATTTCGC
>JALTFB010000067.1 GCA_027007615.1 Candidatus Shapirobacteria bacterium
TTATTAATTTTATCCTTATTAATAGAATTTTTGAGAGAACCCATTCAACAGTGGCCGTTTCCCTAATGTGGATTTTTTATGGTTTGCCGGCAATTTTTTTGGGCACATTTTCCGGATTTTTTGTAGATATTTGGGACAAGAGGAAGATTATGGTGGTTACTAACTTGCTGCAAGCGTTAACGATAATCAGCCTGTTAGCGGTGCAACAACACTTTTATTTTCTTTACGTAGTTATTTTTGCCTATTCGATTCTTAACCAATTTTATGTTCCCAGTGAAGCGGCTGTTATCCCGGAGGTGGTGGACACTAAAACTTTGGCGGCAGCCAACAGCCTTTTTCTTTTTACGGCGCAACTTTCTTTTTTAGTGGGTTTTGGCAGCGCCAGTGTTTTGCTACAATTCATTTCTAGCCGGACAATAATTATTTTATCGGCAATTTTACTGTCATTGGCGGCGTTGGCAGTGGCTTTATTGCCCAAAGACAAGCTCATCAGCCAACGGCGGCAGCGTTATAGTTGGGACCAGTTTTCGCATGATATTCAAGAGGGCGGCCATTTTCTCTTACGTGGCGGCCGGCTGGTTTTAATAGGATTTATAGTCATCGCCCTTTTCCAAATGGCTTCCTCGGCGGCAGCGACCATTTTGCCGGTTTTAGCTAACACCATCCTACACCGTTCCCTACAAAAGTCGGGGGTGGTTATTGTGCTGCCGTTGGCGGTAGGCTTAGTCGGCGGCAGTTACCTTTTTAGCCGTGAGGCTGACAGAATTCGCAAGAGATATTGGATTCTTGGAGGTTCCGTTGTTACGGGAGGATTTATTATCGCTTTGGCGTTGCTTGATTATTTTGCTAAATCTTATTTTTGGCGAGCCCTGATGGCCGGCAGTTTTCTATTTTTCCTGGGAGTAGGCCTGGCATCGGTAGTGGTTCCAGCCCAAACCTTTATTCAGGAATTTACGCCGGCAAAAATCCGCGGCCGAGTTTTCTCGCTTCTAAATGTGACAATAAATTTGGCGGCAGTAATACCGCTTTTATTGATGGCTACGCTTATTGATATTTTGGGAGTCCGCTTGTTATTATTAGCTGTTGGCAGCATGGCTATAGTTTTAGGATTATTCATTTTTTTCCGCAGCGATGTCATTATCTCTAATACCAATCATCGGCCTTGAGGTTCATTTCGAGTTGAAAACGGCTACCAAAATGTTCTGCCGCTGTTCTGCAGACCATTTTCACCGTTCTCCCAATACTCAACTTTGTCCCGTTTGCCTGGGTTTGCCGGGAGCTTTGCCAATGCCGAATCAGCGGGCGATAGAAATGACCATTTTAACGGCAATGGCTTTTGGGGCCAGGCTAAATAAGCATTTTATTTTTGAGCGCAAAAATTATTTTTATCCCGATTTGCCCAAGGGCTATCAAATTAGCCAGCATCAATTGCCTATTGGCCGGGGAGGTGCGGTTAGGATCTTGTTTGACGGCCAATTTAAAGATATTCCTTTGCACGATATCCACTTGGAAGAGGATACGGCTAAATTAGAGCATCACGCCGCCAGCGCTTGGATTGATTTTAACAGAAGCGGTGTGCCCTTGGTAGAAATAGTTAGCCAGCCAGTTATCCGTTCTCCATCTGAAGCTAAAGCTTATGTAAAGCGAATCCACCAAGTGGTCCGTTGGCTGGGGATTTCAGACGGGGACATGGAAAAAGGCTCAATGCGACTGGAAGCAAATATTTCTTTGGCGCCGCAACTGCGAAATGGGCAAGAGCCAAAGCTGCCCGATTATAGGGTGGAAGTAAAAAATTTAAATTCGTTTCGTTTCGTAGAGAAAGCGCTTAATTATGAGATTCACCGCCAAACAGAGATCTTGCAAAAAGGGCGGCAGCCAAAACAAGAAACACGCGGATTCGATGTTAAAAAAGGAATTACTTTTTTGCAACGCAGCAAAGAGGTAGCCAAGGATTATCGCTATTTTCCCGATCCCGATATTCCCCCTTTTGATTTGCAAGATAAAGACTTGGGTCGCTTGCGTCGGCAATTGCCTGTTTTACCCTGGCAGGAGGAAGAAGAATATTTAAAGAATTACCATTTGAAATGGCAAATGGTAAAAACTTTGGTTGAGAACGAAAAAGCGCGCCATTTTTGGCATGAAATTCTTTCCAAGGGTAAGCTTCCAAAGTCCTCTTTGCCAAAGATAGCTAATATTATTATTAACAAACCGGATCAGTGGCAAGGAATGACGCCGTTAATGTTTTTACGCGGCTTGGAGCGGCAACGGGAGGGGCGGATAGAGACCGGCGAGTTGGATAAAATTATTGGACAGGTTGTGGACAAAGAGAAAAAAGCGGTGGATGATTATCGGCGGGGAAAAACAAACGCTTTGGGATATTTAATGGGCCAAATAATGAGATTGACTAAGGGGAGGGCCGATGCCCAAGAGACCCAAAAAAGATTAAAAAGTTGGCTTGGCGGCAATGATGACTAAGAAGAACGATTTTGTCCATCTCCACGTCCATACGGAATATTCGCTTCTTGACGGCTTGAGCAAAATTAAACCGCTGGTTGCTCGGGCTAAAGAATTGGGAATGAAAAGCTTGGCGATTACCGACCACGGAGGAATGTATGGAGTGGTAAAGTTTTACAACGCTTGCCGAGAAGCAGGCATTAAGCCGATTATTGGCGTGGAAGCTTATATAACCGCAGGATCGCGTTTTGATAAATCTGGAGGACGGCCTTCGGGCTACAACCACCTCTTGTTATTAGCCAAAAATTTTCAGGGTTATAGAAATTTGCTTAAATTAGTATCGGCGTCTTACCTGGAAGGGTTTTATTATAAACCGCGCATTGACTGGGAATTGTTGGAAAAGTATCACCAAGGCCTTATTGCCGGCAGCGCTTGCTTGAAGGGAATAATTCCCTCGCTGATTGTTAAAGGACAGAAGGAAAAGGCCCGCCAAGAAGCCAAACGTATGGTCGAATTGTTCGGCGATGACTTTTATTTAGAAATCCAAAGCCATCCCGGAATTAATGATCAGGCAGTAGCCAATAAAGGCGTGGTGGAATTATCGCGAGAATTGGGGATTCCTTTATTGGCAACAAATGATAGCCATTATATTTACCCTGAAGATGCTGAAGGGCAAGATGCTTTATTAGCCATTCAAACGCAGTCGAAATTAACAGATAAAAATCGCCTTTCCCTGATGCACTCGCCCGATCTTTATATTAAGACTCCTGATGAAATGTGGCATGAATTGGGCCAATATCCCGATGCTTTGCGCAACACTTTAAAAGTGGCCGAAAAATGTAATTTAGAAATTCCCTTGGGCCAGAAAATTTACCCCCGCTTTTCGTTACCGCCAAAAGAAACGGCTGCTTCATATTTGCGCAAATTGGTTTTGCAGCGTTTACCGGCGCGTTATCCCCAAGCTGATAAGCGAATAAAAGACAGGGTTGACTATGAACTGTCAATTATTATAGATAAAGGCTATGCCGAATATTTCCTCATTGTGCAAGATTTGGTAAATTGGTCAAAAAACCAGGGAATTCGGGTTGGCCCGGGGCGGGGGAGCGCGGCGGGATCGATTGTTTCTTACATTCTTAGAATTACCTCAATCGACCCCTTATTACACCATTTGCCTTTCGAGCGTTTTCTTAATCCGGAACGGGAGTCAACCCCTGATATCGACCTTGATTTCCCCGATTCGCGCCGAGATGAAGTAATCACTTATGTGCGGCGGAAGTATGGCGAGGACCATGTCGCCCAGATTATTACTTTTGGCACTATTGAGGCGAGAATGGCGGTCCGGGATGTGGCCCGAGTTTTAGGCTATCCTTATGCTGTTGGCGATAGAATTGCCAAAATGATTCCTTTCGTTCCCGGCCATAAAATATCGTTGGACGATGCGGTCAAGGAGAATCCGGAATTGAAGCGGGCTTATGAAGAAGAAGAAATGACGCGTAAAGTCATAAATTTAGCTAAAAAAATTGTAGGCACAGTTCGCCATGCTTCAGTCCACGCCGCCGGGGTGGTAATTTCAGATAAGCCGTTGGTTGATTACACGCCGCTTCAGCGTGATACCAAAGAGGGGAAGATTACCACCCAATATGATATGTATTCGCTGGATCTGAATGTGGCCGATAGGGCTGTCGGTTTGCTTAAAATGGATTTTTTAGGTTTGCGCAATTTGACTATTATTGAGGAGGCAGCCAATTTTATCAAGCAAACAAAAAACAAGGACATTGATCTTTCGGGCATACCCCTTGACGATAAGCGAGTCTACGGAATGATTACCAGGGGGGAAACAACTGGCGTTTTTCAACTTGAAAGCCAGGGGATGCGCAAGCTGGCGCAAAAATTACAGCCGGCGCGCTTTTCGGATTTGTCGGCCATGGTTGCTCTTTTCCGTCCCGGGCCGATGCAATTTATTGACGATTTTATTGCCGGCAAAAGGGATTTCAATAAAATCCATTATCCCCATCCCGATTTAAAACCAGTGCTTGAAGAAACGTATGGCATTGCTGTTTATCAAGAGCAGGTGATGGAAATTCCCCATGTGATGGCCAGTTACACGCTTGGCGAGGCTGATTTACTGCGGCGGGCCATTGGCAAAAAGAAAATTGAGTTGATGCACAAGGAAAAAAAGCGCTTTATCGAACGGTCGGTGAAGAATGGTTACTCTCGCCAAATATCGGAAGATGTTTTTGCCTTGATTGAGCGGTTCGCAAGTTACGGATTTAATAAGGCCCATTCTGTTTCCTATGCCATGATTACCTATCAAACGGCTTGGCTGAAGGCTAATTATCCGGTAGAATTTATGGCGGCCCTATTAACGGCGGAGGCCCACTCGGGCCAGGGGCATGAGGAAAAGATATTTCGGGCTATTCAGGGGTGCCGGCGGATGGGCATTAAGGTTCTACCGCCTGATATTAATTATTCTCAGACGGGTTTTAGCCTTGAGAAAGATAAGGATTCTCCCTATGGGTTAGCGATACGCTTTGGCTTATCGGCAATAAAAAATGTAGGCGAGGCAGCGATTGAGGAAATAGTTAAATCACGCAAAAAGAAGGGCGATTTTAATTCCCTTGAAGACTTTTATTATCGTGTAGATAACCAAAAGGTAAATAAAAAAGTTTTGGAGAGTTTGGTAAAAGTTGGCGCCTTCGATCACTTTGGCGAGCGAAAAGCTTTATTGACGCTATTAGACCGGGTGCGCAATGCTATTGACAGGCTTAAGAAAGATAAGTTAAATGGACAAGCAAGCCTTTTTGACTCTAAGCAGGGCCAGGATGATGGCGATGTGAAATTGCCGCATTTTGAAGTTAATCAATCGGAAAA
>JALTFB010000068.1 GCA_027007615.1 Candidatus Shapirobacteria bacterium
TTAAAAATGGGGAAGGAGTGGCTTTCGTGCTAAAATGGATTGATGATTTGGATTAATTTTAAGATTTATCGAGAGACATTTGGCGATGGGGCGGTCCGTCTGGCTGAGGTTTGCCGCCGGGTGGCTAAAAAAACGGGTGTGCCCATTGTTCCGGTAGTTTCGGCTTTGGATTTTTGGCGGGTAAAAGAAGCGGTTGGCGGGGAAATTTGGATGCAACATTTGGACGCTTATTTTGAAGGAGCAAAGACAGGCTGGCAATCGCCGCTGGCGGCAGCATCCTTGGGTGTTGCCGGCGTGATTTTAAATCATGCGGAGCACCAACTGCCGCCGGGGCAAATCCGTCAATTCTTAGCCTCCAGCCGCCGGCCGGCCTGGCAGAAAAAATGGCAGCGACAATTAGGAAAGCGTTTGGCTAAAAACCTAGAAAAGTTAAAAGTGATGGTTTGTTTCCGGACTAAGGGCCAGGCGCGCCGTTGGCTGGGCCGGCTCGATCCCCGCCCCGATTGGTTTGCCTATGAGCCGTGGGAATTAATTGGCGGTTCTGTTCCGGTGACCAAGGCCAACGCTGCGGCAATTCGCCATATCCGTGAGATTTTGCCTAAGTCTGTGCCATTGGCGGTAGGTGCGGGCATTAAAACTGCCGCCGATGTCCGGCGGGCGCGCCAGCTGGGAGCGGCCGGAGTGGTGGTGAGCTCGGCGGTGATTAAGGCAAAAGATCCGGAAAGAGCGCTATTCAATTTGGTGAAAGGTTGGCAATGATTTACTTGGATGGCGACCATCGCGGCTATTGGCTAAGGGAGCAAATAAGGCTCTGGCTGTATCAATGGCAGTTGCCTTTTAAGGTTGTGGGCGATAAAAAATTGTCGCCTGAGGACGATTATCCCTTAATTGCCGCTAAATTGGCCCGCAAAGTGGCCAGTCATCCGGAATCCGCCGTCGGCATTCTTGTTTGCGGATCGGGAGTGGGAGTGAGCATGGCGGCCAATAAAATTGCCGGTATTCGAGCAGGGTTGGGGTTTAGTGGCCAACAAATTAAAGCCGCCCGCTGTGAAGACGATATCAATGTTTTGGCGTTGGCAGCAGATTTCCTTTCCGCTAAACGGGCCAAGAAAATAGTCCGCGTTTTTCTGGAAACAGAATTCAGCCGGCAGCCGCGTTACCAACGCCGCCTGAAACAAATCGCCGATTTGGAAAAGAAATGAAAAATTTACCTTTTTTGTCGGAGAGCGATTTTGATTGGCAGGGCAAAACGGTTCTTTTGCGTTTTGACAGCGATGTTCCGGTTAATTCTCATGGTGGCCATGAAAAGGTAAGTGAAGATTACCGCTTGCGCATGGTTTTACCTACGGTCCATTTTTTACAACGGCGGCAAGTGGGCAGAATTATTTTTCTGGGCCATCGCGGCCGCCCCCAAGGCAAAAATGTTCCAGCTTTAAGCTTGCGGCCGGTGGCGGCGTGGCTTAAGAACCAGCTGGGAAGTTGCCGTTTAATTAACTGGCGCCAAAAAATTAATGGTGATCCCTACCAACTTTGGGAAAATCTGCGTTTCCAAGAGGGAGAAACGGCAAATAGCCAGCGCTTTGCCCGCCGGCTGGCCCAAGGGACTGACGTTTTCATTAATGATGCTTTTGCGGTTTCCCACCGTTACCAGGCATCGATTGTTGGGCTACCGCGCTTTTTGCCGGCCTTCTTGGGTTTGCGTTTTGAGACGGAAGTGAAGACTTTGCTTTGGCAGCGGCGGCAACCCCAACGGCCATTAGTTTTTGTCCTTGGCGGCAGCAAGCCGGGGAAATTGGATTATTTGCCATTTTTGACGAAGTGGACAGATAGGGTTCTTTTGGGAGGGCGGCTGCCCGAGCTTATGAAGCCAACGATGAGAAATTTACCGAATTTAATAGTGGCTCAATTGGCGGCCAGCAGCCGGGATATTAATGCCGCCAGCATTAACCGTTTTCGCGCCGAATTAAACTCGGCGGCAACTATTTTTTGGGCTGGGCCGCTGGGGATTTACGAAGAAAAAGCAAATCGGCAAGGGACTTGGGCGGTGGCCCGGGCGATTGCCAAAGCTAATGCCTTTAAGGTGGCCGGCGGTGGAGACACTCAGCGGGTTCTTTCCCAGCTGAAACTTTGGCGGGATTTCAATTTTGTCAGTGTCGGTGGCGGGGCCATGCTCCAGTTCCTCCGCGATAAAACTTTGCCGGGAATGGAATTGCCGGCTTGATTTGCCTCGGCACCAAAATATCTCGGATAAGTTGACAACGGTGTGGCCGGAATAATAAACTGAGATAATGAAGAAGCCGAAAGTGGCCATTAATGGTTTTGGACGGATTGGCAGGATAGCTTTCCGTGTTTGGTGGGAACATTACCGCAACCGCTTGGATATTGTGGCCATAAACACATCGGGTTCAATGCCAATAGAAGGCTGGGCCCACCTCCTTTTGCATGATTCAAACTACGGGCATTTTCCAGCACTGGTCAAGCCGATTGTTCCCAAGCAGGGCGATGAAATCGGCCGCCTCTTGGTTGGCGGCCAAGAATTTCCGGTTTTAGCCCAAAGGGACCCGGGTAAGATTCGCTGGCGGCGCTATCAGGCGGAAGTTGTTTTGGAGGCTACGGGCGCTTTTTTAGACCGCCGCGCCGAGGCGCACTTCAAGGGCGGCGCCCAAAAAGTTATCCTTTCTGCGCCCCCCAAAGACACCGTGATTCCGATTTACATCCTCGGAGTTAACGTTCATCGCTATCGGGGAGAAAATTTGCTCAGTAATGGCTCTTGCACAACTAATGCGGTGGCGCCAATCGTTAAACTAATTGACGAGCAATTTGGCTTCCAAGAAGCGGTAATGACCACGATCCATGCTTATACTTCCAGCCAGCGGTTGGTGGATGATTCGCATCAGGATTTGCGGCGGGCGCGGGCGGCGGCCATGAATATTGTCCCCACCGGCACCGGGGCTGCCCAGGCAGTAGTAGCCGCTTACCCTGAGGCTAAAGGGAGATTTGCTGCTTCAGCAATCCGTGTACCGGTGAGCGGCGGTTCATACGCCGATTTTGTATTTAAGCTTAATAAAAAAACCACCATAGATGCCATTAACCAAATTTTGGTAAAAGCCGCCAGTGAAGAGCTGGTGGGAATTCTTAAGATTACCTATGAGCCTTTGGTTTCTCGGGATATTTTGGGCAATACCGCTTCGGGAATTGTTGATTTGCCAATGACTCAGGTGGTTTCTGATGATATGCTTCACCTGGCGGCTTGGTATGATAATGAATATGGTTATGCCTCACGGCTTTTAGAATTGGCGCTGGCGGTTACAGCCCATAAATAATGCAGCTCATTCCGGCAATTTTGACCAATTCAAAGGCAGATTTACTTCATAAAGTTGGTTTTTTACAAGGGAAATCTTCTTGGTTGCAGATAGATTTTGTGGATCAAGCGTTTGCCGGCGAATTAACCGTCCGTCCCGAACAATTTGACCGCTGGCCAACCTCGCAGGCGCAAATAGAGTGCCATCTGATGGTTGCCAACCCTTTTGCTTGGGTGCGCGATTGCGACCAGCTTTTGCCGCAGCGTTTGGTTGCCCAAGTAGAGGCAGTTGAGAACCAAATAGAGTTTGTGGAACGGGTAGTTTCGGAAGGTATGGAGGTAGGTTTCGCCCTAAATTTGCCGACATCTTTGGAAAGGCTGCAGAAGGAGGCAGCCTTCAATGCCAGGGTCATTCTAGTTCTAGGGGTTTTGGCCGGCCGGAGCGGCCAGGAATTCCATCCGGAGATTGTCAGCAAAATAAAAGAGTTGCGCCGTTTACGGCAAAAGTTGGGGGCAAATTTCCAAATTGGCGTGGATGGAGGAGTGAAACCGGAGAACTTTTCCCTTTTGCGGCGCGAAGGAGTGGATATTGCTTATGTCAATTCTGCGCTTTGGCAGGCGGAAGATTGGCAAAAGAGCTGGCGGCGGCTGCAAGCGCAAGCTAAAGGCTAGGCAGGCGTTGAAAACTATTATGGGGATTTTCGTTTATGGAAGCGAGCCGGATGTTAACGGTGCTAACTTTAGCCAATGGCGGACCTTGAGGCAGCCAGGCAAACATTTTTTGGATATTGGCCAAGGAGCCTACTAAAACCATCTCCACTCGGCCATCACGATGATTGCGAACCCAGCCGTTAAGATGCCATTGGCGAGCTTTTTGCTGGCTAGCCCAGCGAAAACCAACCTTTTGTATTTGCCCCTCCAGCCAAATATGGGCCCGCCAAAGCTTTTCTTTAGCCATGTGCTATTATAAAGGAAATGGTTAAAAAAGTAACAATTTTTGGCTTTGCCGATGCTTCGGTGGAAAGCCGAGAGTATAAGCAAGCTTATGAAACGGCAAAATTATTAGCGGAGGCGGGCTTTGTTATCGTAGACGGTGGTGGGCCGGGAATTATGGCGGCCGCTTCACGGGGAGCTAAAGCTGGCAAAGGGCAAACGATTGGAGTGACGTTTTATCCTAAAAATATGGCTAATTTTGAAGGGCGCGATTTGGCTAATCCATTGGATAAAGAGATAAAGACCGGCAATTATCTTGAGAGGACATTGAAGCTGCTAGAGTTGGGCGACGCCTATCTCATTTTTAATGGCGGCACCGGAACTGTTTCTGAATTCGGCATGGCTTGGGGTTTGGCGCGGCTGCATTTTGGCCACCATCGCCCGTTGGTTCTCTTTGGCCAATGGTGGCAAGAGATAATGAATACATTTGCGAAAAATATGCATATCCGTCCCGAAGCGGAAAAAGTTTATCGGGTGGTTAGCACTCCAAACGCGGCGGTTGGGGCGGTGAAAGAACTGTTATCGGCTGGTTAAGATGCCGAATGGAATTATTCCCCCGCTGTCCTGAACTATTCCCCATGTCATCCTGTCCGCCAGCTGGTGGATCATTTCAGGATCTTCAGCATGTGGTGAACCAACAGTGTAGGTAAGACACCCGCTGAAGATGCTGAATCTTGCCTTCGGCAAGATCAGCATGACAATGGAATGTGAAGTGCGTTGTGTAAGTGTCATCCTGATTTTTCCCGGCGATCCGCCAGCCGGCGGAGTCGGGAAAAGTTCAGGATCTTCAGTAATAAAATTCCGAATCCAAAATTTCAAACATAGGAAACTTTAGAGTTTGTTTGCCCTGATGTGGGAGCCGCAGTCCGCCCGCTTTTCCTCTTGACAAGGAATAACCGCCTTTTTATAATAATTTTAGCAAACACATTGGTTGATTGCTAAGAAAGGAGGTGAGCAAAAATGGCAATAGCAAAATTGGGGCCTTTAAGTTTGGCGCAAACCTGGAGCCACTTGCCTTGGCTATTGAGCGACGAAGAAGAAGATTGGATTGGAGGCAATGATGGCTTGACGGTTTATGAAACAGATGATAATTTGGTTGTTCAGGCGAATGTTCCCGGCATCACGAGCGAGGAGGTTGACATCAGCATTGAGGGGCGCACGCTAACAATCAAAGCCGAGCATAAGGAAAGCCGTGAAGCTAAAGAGAAGCGGCGCATGGTTTATCGCCAGGCGCAACGAGCCCGTTATATCTATACCACCACCATGCCTTGTCCGGTAAGGACCGATAGGGCAAAGGCGGAACTGGAGAATGGGGTATTGACGATAACCTTGCCCAAAGCCGAGGAAGCAAAACCCAAGAAGATTTCCGTCAAAGCCAAATAAGAATGAATTTTGTAACCGGCGGCGGCCGGGCGTTTAGCTAAAATTAAGGCTGGGTCTAATCCCGGCCTTAATTTTTTAATCCGGCTTTCTTTGTGTATAATATGGCTACCGGGCGCGTAGCTCAGTTGGTTAGAGCGCAGTCCTGATAAGACTGAGGTCGATGGTTCGAGTCCATCCGCGCCCACAAAATCAAAGTTTCCATTTCAAATCAACTGTTGGAGATAGCGAGCGTTTTTGATGGCGCCGCCGCCGGGATCATTGTTGAAATAGGCAAAAACATCGCGGCCTTTAAGCTGGCGGCTGATTATTTTGGCCCACCGGCCCAACTGTTCGTGGCCATATTCATAGTTGTAAAGCGCCTCTACGCCATGGAAGCGAATATAGACGAAATTAGCGGTGGCTATTTGGGGCGGTTGGGCCAGTATTTCGTTGTCATGCCAAACAAAGGCCGCCTGATAGCGCTCTAAAATTTTGTAAATGCGATTATTGAACCAACTGGAATGGCGGAATTCAAAGGCAAAACGAATCGGCCCGGCAAATTGGCGCAAAAACTGTCCCAACCTTTCCTCTTGGACCGTGAAATTGGCCGGCAACTGCCAGAGAATCACCGCCAGTTTGTTTTTCAAGAGGCTAACCTGAGGCCAAAACCATTGCCAAAGCTCATCGTCAATATTCAAGCGGCGGTAGTGGGTTAGCCGCCGGGGCGCTTTAATGGCAAAGCGGAAATTGGCGGGTACTTGCTGCCGCCAGTTTTGGAAAGTGGTTTTGGCCGGAAGGCGGTAAAAGCTGCTATTGATTTCCAAGCTCTTAAAAGTCCGGCTGTAAAACTCCAGCCATTGGCGGGGCGCTAATTTTTGGGGATAAAATCGTCCCCGCCAATCTTGATAGCTAAATCCCGATGTTCCCAGGTAAAGCCGCTTCACGGCTCATTTTATCATTCATTCGGCTTTAGCGTTTCCTGAGCCGCTTCCCGAATCATCGGGCTGCCGCATTTGGGGCATTTTTGCCGATAACAGGGCATGCCTGCCTGGTGGGGGGCCTTATAGCCGCACTGGGGGTTGCTGCAAACACAGTAGCCTCCGGGACCGGCGGCAAAACCTTGGCGGCGTCCCCGCCCGAAATTTTGGTTGATCATATTCTTCTCACCTCCTTTCAAGCGAATTTCTTGGCCGGTTATTAGCGCTTGGGCCAGCCGCTGCCGCGCCCGGCTTAATATGCGCTGTAAGGTGCTTTGCGAGATTCCCATTTGCTGGGCCGCTTTAATCTGTTCTAAATTTTGGGAATCCACCAGCCGCAAGGCTTCCAGCTCATCCATGGCCAGTTCCATAATGGGTTGCCGGCGGCGGACCACCGGGCGGAACCGGTTAATTTCCGGCCAAAATCGCACCCGGCGCCTTTTTCTTTTTCTGCCCATTTTCTTTTTTGTTTTGTTAAATGTTAACTCTATTATGAATATATACCCACAATAACAATTTGTCAAGGAAAATGATTTTTGTTAAACTGTTTTAGTATGATAAAAAAAATTCTTTTCCTGTTAGTCATATTAACTTTTATAGGCGGAATCGTTTTTTATCTTTGGAAGCTCCTTCAACCGGCTCGGGCAGAATTGGAAATAGAAACAGTGCCGGCGGTGACAGTTTACCTGAATGGCAAAGAAGTCGGTAAGACTCCTTACAAAAATTTTCACCTTCAACCGGGGAGTTGGAAAATTAAATTGGCAGCCGATGGCCAGAATTCATTTTGGGAGAGACAGCTGACAGTGCCGGCCAGTACCCGCCTGTTTATTGACCGTATGTTTAAAAATGGCTCAAGCCAGGGAAGAGTTATTTATCTGACTCCTAATGGCAACTCTCAAAAGGCAGGTTGTATTCTGACCTCGATGCCGCCGAAAGCAAGTGTAAGCATAGACGGTAAAATGCGGGGCAATACCCCGTTGGCGATAGAAAACCTTGATTCCGGCCAGCACCATTTTGTTTTTGCCTTGCCGGGCCATCGGCCAATAGAGGTTATGGCTAAAACAACCATTGGCTACCGATTGGTGGTGGAAATAGATTTTAACCCAAGCGCTAAAACAGCTAAGACAACTTCTTCGGCCGCTCTTAAAACAGAAAAAAAACTGGTGGCTATTAAAAAAACACCCACTGGTTGGTTGCGGGTCCGCCAACAGCCCACGCGATCAAGCAAGGAAATAGCTAGAGTTATCCCTGGTAACAAATACCCTTATTTGGAAGAAAAAAATGGCTGGTTTAGGATTGAGTATCAGCCAGGCAGGCAAGGATGGATTTCGGCAATTTATGCTGCCCGCTAACTTTTGTGTGGTTGCGCTTGCCTTTGGCTGAAGCGGTGTAAACCGAGACTAGTCACCGCCAAAGCTACAAAAATAAAAACAAAAACATAGATTTTTTGCCGGCTGTTAAGATTTAAGACAAGGATTCCTAAGATAAGAGAAAAGAGCCAATAGAGAATAGCAATTTGAGTACGGGGAACGCCAAACCGAAAAAGGAGGTGGTGCAAATATTCAGCATCTCCCCAAACCGGTGATTGGCCGCGGCTCAGCCGGCGAATAATAGCAATAATGCCGTCAGCCATAGGAATGCCCAAGACAATGACGGCGGTAGCCAATTTTGCGCCGGAGAGAATCGCCAGGATACCCAAAAGGAGGCCTGCAATGCTCTTGCCGCTATAACCGGGCATGATATGTTGGGGGTAGAAGTTGTAGGGCAAGAAGCCGAGATAGGCGCCGCTTACAATGCCGGCCAAAGCGATAAGGGGCCATTGGGTTAAATCTTGGCGGAACTGAATGCCCAAAACGCCGATGATGACAGCGGCGATAGAAACCAATCCGGGTAGTTGGCCTTCGATGCCACCGGCCCAGCCGACAACATTGGTCATCCAGACCAACCAAACAATGGTGGCGATATCCGCAATACCAAAAGGGATTCCGTTGCCCAAGGGAATTGCCAGATGCCAGACATTGGGGGGTGACAGAAGATTTGTAAGAATATTAATTTTAATTCCGGCAGCCACTAGGCAACTTGCGGCGAGAATATTGGTGGCTAGCCTGAGATAGGGATTAAGATGGGAAACATCGTCCCAAAGGCCGACGACGAGATTTATGGTAACGGCTGCAAAAATGGCCAACAGTTTGTTGTCGAGAGGAATAAAGAATAGGCTGGCGATTATGAAGGCTATGGCTATTGGCAACCCGCCGCCGCGAGGAACAGGGTAAAGATGGGTTGTGTTTGACCGTCTCCGGCGAGGATCGTCGAGCCAACCTTTATGGCGGAAAAGGGCAATTACTAACGGAGTGGCCGCCGCGGCAATGAAAAAAGCAGTGAGGAAAGGATAACTGAAGAGATGGATAATAGCTTGCATTCTTATATTAGGAAGCGAAAAAATAAATGGGCGAGAGCGAGAATATTAAGGAAGGCAAAAATATTGCTGGACCAGAACAGAAGGTTGACAAGAATGTCTTTATTTAAAAGCGCGGTAGCGGCAAAACTGACAAAGATAAGGTTTAAAAATGACAGCCCGGGCAGGAGAAAAAGGTGATGGAAAGAAGCTAACTGGCCGGCTCCCCATGGCCGGCTATAACAGAAAGGGATAAGAGGAGGGAGGAAATGCCCTAGGCCCAAAATAATGGCCAGCTGGATGATAATTAGGAAAAGGTTTAAATAAATGAGAGAAATTATTGTTGGCTGTTGCCAAAGCAAACCCAAGCGCCCTAGGAATATAAACGGTTTAGTTTTCATGTTAGTTTTTTGGTGGTGCGATATTCCAAACGTTTGCCAAACATGAGTTTTGTTTGTGCGTCTAATCCTGGCAAGACGGCCATGAAAAGTGCGGCAATGGGAAGAATAAGCCACTGGAGAAATTCGCGCCCGTAATCAATAACTGTGCGGGCCTTGATCTCTGCCGGACGCAGCTGGAAATCGAGCCAAATTATGCCCAAGAGGGCAAGCAAACAAATATTAAGGACGGCTCCGGAAAATTTAGGCAAATTATAGCCCAGAGTAGTTTGGAAAAAGCGGGGATTAAGGAGAGTAATAAGCCAGGCGTTTAGGGTGAGAATGAACCAGTTGGTGGACCAGAGGATGTGGGTTTCCAACATTTTGTAGATTCGCGCCAAACGGAGATTAAGGGGAATTTCGGGATGGGCTTTTGCCTGGATAACAGTATAAGGCACGTCGGTAACACCCCAAGCGTGCCGTTGGCATTGGAGATAACGGTTTTTAAGCGCTTGCCAAAATGTTTTTCCTTCGGGAGCATCAATGCTGGTGGGCAGAAAGATGGGCACGACTTTTACGCGGCCTTTTTTAGCGAAGAAAGCTTGTAGAAAAAGGTGCCAATCTTCAGGAATGATATTGCGGTCCCAATAGCCCACCTCATTTAGCAGTTTTAGGGAGAGAGAATAGGTTGAATAATTAAAATAAAGCTGGTCGGGGTCCTGAATATGGCTAATGTGGTTAATGTTGCCAATAATGCCAATTAGGCGAATGGGAGCAGGAACTTTGTTTAGATTGTTATACCAGAAAATCGGACTTTGCCAAAAATGGCGATAACGCTGGGGATCTTTGGCAAAAAAGTAAGTTAGAGCAGCGAAATAATAGGGATGGAATTTAGCATCGGCGTCACAGCTGGTGATAGTGAAATTGCCAATATCTTGGTGTTGCTTGTCGACCAAGATTTTTTTAATTTGTTTAGCGGCCCAAGCTTCGTTAGAAGCTTTTCCTTTTATTTCACCGGCAATATGGGCCGGATGGAAAGTTGCTTTTAATAAGCCGAATTTTCCTTGGAATTGGAGCAATAACAGTTTTGCTCTTTGGTGAGCGCCGGCAGAACGTTCTTCCATAGCCATGATGACGATTAACCGTTTAGGATCAATGCCTTTTTGTCTGGCAAGCGAATAAAGGGAGGTTTGAGCAATTTTAGCAACACTCTCATTATAATTGGGAATAATTATAATATGGCGAATATCCTGCCAGGCTAGCCATTTAGGTTGTTTTTCTTGGCGATACTTAGCTTGCCAATTTATTTTTTGGTAAGCGCGAATTTTCCGATAGCCCTTGATGCCGAGGAAGAAGTTCTTAAAAGATTGGTAAAACCAGAAAATAAAAAAGGCAACGGTAAAATAAGCGACAAACTTTGGGATTATAAAGGCTCCCCAAAATGGGAAGAGAATAATCATCCAGGAAAGAAAACCAGGGAAAATTTCCAAAAGCCGTTGGTGCGATGGGGAAAATATTTTCTTCATTAGCTTTGGCATATTTTACTATTTAGCTCCGGTGGCGGCAAATTAATGAAATCCCAGGCTTAATTTTTGCCAGCTTGTGGGCCGGCGGCGGAAAATAATGTCGGGTAAGCGGGGATAATGGAGGCGGTAATAGTATTTGCTTAAAAGAGAATCCAGCTCTGGCCAGCGGTGTTTTTCGTTGGCAAGCTTGATGATGAGAACGGGCTTTTCCTTTTCCAGGGACCGGAGTACGGAGGAAAAGCCATTATAATCGTAAATGTGGTAATTGACGGTATAACGCCCTACCGGCGAATGGCCGCTTAAAGCATAAATACAGGCAGCATCTCCCCAAACAAAAATAGGTTGTTTGTCGGGAACAGTTTGGCGGACAAATTTGGCCAATTGGTAATTGGCTACGGAACGTTTTCCCCAGTATTGGTAATATTGAGCTTTTGTTGTTCGCCCTTGCAAATAAGTTGCGAAATGTCGGTAATAAGAAATTTGCGGATACCACCAAAAATGGAAGGAAAGGTAAACTGCTATCAAAATAGAATCAGCTAACAGGGGGATCGCCAAAAAAGAAGAATGGCGGCGGCGCAATTGAACATAGGCGGCGGCGTGGAGAATAATTAAACTGGGAATTACCTCAAAGAGATAATGAGGATAGGGCCGCCCGGACAATAAAGCTCCGAAAAGGGCAAAAATAAACCAGCAACTGGCAAAGATAAGAGAAGGCGAAAGAAAGCGGTGCCAAAACCATATGGTCAAAGTTAGTGAAGCAAGAATAAGTGCACGCAGGAAAAGAGCGTGGTCTCCTCCGTTTCCACTCCAGCTGGAAACATAACCAATGTTTTGCAAGAGGGCGGAACGCACGTAATAAACAACCCCCCCACGGATGGCAAAATATCCAAGAGACAAAATTATGGGGATTGTGGCAGCACCCGTAATAGCCCAAAAGCTAATTCGGCGCCAAGGTCGCGGCGGCTTAGCGAGAAATACGAAAACAGCCAATAAGATCCCCATGGCGTCAAAGGCAGCCGGGGCTTTAACCAGGAAGCCCCAGGCAAAAAGCAGCCCGATAATAAGGCCATGTTTGGCGTTGAGGCGCCGGCGCCAAGACCAGAGGAGGAAAGCGGAGAGGACAATAGGCAGCATCATAAAAACTTCGCCGTTGGCCACCCGGCCCTCAAAGATAACGACGAGCAAAATAGCCGGTATTTGCAAGAGAAAGGCGACGGTAGAATTCTTGCTAATGGAAATAGAGAAGAAATAGAGAATTATTAATTGTGAAATAACGCTTAAAAAGCCAAAGAAGCGGAATATGGCCAAGTGGCCGGAGCTTAACGCGGCTAAAATATAAATAATGGGAGGCTTGTTGTCATGGATATCGCGGTAAAGAATTTTTCCTTGGCGCAAAGCATTGCCAATGGTGAGGTAAATACACTCGTCGCCATAATGCAGAGGATCGCCAAGGCTAGGTAGAAGCAAAAAAGAAGCCAACAGAAGAATGGTAACAAGATAAATCCACCGCTTACCCATTAGTCAATAATAAGTAATTCTAAGGCGTTTCGCAATTATTTTTTGCCGGCTAGTTTTTTAGAGGTTCGTATTTTCTTTGCTGCAGGTTTACTTTTCTTTTGTTTTGATTGGCTGGATAAAAGACGGGCAGCCTGCCTTTTAAGCCGTTGGGCTTTGTTGCGATGGATAATGCGTTTCTTTTTGGCAATGTCAATAGCGCTATAAACATTTTTTAATTCTTGCTGATTGGTTTGGCGGCCGAATTGGCGAAGAACAGCCTTTAACTTTCTTTTGATGCGTAAGTTAAAGATCTGCCGCCGCCGCGATTGTCGCAGAGCTTTACGTGCAGAGAGAATGATAGGCATAATTTTATTATATTAAGATAACTGTGTTATTTTAACAGCTCATTGCCCAGTTCGCAAGCGCATGTTATTCTTGAAAAGAATGGCTTATAGAATTACTCATTGGTTTAGGGGTTGCCATCTTTGGCGCCGCCAACGGACAATTACGGCAGCCGCTTTAATTTTAGTGGTCACTTTTACGGTTTCCATGCTACTGGGACTTTGGCGCGATCGTCTTCTTTACGCCACTTTTTACGCTTGTTGCGCTCCGCAGCTTGATGTTTACAACGCTGCCTTTAAGATTCCCGATTTTCTCTTTGCGCTATTAGTCACGGGCTCGCTATCAGCGGCTTTTATTCCTATTTTTTCCCAATTTCGGACTCGCAGCCATCGCCAAGCTTACGCGCTGGCAACGTCAGTCACGTTTTTATTGGCTGGCCTCTTCCTTTTGGCAGGTTCTTTTATTTTTATATTTGCCCGCTCTTTAGCCAACATTGTTGCTCCCGGTTTTAGCGATAGCCAACTCAAACTTATGGTTTATTTCATCCACTGGATGTTATTAGGCCAAGCGTTTTTCCTTTTCAGCAGCCTTACTACCAGTATTTTACAGGCACGGAAAAGGTTTCTCTTTCCCGCTTTGGCGCCGATTTTTTATAACCTATCCATAATAATTGCCATTATTGGCTGGTCATCGCGTTTGGGGATGCTGGCGCCGGTTTTAGGAGTGGTTGTCGGCGCTTTTTTACACTGGCTGATTCAAGTGCCGGCGCTTATAAAGGCGGGTTTTTATTTTGCTTGGCCAACGCAATTGTGGTCCAAAGGAATAAGTAAAATCATTTCCTTGATGATTCCCCGCTCTTTAGCTTTGGCGCTTGACGAGATTGCTGCTACATTGGCAATTTTTCTGGCTAGCGGCTTACCGTCTGGAAGCTTGTCGCTCTTTTATCTTTCACAGCATCTCTATGTAATTCCGGTGCGCCTTTTTGGGATTACTTTGGGCCAGGCGATTTTTCCTTCCTTTTCCCAATTAATAGCCCGCCGCCGCCGCTGGGCGTTTCGGGAACGCTTTTTAAAAGCGTTTCATTTAGTTTTTTACTTAACATCGTTTGTTACGGTAATGATGTTGGTCTTACGCCTTCCTTTAGTACGCCTTCTTTTTGGCAGCCGCCAGTTTCCTTGGGCAGCTACAGTTATGACGGGCCGCCTTTTAGCTTATTTGGCTCCGGCAATCTTAGCTCAAGCAGGCATCCAAATTTTGGTAAGGGTGTTTTATTCTTTTCAAGACACCAAGACAACGTTTTTAGCGGCTTTGTGGTCGCTCATTATAAATGTAGCCATAAGCGTGCCGGGAGTATATATTTTCGGCTGGGGTATTTATGCAATTGTTGCCGCTATTTCTTTAGCTAGCGTTTTCCAATTTGGAATTTTATTTATCATTTTGATGGTTCGCCTGAATCATTGGCAGAAAGAAATACGCCTAAACGGTACTTTTTTCGGTCGCCTTTTAATAGTCAATCTCTTAGCGGGCTTGGCGGCTTGGGGATTAATGCATTTCTTTGATAGTTTCGTATTTGACACCAGCCGTGTTTTTGGCCTGTTCTTACTTACTGGCCTTTCGTTTTCAGGGGGATTAACAACCTACCTTGTCCTATCATGGCGTCTCGACCTTTTCAGCTTTTTCTCTCCGGCTTGGCGGCGGCTTTTGGCTGACAAGAAATTGCCCTTTTGACATCATTCTCCCCTTTGCCCTATACTGGAAATAAGAGGTTATGAAAAAAAAGCGGCAGATTTCCCTTTTAGGCAAGAAGTCTTTGGGGCTTCTTACTTTGGAGCGCCTTGTTTATTGGCTGACAACAATGGGCAGAGGTGTTTTGGTGATTGTGGAATTCGTGGTCTTGTTAGCCTTCTTTTCGCGTTTTTGGCTGGATGCTCGCAATAATGATTTAGGTGAATTGGTTCGCCAGCGCCGAGCTGTTTTGGCGACGATGGCGGGTTTTGAAAATGATTTTAATCAACTGAGAGCAAGGGCTAACAAAGCTGAAAAGTATTTGTACGGCGAGAAGAATTTAGTTTACCCGTTAGCCCTATTGTCACGGTCTCTGCCCCCGGGCCTAGTGGTCCAAAATATGTCTACCGACTGGCAGTTGCCTTCTCCCCGAGCCTACTTGGTTGTTAAAGTGTCTTCGCCTGAATCTTTAGCCTTTTTTTTGCAAAGACTGTCTCGCGTAAAGGAAATAACTAAAGTAAAAGTTAGCCGGGCTGAGAAGAAAAGCCTAGAGACAGGCACGAGCGTCAATTTGATTATCAGTTTCAATCGCCTGATGAATAAAAAATAAATCAAGACCAATGAAGGTGAAACTATCAATTGGTAAGTTGTTTGCCGACTTTAAGCGAGGCTTTTTGGTTAGAGTCGGCAACAATAAAGAAATAGCCAAGTTGCGCAAGCAGTGGCTCGATATCATTAGCGACAGGAATCAGTGGCGGTACCTAGAGGCATCGCTAACATTGCTCTTGATAATTCTTCTGACGCTCTTCGCCCTTAAGCCGACAGTTTTTGCCATTAGCCGGCTTTTGGGGCAGCTAAAAGCCCGCCGCACCGTGGCGGTCAAGATGCAAAATAAGATTAATCGATTGGTAACGGCGCAAGATGTTTTTTTCAATTTCCAAAACAAAATAAGCCTTTTGAATTCCTATTATCCGCAGCAACCGCAAATATTGGAAGGGAGCAGCCAACTGATAGGCTTAGCCTTGAAAAATAATTTGGAAGTTGAAACATTTTCTACCGGCCAATGGCAATTGCCGACCAAAACCGCCGTTCCCGGAAAAATAGGTTTTAATCTTGCCGCGAACGGATGTTTCTTTGATGTGGAAAATTTCTTGAAAGATTTATTCATTATAAGGAGAGCAGTGACCATAGAAAGGTATAGTTTGATGGTGGCAAAAACCGGAGAGAGGCATAAATTTTTGAAATGCGGAAAAGAAACGCTAAAACTGAGTTTAGAGGGTTATCTGGGTTTCTCGCCTTTGGGGCAAGGCCGGCGAAGATGAACAATGCAAGGGCAAATTTAGCACAAAAGCGCTTTTGGCATTGGCTGATTTTTATTATGGCAATAATAACATTAGTTACTTTCAGCGCAATTGCCCTGGCCGGTTACCACCGCCTCACCGGAAAAAATGACTTAAAAGCGACGGCTTCTCTTTTGCATCCTTTCCGGGGAGACCTTAATATGGCAATAT
>JALTFB010000069.1 GCA_027007615.1 Candidatus Shapirobacteria bacterium
CTATTAATTTTCCGTTTATTTTAAAATAAAAAACTTCAATAAAATTATATTTTGGTAATTTAGCCACTTCTTTTACATCTATTCACTACACATCGTAAAAGTTATCTTATGCGACGTATGAAATCAAGCTGACATCGACTTAAGGGAACAGTAAAAACAAAAATGTCTCCTTAGGGGCACAATTTACCCATAAGCAATCCACCCAAAGTAATGTTAAGCCGGCCGTTTACTTCTTTTGTCTTATGGCTTTTGCTATTTGAAAGAGCGGAGTTTTCCACAAAAAGCATTTATCTCGGTCTTTAGCTACCAGCAAAGAACAGGAGGACTATATCAAAATATAGCAAGCATTTTTAACCATTGGATAGGTAAAATTAATGCCTGAGGGGGGTCTTAGCAAACTAACGTTGGGATTGCTAAAAATTTACTTAATCTTACCCGCGTGAAATATGTCCCATAGTATCCGTGAAATAACAATAATGTTATTGGTCCTATTTCGCTTATTATAGGATTTACTACTCCCCTCCCCTTAGGAACCAATTTTGTCCAACCTGCAGTTGCATCTTGCTGGAATCATTAAAAAAATTAGCAGGCTTTATTTTCCAACGGCAAGGAAAGAGCCGCTGCCAATGGCGGAAGGTAAGCGTGCCCAACAATCGTTTATCCGCCAACAGCCATCGGCAACCAACCATTGGTTTCCGATCACCAATATGGATAATTGTTCCTCCGCTGTTTTTGAGAACTCTGGCTATCTTTGCCGCTAATCCGGATTGGCGGCTAGCATTATATACTCCTACGGGAATTGCCTCATTGCGTACCTCTGGACTTACAAAGTATTTTAAACCCAAAGCTAACCAATTTCCGGCTACTAGCTTCTTGCCATTAGGATACTCTTCTCCCCCATTCTCAAGCCCTAGCTGGGAAGCTTCCGTCGACTGCCAATCCAAGTGGTAGCGATGAAGAAATAAAAACAATTTAAAATAATTAACCCTAGGACCTACCGCCAATTTAGCCTGGTGCAAAACACCTTGATACCACAACCAAGACGTCGCACAATCCTGCAGGTTTTTCCCCTTTTCCCCAAGGCAATCTTTACTATCGCTATAAAGCGCTAAATCTATCGGCAAGCCCAATTCCAACATCAATGAATCCGATAATAAGCGCGGGGCCTTCTCTTCTGCTGCCAATCGCCCTAACCCCACCACCGGAAAACGCCCATAATTCCCGGCTGCCGTTACCAACCAATCCTTGGGAAATCGCCAAACATGCACCGTTTTGTTCTCAGGTTGAACCACTAAAAGCCAGCCTTGTCGCTTATCTAAAAAGAAAAGGCTTAGGCGCTGTTGGCCATCCCAACCTTGGCGCCAAACCTTCCATAGCTGCCGGCCTCCTCCCAAAACAAAAAGGAGTAGAAAAAATACTACCAATAGCGGCATCAATTTAATATGTTTGTCAATTTGCCGTCTGCGCATTGCCATTTTTGGTCTAGTAAGAGAATAACCTTCCGCAGGTCTTTTGGCAAGCCAATCTTAAAGCCGCGCTCTTCCCCTTCCGCTACCAATAACCTCAAATAATAAGCATGCAAAAACAGCCGCGGCAGCCGCTCAATAATCTCTTTTTCCTTATGGGTCCGGCGGCCATAAATCTTATCTCCCCAAACAGGAAAACCAAGATAGCGAAAATGGGCGCGGATTTGGTGCGTCCGCCCTGTCAGTATTTGTACTGCCGCTAAGCTTAAAGCTTCCTTCCCTTGCCGCCAAAGTTTACGCCGCCAAAATAAAGTAGTCGCCGTTTTGCCTTGGCTGCTTACCGCCACCGGATAACGCTGGCGAGGGCTGGTTCTGGCCAAGGGAAAAGTAATTTTACCAGCCGCCGGCAATTCTCCCCAAACCAAAACCAAATATTTTTTAACCACCCGGCGGCGGCGGAATTGCTGCTGCAAAAAGGCAAATGATGTTGGAGAGCGCGCCAGCAGGAGCAATCCTGAAGCATCCTTATCAAGCCGGTGGACAATTCCCTGGCGCTGCCAAAAAAACTTTTCTTGCCGATAGTTTTTTTCCAAAAAACGCCGTCGATGTAAATAGTCCGCCAGGGTCTTTTTGTGCGCCGTTCCGGAGCGGTCCACCACCAAACCGGCAGGTTTATCGATTACCGCAAAGGTTTCTCCAGAAGCAATGAAAGGAATAGCTGTCATCAAAGAGTTTTTTTCTTTTTGGCATTCAGCTCCCGCTCACAATTGATGCAAAGAGTCGTCTCGGGAAAAGTCATTAGCCGGCGGGTGTCAATGAACTGCCCGCACCGCTCGCAAATTCCATACTTGCCAATTTTTACCCTTGTCAATGCTTTACGAATTTGAATAATGCGCATTTGGACATGGCGGCGAATCGCTTCCGTTTGGACATGCCCAAATTGCTCGGCCGCATCAGTGTCATCGGCGGCATTATCATTTACCCTGTCCGGATCGGCGAAAGGATCATTTTTCTTTAATTGTTTTTCTTTAGCTAGCAATTTCTTCAACTCTGCCTGGAGAAAATTGCCAACAGGCCGCAACACTTCTTGCGGCAAGCGCAAATCATGGTTTTTTTTCCTGCCTAATTTCTTCATAATCCGAGTTTACCAACTTTCCGCCCCGAAAGCAAATAAATACCGGCTATCGCTAATAATGCAGTTGCTAAGGTAAAACTGGCTTCCTGCCAATGCTGCCGGTAACAAGCCAACACTCCCCCACCCAAGCTAAGCAAGAATAAATCAATAAGGGGCATAAAGCCTATCTTTCCCGAGGAATACCAAAGAAAAGAACGGTAATGCCGCCAATATAAATTACTGACTGCTACCGCTACCGACCAAATTAAAAACAGCAGGAGAGGCCGGGAAAAGAACGCCAATAGCCATAGGCTTCCGCCCAAAATTACTAAGGCCAACAATAAGGGAGTTAATTTTTCCCAAAGCTCCCAAAAAGGCCAGTTTTGCCGAACCGGCCGCCAAATTGCCGCCAATATAAACCCTCCCACCAAGCCTATTGCCAACCCGTTGAAATAGTTTCCCACGATTGCCGCTAAAAAAGTAATTACCCAGGTTTTAAGGCTAAAACGGACCACTTCTTCAGCTAAATAAAAACGCCAAAGCTGATGCCAGGTCCCTAGAAACCAGCCAGCGCTAATAATTACAAAAATAGCCAACCGCCAATAAGGCCATAGCCCTGGGGGGATCATGATTTATTTCTTTCAATGCTATAAAAGCTAATTCTTTTGGGATTGAAATATAGCTTAAAAATACCCGTGGGGCCGTTACGATGCTTGGCTACTTCGCAAGTAATTGTTTCGGGGTTTTCTTCGTCTTCCCGATAAAGAAAAATTACCACATCGGCATCTTGCTCAATGCTGCCGCTTTCCCGCAGATCGGCTAAACGCGGCCGGGCATTACCGCGCACTTCAACCGCCCGCGATAATTGCGATAAAGCCAAAACGGGCACCGCCAACTCTTTCGCCAAACTTTTCAACCCTTGAGAAATTTCGGCTACTTCTTGGACCCTATTTTCCAAATGGCGGCCTTGCACCAACTGCAAATAATCAACGATTATCAATTTTAAATTCGAATCAACTTGCAAACGGCGGGCCTTAGCGCGAATTTCCAAAATTGTCAATGCCGGCGTGTCGTCAAGATAAAGAGGCGCTTCGGCCAAAATACCCATTGCGTCGGACAATTTGCTAAAATCAGCATCATTCAATTTCCCTGTTTTCATACGCCAAGAATCAATATCGGCCTGGCGAATTAAAACTCTATCCACCAGCTCTTCTTTGCTCATTTCCAACGAGAAAAAACAAACTGGTGTTTTCTTCTCCACGGCATTATGGCGGGCCATATTTAGGGCAAAGGCGCTTTTGCCTACTCCCGGGCGGGCGGCCAAAATTACCAGATTACTTTTTTGCAAACCGGCTAGAAGATTGTCTAAGTCGTTAAAGCCGGTGGGAATGCCCCGCAAGCCATCGCCTTGCTTTTGCAACTCATCAAGCCGGTCAAAACTTGCCGCCAACGCCTCGCGCAAACTTATAGGAATACCTCGCAAATATTTTTGGGAAAGCGAAAAAACCGCCCTCTCCGCTCGATCTAGAGCCTCATTGGCATCCAACCCATCATCAAAAGCAACCTGATTGATAACCGCTGAAGCGCTGATTAACTCTCGCTTGCTGGCGAGATCTTTTACGATCCGCGCATAGGATTCGCAATGCGATGAAGTGGGAACCTGATTGGCCAACTTTGCCAAATAGGCCCGGCCGCCGATTTTAGTTAAAACTTTTTGTTTCTTTAGGCGTTCGGCAACGGTAATCAAGTCGATAGGCACTCTCTCTTCATAAAGGTCCAGCATGGCTGCAAAAATTTGGCCATGGCCGGGATGGTAAAAATGTTCTTGGCGCAAAATCTCGGCTACCGTATAAATGGCATCTTTATCAATAAGAATCGCTCCCAAAATGGAAGCTTCTGCCTCTAGCGAATGGGGCGGAACCCGCACTGCTTGCTTATCAGCCATTGTTAAGAAAACCGCGGCGCTAATAAAATTAGCCGGCGCTCCTGAGACAGTTCTTCACCTACCTTAAGGCTAAAATCTGCCTGTGGAGCTAAGAGTTCCATATCCAAAAGGTCCAGAATTGGCTTGGACCATGCGCTACCCTTCATTTCTTTGCTTGATAAATTTTCCCGGCTAAAAGGAATGATAACGGCCGGCGAAAGCTTATCAAGCAATTGTTTATTCCGTTCTACCCAATTTTTATCCGGCTGCCTTAACCCCAGAAGCAAAATATCAGGCTGCATTAACGGTAAGGGTTGGGTACTTTTCCCCAGTTTTTCGGACAAAAGCCAAAATATTTTCCGCTGTTCGCTGAGCAGCCAAAATCCCCCCGGCACTCCCCAAATTTCCATTCCTTTCACCTCATATTCTCCCGAGCCGTCAAAAAATAAGGTTTGGCGCTGCTTTTCGCTGTCGCTTATTCTACTCCTTATTGCCAGAGAAACAGGCGCGGAAGATAACACCACATCAGCTTTCAGCTTGGGAAAACGCGCTCCATCCCGGTCGCTAAAAGGCTGGGTTACTACTGTCCCCTCGCGGCTGCGGATTACAAAACTTTGCCAACCCAGATACTTTATTTGCATATAAATAGTATAACACAGACAAAATACACTCTTCGCGTCGGATACTATGCACACGTGGGTAAAACTCCAAGCTCTAAGTTCCAATGGAACTAGGAACTAGGAGCTAGGGGCGAAACTACCATCTATCATCTATCATCTAAGCTCCAAATTACAAGCACCCTGTCTATCGGCAGATAGGCAAGAAACAAACCCCGCAAGAAATCCTGCAGATTTCTAAGGGGCAGGCAAATTCCAAATTACAAACAAAGGCCTCCTTCTGTCATGCTGAAATTTTTTCAGCATCTTCAGTGGAGCGGCCCCCACCATTGTTAATTTTTCATATACCGAAGATCCCCTCCATGCACGCAAGAGCGGGATGACGTTTTTCTTCACGTCATGCTGAGTCTTGGTTTACCCTGCCCCAACCTTGCATCGGGGACTGAGGGTTCAGCATCCCCAGTGAGTATTATATCGATATTGTTAGTAGCCCATTTACTGAAGATCCTGATTTTTCCCGACTATCCGTCGGGAAAAATCAGGATGACGGGTTCTTGTAGAGAATCTTACCTCCATCGTCATGCTGAGTTCACACTCAGCATCTTCAGTGGGTAGTAGATTATCATTGTTGGTTTATCACATCTTCATCATGCTGATTGCCCGATAAAATCGGGGAGTTCAGCATCTTCAGTGGGTGGGCAAATTAACCCCCGGGGTTGCTGTGCCTGATAACCCCGGGGGTTATCATACTCATACTGAAGATCCTGAACTTTTTGATCCGCCGGCTGGCGGACGTCAAAAAATCAGGATGACACTTTTTAATGTCATGCTGAGTTCACCAAGTTCATCCGCCCCGCCCCGATGCAACGTCGGGGTCTGCCTGCGCAGGCAGATTTAGAATTTGAGATTTGGTTATTTTTCTAGGAGCATCTCCAATTTTCCGCTAAGGAATTGCTTGATGCCATGGACTGTTTTGCCTAAGCGGTGGTCGGTAATCCGGTCTTGGGAGAAATTATAGGTGCGAATTTTTTCAGCCCGGCCGCCACTGCCCCCCTGAACCTGATAATGCGCCGTTTGTTGGTGCCGCTTTTCTTCTTCCTGCCGCCAAAGTTTGGCACGCAACAAGTCAAGGGCAATTTCTCGATTGCGCTCTTGATAACGCTCTTGTTGCGCCACAACCACAATGCCGCTGGGCTTATGAATCAGGCGAACTGCCGTTTCTACTTTATTGACGTTTTGCCCGCCGTGCCCCCCGGCCCGGAAAAACTGGAATTCCAAATCTCCTTGGTTTAAAGGCATTTCCTTATTGCTAATTTCCGGCATTACTACCACTACTGCCGCCGATGTATGGATTCTTCCCCTTTTTTCAGTTTTGGGAATGCGTTGGACACGGTGGACACCGGTCTCCCCTTTCAGCCATTCATAAGCTTTCTCGCCTTGGATACGTAAAATCTGCTCTCCCAAAGATTGAACCCGAAATCCATGGCGCTGGGCAAAACGGCGATACATTTCCAAAAGCTCTTCGCTCCACAATTTAGCCTCCAGCCCCCCTGTCCCAGCCCGTGTTTCCACGATAGCCACATTAGCTCGTGGGTCCATGACTATGCCCTAACAACTTTCTTTTTCTTAGAAGAAACTTTTCCTTTCCGCTGAAATTCTTTAGCCGCGGCAACTTTGGCCCGGAAACGATCTACTCTTCCCTTACTCATAAATTTATCCTCGTTGCCGCTAAAAAAAGGATGACAAGCCGAGCAAATATCTACATGAAGTTCCGGCTTGGTTGAACCGGTCGTAAAAGTATGGCCGCATTGGCAAACCACTTTAACTTCTGAATAGTATTTAGGGTGTAAATTTTTTTTCATTTCTTATGGGCAGCGTTAGTTGGGCTAGGAGAAACTACTGCCGGCTTAACCAATAAAATTTTTAGAGCCTGACGGCTATTTTTTTCCTGCCGGTAAATAATAACGGCCCGGCTGCGAATTGTCAAATCCTTATAACTGCCTTCTTGGGCCTTATCTGCTCGCATCAACCAAATCATCGTTTTGGCGTTAACAATAAATTCTTGGACTTCATTGCGATGTTGAACCGGTATCAAGCTAAAAACTTTTTCCGTCCGCGAGCGGTCGGCGATTACCCCAAAACTGCTAAAAATCTGCCTCGGTTTCGGATTGGCAAGAACAATAATCCGCTTTGCCAATAAAGTTTTTTCTCCTTTAAGATAGCCCATAACCAAAAGGCGTTGGCCCGCTTTCAATCGATTCAGGGAGAAACGGCGATGGTGGCTATCCAAAACGGCTGCCTCGGGATCAAGCAGGATCTCCCGTTCCTCTTTCTGCCGGCAAACCAACACCAAACTGCTTTTATCTATCTTTTTGACCACTCCCTCCCAACCCCGCTTCTGTTGGGTAGTCATAATTTCCGCCAGTTTAGCCGCCACCTTTTCCTTAAGTTCCGCCCTTACTTTTTTAACTCCCTCTACGGCACCCGGCATCAAAGTAACCCTTGCCGCTTGAGTGGCCTCTACAAAAGGATTGCGTTCGGCAGCATTAACCGATGGCAAAGAAAAAAACAGAAAAAGCGCAATAATTGGAAAAATCTTTTTCATTATTGAAATGCCAATTCATTAAAACTTGGCTGTTGAATAAGTAACTGTAAAAATAATCTTTTTTTCTGCCCCATTTTGGTTATAGGCGGTTGCCTCAATATCGTTAGCTCCACCGGTTAGTTTAAACTTCGTTTCAAAATTGCCATCCTTATCGGCGACAAGAATAACTTCATCATCATCGCCAATCAAAACCACCGTAGCCCCCGGTATCGTTCTGCCCTTGATAACTACCGGCGAATGGTTAACAATCGCATTATCCGCCGGCTGGCTAATAATCAAACTTAAAGAGGAAGCCGCCGGAGTAGCCGTAACAGTAACCGATGGTGTTGGCGATACTGCCGGCTTTTGCTTTGTCTGCTTAATCTCTGCCACTTGGCGGGAAAATAAAGCGCTTAATTGTTGATGGTAACGCGCTAAAACCACTAAACTGGCTCCCAAAACGATTCCCAATAGAATAGCTAATAACACTTCTTTTTTCATTTTAGCTTATAATAACCAGCCTCAGCCGTAAAGTCAACCTTCCCAAGGGCTGCGTTTCACTTTATGCCCCGCACCTCCAATTTTACTTTTAGATTCCGCATCTTGCCATTGCGCCAAATTTGCACCGCTACCACCTGGCCGACTTTCATGCGATTAACCAGCTTCGCCAGCTTATTATTGCTATCCAACCTCTGGCCGGCAAACTTAACCAAAATATCGCCGGGCTTAATACCCGCCTTATCGGCCGGAGAATTGGCAATAACCGCCCGAACATAAGCTCCCTGAGGCACGTCGTTTAGAAGAGCCGCCTGGCGGGAAATCATTTGGTAACGAACTCCCAGGAATGGCCGTTGGAATTCGCCGGTCGTCTTGAAATCCTTCAAGGCCGCTTTGACCACATTTATGGGAATGGCAAAGCCAATATTTTGGGCGCTTTGGGCCACGGCAACATTTATGCCCATCACCTGGCCCGAGGAGTTCAGCAGCGGCCCGCCGGAATTGCCGGGATTAATGGCCGCGTCGGTTTGGATAACATTATCAAGCCTTTCCACAAATCCTTGCAACGGCGAGCCAGCCATAATCCCCCGCCCCAATCCGGAAATCACTCCCACCGTTACCGTCTGGCGGAATTTTCCCAAAGCGGTGCCGATGGCAATTGCCAACTGGCCCACCTTGAGATTATCAGAATTGCCTAAACGCAAAGGGGGCAAATTGGCATCGATTTTCAAAATTGCCAGATCATTGGTGGGATCGCGGTAAATAGCTTTTACCGGATAAATCTTATTCTTTTTGGTAATAACCCGATATTGGGCGTTAGTGTCGGCAACCACATGCTTGTTGGTAATAACCAGCCCCTTGGCATCAACCACAAAACCGGTGCCAATGTCTTGCTGTATTTTCTTTTTGGTAGGCTGGGCGCGGAAAAATCCAAACGGGTCAAGCGGCGAGATGCCCAAATTGCCAAAGGAGATTTGCTGTTTGGTGATGCTGACCGTAACCACCGATGGCGCCGCTTCAGCAGCTACTTTGGTAACCACCGACTCCTCGTTAACAATTTCTCTCTGCACTATTGTCGGCGAATTTTGCGGCCGGCGGCCCAAGCGGTCTAAAATTGGCAAATGGTAATAGCGCTCCAGCCAGCCTCCGGCAAAAACGGCAAAAAGGAAAACTGTTCCCGCCGCAAAACCGATTAAAAATGTTTTAAGCCTCATTGCCTTTTCATTATAGACAAAATCGCCACAAATGCAACAGTTATTCTTACTCTTTTAACAGTTTTTCCATCGCCTTCAAGAAAACCGCATCTTTGTCCGTGCCCATCACCGCTTCTTTTACTTCCCCCTTCACTTTGACATCCGGCTCAATGCCCTTCTTATTTATCGACCGCCCATCGGGCAAAAGCCAACGGGCAATGGTAATATGCAAACCGGCCCGGCCCGGCAATGTCTCCGGTTCCTGGACCGTCCCTTTGCCAAAAGTTTTCTCGCCCACCAACACCGCCCGATGATGCGCCTGCAACGCTCCCGCCAAAATTTCCGCCGCCGAGGCAGAGCCCCTATTCACCAAAACCACCAGTGGCGTTTTATAAAGCCGGCCGCGTCCATCCACCCTATAAATTTTCTTATCTCCATGGGCATTTTCTTGTTCAACCACAATGCCTCGGGGCAAAAATTCGCTTGCCAAATAAACCGCCCCGCTAAGATAGCCGCCGGGATTATTGCGCAAATCTAAAACTATTCCGGCGAACTGGGGATTATTTTGCCAGCGCCCCTCATCCAAAAGCCATTCTTGCCATTGCTTTTCCAAAATTTGCGAAAAACGATAGACGCGCACATAAGCAACTTTTTTGCCATGGAAATCCATTTGCCGCCAAACGACCGTGGGTACCGTAATCTGCCCCCGAATAATCCTGATAGTCGTGTTTTTGTCCTGTCCGGGATGGCGAACCACCAAGCTGACCGGGCTGCCAATCGGCCCCCTAATCCACTTTACCGCCTGAGGCAAGGAGATTCCCTCCGTTGTTTTGCTTAATTTTTTCTTGGTATCAATAACCTTAACAATAATGTCTCCGGCCCGGATGCCCGCTTTTTCGGCCGGCGTGCCCCTTAAAGGAGTAATCACTGCCAAATAATGGTCCCGAAAACCCAATTGGATTCCCACCCCGCCAAACTTCCCGTCCAAATCTTGGTTGGTCAGCTTATTTTCTTCCGGCGGAAGAAACACGGTATAGGGATCGCCCAACGAGGCGACCATTCCCTCAATCGCCCCGTAGACCATTTTTTGCGGATTGAGAGCTTTACTGTTGAAATATTTATTTTCCAATAAACCCCAAACCTGCCAAAAAAGGCTCATATTCGCCCGCGGAGCCGATGGGGGCAGCGCCGGCGATCTGACCACCCAGCGCCCCGGCCAATGCCAACGCTGGTTTATGCCCGCGCCCAACAGGAAAAAAAATAGCGCTAACAATAAATTGCGGAAATGATAATGGCGGCCGGATTCCTTATTCAATTTTTCTCTTCTTGGCAAACCAATAAACGCTGTTGGCGGCCGTCCAAAAGAGCCGGCTGGCCCGCTAATGCCAATAAAGCATTATAGTCGGCGGCAATAAAATTTGGCAAGGGGCAATTTGGAAATTGGTTGGGGCTGATAATCGCCTTCACTCCCAATGCCCGCGCTTTAATTGCTAAAGCCAGAGTCGGCCGAGACAATAAAAGAAAAACCGGCCTGTCCGGCTTTTGCAAAGCAAAAATGTCTCCCTCAGCCAGCGCCATCAGTTCTCCCCATTGCTGGCGGCGGTAATCGGTCTTACCGGGAAATACCCGGGCCACAAAACGAATCGTGAGCTTATCATCATGGACCGCTGTCACTTCACCGCTCAACAAGGCCGGCACTTTTTCTTTCTTCAAGCGAACAATTGACACCCAACCGGCACGTTTGGATAACAATCTAAATTGCCCATCTTGCGGCGATGTTACCGCAAATTCCGACCCCAAAAGCGACTTTTTGCGCGCCAATATTTCTCCCCTGGCCACCACCGCCCCCGGAGCCAGCAAAAGATAGGCCCTCACTTTCACCGGATCAACCTTCAGCCGGCGGGCGAGATTAAGAGATGTTTTAATTTTGCGGCGTTGCAAACCAATGATTTGGCCGGGTTTAATCTTATCCCCCTTTTTAACCAGCGGCGTAAACTGCCGATGGTTAAATTTCAAAACCCATAAGGAAGGAACCGGGGTGTACGACTGGCCCTTTTTCACCGCGCCACTACCGCGAACGGTAGAAGCCCCAAATGGCGGGCCCTTTTTATGGCGGTTGTCAGCGCCCGCTGGTGTTTGGCGCATAAACCGGTAATCGACCGCGGCAGAATGCGGCCCCGCGGCGAGAGATATTCGCTTAATTTCTGGTATTCCCGCCACTCCGGCTTCCTGCCGGTTTGGCAAAAAGAACACTTCGGTGGTGTGGGTCGCTTAACCCTGGCTTTACGGCGTTTCATCTTCAAAATGGCATCTCATCCTTATCTCTTTTTTTAACCGCCGGCTCTTTGTCGTCGGCTGCGGTCTTATCATCATCAGCCGCCGCTTCCGGTTTTACCTCAATTTCAGCCTTGGCCTTGACCGCCCCGGCCCCTGTTTTTGCTTCCGGCGCAGCCGCTTTGCCAACAGCGGCTGGCTTATTCTTAACGGCACCGGCCTCATCGTTGGTGGTGATTGGCGCTGCCGCCGCTTCCACGTCCGCCGGCCGGATATCGGTCCCTTCCCCGCTCGGCGCCTTACCGCGGCCCAAAACAATCACATCGCTGGCAACAATCTCTGTCGTCTGCCGTTCAACTCCGTCTTGACCAGCCCACTTGCGATACTGTAAACGGCCCTCAACAAAAACACGAGTGCCTTTCATCAGCAATTGTGCCAAAAGTTCGGCTAATTTAGTCCAGGCGACAATACGGTGGAATTGGGCCTCATCTTTAAACTCTCCTGTTTGCGTCTTCCAGCGCCGGTTAGTCGCCACTGCAAAAGTAATTACCGCTGTCCCGCTCGGAGTATAACGTAACTCCGGATCACGGGTAAGATTTCCAATCAGCATCACCTGGTTAAGGGAACGATTCGCCATGCTGCCTCCTATTTCCGTAATAATAAATAACGGTAAATTTGCTTCTCGCGATTAAGGAAAATGTTTAGGTTGTCAGTTGAAAAAGAAGCGGCGGCGAAAGAATATATCCAATAAGCGCCCTTGCTTGATTTTTCGATAGGATAGGCAAATTCCTTAACTCCCCACGTTTCTATTTTTACTTTCTTAGCGCCGTCTTTTACCAAAGCCGCCTTAACGGCATCTTTAATTTTCTTCTCATCTTTGCTGGCTATCACCGGAACGACAACCACCAATTCGTAATTCTTCTCTTCCATTGCTTTTTAATTATACGGGCTCTTATCAATGAGGTCAAGGAGATGTCAAACAATAACTAACAACAATCAACAAACAACAAACAACTTGCCGGCAATTCCTCAACACCGGGAGATGCCAGACAATAACAATCAACTAACAACGGGAACTAGGAACTGGGAACTAGGAACTAGGAAGAAAATAACCAAATCCCAAATTCCAAATCCCAAACAAATTCCAATTTTCCAAATTCTAAAATTCAAAACTATTTGTTTTAATATTTGGAATTTATTTCAAATAAGTGTTTTGGATTTTGGTCATTTGAGTTTTGATATTGTTTCGGATTTTGGATTTAGAGTTTAGGATTTGTTTGTTTCTTGGTGCGAGGAGCCAAACATCAGAGGGCACTCGCCCGCAGCGTTTAGCGAGGACGAGTGGAGCTGATGCTGGCGACTCTAGCAATTGCTTATTCCACTGAAGATGCTGAACCTTGCCTTCGGCAAGATCAGCATGACGGATAAGGTCTTTTTTATAATTTGGAATTTGGAAATTGTTTGGATACTTGGTGCTTGGAACTTGGAACTTAGAGCTTAGAACTTAGAGCGCGGCAAAACCACTGCGCCGTTGGACCCATCCTGAACTTGCCAGCCCGCTTTTTTTATTTCCAATCGCAATTTATCCGCCTCCTGATATTTGCCCCGGCGGCGCAATTTTTCCCGCTCCGCCGCCAGCTTTCTAATTTTCAGCGGCACTTTCAACTTCCACTCCGCCAACTTCAGGCCTAAAACCCGATCAAAATCCAAAATCAGCGCCAGTTTCATTGCCGCCGGCAAGCCGCTGTCGGCCACTTTCCAGGCAACCGCCAAGCCCTGGGGGGTACCCACGTCATTATTAACGGCCCGCAAAAATTTAGATTGCCATTCCTTGGCCGCCGCCGATAATTTCTCTGCCGGCTTGGTTTCCCGGCGCCATTGCCAAACCAAAAGCCGCAATTTCATCAGCGCTTTTTGGGACGCCTTCAAGGCCGGAAAGGTAAAATTCAACGGCTTGCGGTAGTGGTTGGTCAAACATAAATATCGGTAGGCCAGCGGTTCGTAGCCCCTTTTCTCCAAATCATCTAATTGGTAAAAATTTCCCTTGGACTTGCTCATCTTTTGGCCATTCACCAGATTGTGGCGGACATGGAACCAATAGCGGACAAATCGCTTGCCAGTATAGGCTTCCGACTGGGCGATTTCATTCTCATGGTGGGGAAAAATATTATCCTCGCCGCCGGAGTGGATATCCAACTGCGGCCCCAGATATTCCATACTCATCGCCGAGCACTCGATATGCCAACCCGGGTAGCCCACGCCCCAAGGCGACGGCCATTTCATCAAATGATGCGAATCTATCACCCAAAGCGAAAAATCATAGGGATTTTTCTTGCCTTTAATCGGCTCCAGCCGGGCGCCCATTTTCAATTTCTCCACATTAGTTCCCGATAATTGGCCGTAGCTTTTGAACTTTTGCACGTCATAGCAAATCCTGTCCGGCAGCCGGTAAGCATAGCCCTTTTTCTCCAATCCTTGGATAATTTTAATCATTTGGGGAATATGTTCCGTAGCCTTGCAAGTTACGCTGGGATCAAAAATATTAAGGGCGCGGCGGTCGCGAAAATAAGCCTTGGTATAGTAAGCGGCAACTTGCAGGGGCGTTTTCTTTTCGCGGCGGGCGGTTACTTCCATTTTGTCTTCACCGGTATCAGCGGCCAGCAAATCGTCTTCGGTCAAATGGCCCACATCGGTGATATTCATCACCTGCTTGACCCGATAACCGTTATATTCCAAAATCCGCCGCAAAAAATCGGAGGCCAAATAACGCCACATATTGCCGATATGGGCATAGCCGTAAACGGTGGGGCCGCAATCATAAATGCGAACATAATCGGATTTTAACGGCCGGAATTCTTCCCGTTTCCGGCTCATGGTATTGTAAATATTTACTTTCATCCGCCCTTTTTGGCTTTAGTTTCTCGCGTCCCCTGCCGGCCTTTGACCGCCCAAGGAGCCATGCCGCGCTTCTTTTTGCCGGCGGGCATTATATCGCCAGCCTCCTCCGCCACTTCTTCCTCTTGCTGCTGGCGCAGTTGTTTCATTTGCTCCAAAACATTCTTTTCCCAATCTTCATCACGCTGCTGCCGCTCTTGCCGCGCCTGGGCTATCTTCTGCTCTAAATTGGCAGCCGGCGGCAGTGACGGAGCCGATTCAGGGCTTTTCGGCTTTAGTTGTTTCCTAAGGGAAGCGATTTCTTTTTGGTCACGACCGGACTCAACAGGAGCGGGAGATTTGGGAGAAACTGCCAGTTGCTGAGGCTGGCCGCCGACTACCTGCTGGACCGCTTCATTGGCAATATCCACCGCCGCTTCCCCGCTCTGCTTGGCCGCATCGTGTAAAACTCCTCCCAACCCTTTAGCAACACCCTTAATCATCCTAATTAACTATAACATATCATTTCCCGCCATGCCGAACTCCTAAGAGCTAGGAGCTAGGAGCTAGGAGCCAGGAACTAGGAGCTAGGAAAAAATTCCAAATTCCAATCAAAGGCCTCCTTCTGTCATGCTGAAATTTTTTCAGCATCTTCAGCGGGTGGCTTATTATTATTGTTGATACGCTACCCACTGAAGATCCTGAACTTTCCCCGACTATCCGTCGGGAAAAATCAGGATGACATTTTTCTTCACGTCATGCTGAGTTTAGCTCAGCATCTTCAGTGGAATAGGCAATTGCTAGAGTCACCAGCATCAGCTCCACTCGTCCTCGCCAAGCCTGTGGGCGAAGGCGGATGTCGGGAAAAATCAGGATGACAATTATTCATAAGAATGTTTCTTTTTTTATCTGTCATGCTGAAATTTTTTCAGCATCTTCAGCGGATGGCTTATTATTATTGTTGATACACTACCCACTGAAGATCCTGAAACGAGTTCAGGATGACAGGGTGAGAGTAGACTATCCGTCGGGAAAAATCAGGATGACGGGGTGAATACCAAGTTCCAAGC
>JALTFB010000070.1 GCA_027007615.1 Candidatus Shapirobacteria bacterium
ATCAGGGTGCGGGGAGTGAAAACATTAAAAGGGGTGGAACATATCGTGATACCGGACAGGAATGAGGCGGTAACTTTTGCCTGCGCGGCCTTGGGGACTAAAGGCGAGGTGGATATTTTTAATATTAATCCCAACCACCTTTACGCCTTTATAGAAAAACTGCGGCAAATCGGCGCCCATTTGGAAATCGGAGTTAATGAAATGAAAGTTGCTTTTCGAGAAAAGCTAAAGCCTACCAGCATGGAAACTTCTCCCTATCCCGGTTTTATGACTGATTGGCAGGCCCTTTGGACGGTATTGATGACCCAAGCGTGGGGCAAAAGTGCAATTATTGAGAGGATATTCCCATCCCGGTTTCAATTTGTTTCTGCGCTGCAAAAGATGGGCGCCAAAGCTAAATTTTTCCAACCGCAAGTAAAAAATCCCGGCGATTATTATAATTTCAATTTGGAGGACGATCGGCCGGAATTTTTTCATGGCCTCCATGTTTTTGGTCCCAGCCATCTCGAAGGCCAGGAAATGGAAATTAACGATATCCGAGCCGGAGCAACATTAACGTTGGCGGCATTAATGGCGGAAGGGAAGAGCATTCTTCACCAAGCGGAAAAAATTGACCGCGGTTATGAAAATTTGGCCGGCCGCTTACAGCAATTGGGCGGGAAAATAATGAGAGTGCAAAAATGAAATTGAACTGGCGGCGGCAACAATTGAACTTTTACCATCTTCCCGGGGGTAAAAAAATATATCATCTGGGCCGAAGACAACTGGCCAAAGTTTGGGCCCGTTGGCACCGCGCCCGAGATATTATTATGATAACCGGCAGCTATGGAAAAACGTCAACAGCCTATGTTTTGGAACAATTTTTAGGCAGAATAAGCCCAACCTTGGCGACGGATAGGAATTTAGATACCATTTATAATTTGCCCCAAACCTTGTTGCGTTGGCGGAAGCAAAAATGGCTGGTATTAGAAACAGGCATCGACCATCGTGGGGAAATGGATTTCCACTTGGACTTAATAAAGCCTACGGTTGTGGTTTTTATGGGGATAACTCCGGTTCATGCGGAGCCGGGACTTTTGGGAAGCAAGAAACAAATCCTAGCGGAAAAAAGCAAATTAGTTAAAAGTTTGGGCGCGGATGGGCTTTTAATTTATAATGCTGACGATGATTATGTCCGCCGGGCCGCAAGATCTCATAAGGGGCAAAAGCTAAGTTTTTCCCTGGATAAGCGGCGCGGCCAATATTATTTAGAAAATTCTAGGGTAACTTTTCGCGGCACATATTTCCGCTTGCGCAGCCGACCAAGCGGCGCCGTATTGAATATAAAAACCCGGCTTTTGGGCAGGCACTTTGGCCAATCTTTCTTGGCGGCTTTTGCTCTAGCGGAGGCAAGAGATTTGCCCTTAAAAGCCTTAG
Source organism: Candidatus Shapirobacteria bacterium (assembly GCA_027007615.1). Taxonomy (GTDB): domain Bacteria; phylum Patescibacteriota; class Microgenomatia; order UBA12405; family UBA6130; genus S016-97. The sequence continues at coordinate 1,417 of JALTFB010000070.1, forward strand.
AGAAAGCAGCCAGGGGAATGAAGCCCCTTAGCGGTCGGTTATCCTTGGAAAAATTTATCAATGGAAGCTGGCTGTTGAATGATAGTTTGCGCTCGAACCCCGCTTCGGCTAAAGCCGGCTTGGCGGTGGCAGTGGCTTTACGCGGAAAACAAAGCAGGCTTGTAATAGTAATGGGGGAGATGGGAGAATTGGGACGTTATGCTTCGGAAGAACATCGGAATCTAGGGCGGCAGCTTGACCGGTTAAAGCCTGATATTTTGGTGGCAATCGGGCCGCTAATGCGGTTGGCAGCGGCAGAAATAAAAAATGGAATTACAAAAATAATTTGGGCAGCCGATCCGGTTACCGCCGCCGAGCAATTCCAACGCCAAGCCAAAGCGCAAAAAGGGGATTTATTTTATCTCAAAGGCTCTTTATTGCGACATTTGGAGCGTTTTAATTATATTCTTAAAGGCCAGCGAGTTAGCTGCCGCCGATCCAGTTGCCATCGTTATAAGCCTTGCGTTTCTTGCCCTTTTTTACTAGACAAATAGTGATATACTGGTTTATGGGATTCATTTATCTGGGTCTGCTCCTTTTTTCTTTTTTGTTCAATAGTTTTCTTTTTATCCCTTTTATTAACCTTCTTTACCGTTGGCGTTTTATTCGCCAAAAGCAAATAACCAAAGATTTTCAAAATAAACGAGCTAAGATTTTTGATCGTTTCCATGCCGGCAAAGCGGGCACTCCTGTTGGGGGAGGATTATTAATCGTGATTTCTATTCTTAGCTTTCAGTTTGTCTTATTGCCTATTTTAAAATTTTACCACCATCAGGGATTTAAAATGGCTTATCCCCTAGTTGACGAAACAAATGTGGTTTTTTTCACCATGATATCTTTTGGCGCTTTGGGGCTTTACGATGATATTATGAAATTTTTTGGTTTTTCTAAAACCGGTTTTTTCGGCATGCGAATGAGGTATAAATTTATTTTACAATGGGCTCTAGCCTTTATTATTGCCGCCATGCTTTATTTTAACTTGGGCATAAATTTTATTTATCTTCCCTTTTATCATTCTTTGCAGCTTGGTTATACTTATATACCACTGGCAGCAACGTTGATCGTTTGGTTGGCCAACGCCTTTAACATTACTGATGGGTTAGACGGCCTTTCTAGCGGTTTATTGCTCATCTTTCTCTTTGCCTTTTGGATTATTTCTTATCAGGCTTTTGATACTTTCTTGGGCATATTTGTAGCCCTATGGATAGGAGCGGTAATGGCTTTTCTTTATTTCAATATTTTTCCGGCTCGATTAACGTTGGGGGATATCGGCGCATTGGCTTTTGGAGCGACGCTAGCAGTTATTGGCCTATTAATGGGAAAGGTAGTGGCAATGTTAATAATTGGCATGATTTTCAATTTAGAAGGGTTATCGAGTCTCTTGCAAATATTGAGTAAGCATTGGCGCCATCGCAAATTGTTTCCCGTCGCTCCTCTTCACCTTTGGTTCCAATATCGAGGCTGGCCGGAAACAAAAATAGTCATGCGCGCTTGGATTATTGGTATTTTTTTTGCGCTTTTGGGACTTTGGCTTTCTTTTGCCTAATTGGTTATTTTTCTTCTTCGACAATAGAGGTTTTTAGCGGCTCTAGCGATTGAATTTCCAATTCCGTGCCACAATATTGACATTCGACAATATCGCCCACCTCTAATGTATTTGAGTCAATTTTAATAGAGTGCTGACAATCAGGGCATTTGATAACTTTTTTCATTGATCTAAGTTATAATAAATGGTAATAACATAACATTTTAACAATGGCTATACTTAAAATCAAGCCGACGCCGCTAACTTTTAGAAAAGGGCTTTATTTTAAGCGTGAAGATTTAAATCCATCGGGATCCGTCAAAGACAGAGCCATGGTTTTTCAGTTAAAAAATTTGCCTGCCGGAACTAAAGAGGTGGTGATAAGTTCATCTGGCAACGCAGGCATAAGCGCTGCCTATTGGGGAAAACAATTGGAATTGAAGGTAACGGTTTTTGTCAGTCCCCGATTGTCTTCTGGAAAAAGAAAAGAACTGCTCTTTCTGGGCGCCAACGTAATTGAGTCCTCGCGGGCTTTAAGCGATAGCCTGCGCTTTGCCCGCGAACGCCAATTGGCTCACCTTCGCCAGTCAACCAGCCAGCCGGCCCGCCGGGGCTTTCGGCGATTAGGTCAAGAAATTTATCAACAGTTAGCCGATGTGGAAGCGATTTTTTTTCCGGTAAGCAGCGGGACCACTCTTTTGGGGGTAGCTGATTTTTGGAGGCAGAAAAGGGGAAAGCCCCGTTTTTTTCTGGTACAGCCGGCCGCGCATTGTCCTTTAGCTCGGCACTTTGTAAAAATAAATGAGCATCATGAACAAAATGTTTTAACAACAGCATTGGTGGCTAAATATATTCCTCGGAAGCAAGAAATATTAAAATTAATAGGCGATTACGGCAATGGGGTAGTGGTATCTAATAAAGAAATATACCAAGCTTGGCGATGGCTAGAAGCACAAGATTTAAAAACATCTTTTGAGGGGGCGGCAGCATTGGCGGCAGCTTGGCAAATAAAGGCCACCGATACGTTTCGGAAGGCTGTTTGTCTATTAACGGGGCGATATTATCATGATTAATTTCAGAGAGCCTATTTATTATTTAAGTATGGATTTTTATCAAGGCCTACCGGGTTTTTGGCTTTTCCCCAACTATCATTTGGTTGTTTATCATTACCATCCCGCTATGGAAAACCTTCCTTTTCGAAAACGTATCTTCAGCCTAAGCGACAAACTGGGAAAGCACGAAAGGGTTCCTCGCAATAGCGGCCACCTTTTGGCGCATCCTTTGGTCCAAAATTTTATCAACCATCATGCTAACAGCCGACAGCCGCGAGTGGCTTATTTTAAGCCAAGTTTAAAAATAGACATGATTTTGGCGAAAAAACACTGGTTTGGTGTGGGCAATCCGGCGGCTCTAGCCCATAAATTGGAAGACAAAATCTATTTTTGGCAATTATTGAAAAAACAAAAATGGCCCTTTGCGATTGCCGGGTTGACAGCAGAACTGGGAAAATTAAACTATAAACAATTAGTTAAACGATTACGTGGCCCTTTTGTTTTGCAGCTTAGGCAGGGTTGGGCCGGACGTACAACTTTTTTGGTCAAAACAGCCAAACAATTTAATCAATTGCAACATAAAATGCCCAAGAAAAGGGTAAAGATTACAAAGTTTATTGACGGCCTAACAGTTACCAATAATGCTGTAGTAACGATCGGGGGGCAGGTTTTGCAAAGTTTTCCGGCATGGCAACTCACCGGGCAGAGATCCCTTTGCGGCTTAGGAAAAGAAATGGCCACCTGCGGTCGGGTGTGGCAGGAAGATTTCGACCATGCCGTTAAGGAACAAATATTTATTATTACCCGCAAGGTAGGCAGCCTATTGGCGCGGGAAAATTTTCGGGGATTCTTTGGGCTTGATTTTTTGGTTGGCAAGAATGGTTTGGTTTACTTGCAAGAATTAAACCCTCGGCTGACAGCATCGGCGGCATTTTACACATTAATGGAATTAAAAGCCCAAGCTTCACCTTTGCTGGCCTACCATTATCAAGCTTTTTTAAATTTTCATTTGCCGCCCGGAGGACAACCGTTATCGTTAGTCGGTGGCGAGATCGTCCAAAGGCAGCGGCAAATGGGCAAATTTGTGGTAAATGAGCCGCCGGCGAGCGGTAATTATAATACCAATGGGGAAATAAATTCCCGAGAATTTCTGCCCCGAAAAGGATCAGTTACTTTTATCGGGCCGGCCGCGGGTGAAAAAATTAATTTTCATCAGGAACTTTTTAAAATTTCCGCTCCAGAAGCAATGGTGCAAACCAGCGGGAATAGGATAAGGATAAACGTTAAATACTGGCAATGGTTAAAGTTTTTTAGGCAACGCGTGCAATGAGCAAGCGGTCTTTTAATTATCGGCGTTGGGTTCTCATATTCCTCTTGCTTTTATGGTTGGTGGGCATCTTTTTTATCGGTGATGTTTCTCTGGCTGAAGCGCGCCTTCATTTTCAAGATTCATTTTATTTTGTAAAAAAGCAACTTCTCTGGTCTTTTGCCGGTTTGATGGGGTTGTTGCTGGCGGCTAAGTTGCCCTTTTCTTTTTGGCGCAAGATAGCATTTGCCGTATATTTATTAAGCTTAGTTTTTTTAGGTTTGGTTCTTGTGCCCGGCATAGGCCGACAAATTTGGGGTGCTCACCGTTGGCTAGTTGCGGGCCCATTTGTTTTTCAACCGGCGGAATTCAGTAAATTCGCCATTCTGCTTTATTTGTCATGTCTTTTGATAGATCCGGCAAAGCGCCGGCCGGCAATTTTTTTGCTAATTTCAGCGCCATCAATTTTATTAGTTGCTCTAGAACCCGATTTGGGAACAAGCATTATTATTGCCATGATAAGCATGGCAATTTATTTTATCTCCGGCGCCAGCGTGCGTTCAATAATAGCGCTATTTTTAATAGCTGTTATTTTAGGATCTGCTTTTATTGCGGTTTCCCCCTATCGGCGCCAGCGGATTATGGCGTTTACAAACCCTTTTTATGATCCTTTAGACCGCTCTTATCACGCTTACCAGTTGGTTCTGACTTTACATCAAGGAGGATGGTTGGGCAAAGGCTTAGGGGAATCACGCCAAAAATATCGCTCTTTGCCTCAGGTGACCACCGATTCGATTCTGGCGATAATTGGCGAGGAAACAGGTTTCGTGGGTTTGGTATCGCTATTGGCAATTTTGGGCGGACTGGCGATTTTAATTTTAGCGGCAAGTGCCCATAGGGGATCAATTTTAGCGAGGCATTTCGGGGCTGGTTTAGCAGCCTGGGTCGGAGGCCAAGGTTTTTTGAACGCCTCGGCCATAGCAGTCCTTTTGCCTTTTACAGGCGTACCTTTCCCGCTTATTTCTTACGGCGGTTCAGCGCTGGTGATGTTGTTGCTAGCATTTGGCTTATTTTTTTCTCTTTTGAAAGAATAAAAATGAAGAAAAAACGGGCAGTTGTTATTGGTGGACATTCTACTCCAGCTCTAGCTTTGACGGCGGAGCTGCAAACTCGAGGTTGGCGTGTGTATTTCTTTGGAACGAAATACACTTCCTTGCAAATAGCAAAGATTCCTTCTTATGAATTCCAAACTTTACGTTGCCAGCAAAACGTTCATTTTGTCCCAATTAAGGCGGCCAGTTGGCCAAGAAATTTTTCATGGTCCCAAATAAAATATGGTTTTTTATTAACGAGAGGTTTCTTAAAAAGCCTTTTATCTTTGATAAAAATTCGCCCTCGGGTGGTAGTTGGTTTTGGTGGCTATTTGGCTCCACCGGTAGTAGCAGCCGCCTGGTTTTTGCACATTCCCATTGTAATTCACGAGCAAACAGCGGTATTGGGATTGGCTAACCGTTTTTGTTTGCCGTTGGCGGCAAAAGTCGCTGTAGCTTTTCCCTCTTTGGAGGAAGAACTGGCAGCTTATAAGCCCAAGATGATTGGCAATATACTGCGTCCGGAGGTTATGCACCCGGATATTAAACAGATAAGATTACCATTGCGCTCTTTGAATAAACGGAAATTGCTTTATGTTACCGGAGGCAAAACAGGTTCTGTGTCTCTAAATGATTTCGTCGCCGCTAATTTACAAAAATTACTCAAACTTTATTATTTAGTCCATCAAACAGGAGAATTGCAATTTAAAAAATTTCAATATATTCGCCAATCGCTGCCTCCTCGGCAGCGGTCACGTTATTTTCCCTTGGCTACGTTCAATGGCAACGAGGTCGGTTGGCTCTTATCGCGGGCCAAATTGATAATATCGCGCGCCGGCGCTAATATTGTTTCCGAATTGGCTTGGTGGCAAACGCCTAGCATTTTAGTGCCCCTGCCTAATTCCGCCGGCGATGAACAACGGAAAAATGCTCAATGGTTGACGAAATTAGGGCCGGCGCAAATCGTAGAGCAGCAGCAATTACCGCATTTATTGGTAAAAGATCTTAGATTTGTTCACAATAGGGCACGAAATGGCGAAGCGCTGAAGCAGGCACGCAGAAATTTGGCTAAGAGTCGGCAGCAATTTGCTGATTTGGTAGAATCGACAGCCGCTTAAAATGAAAAAGCTTAAGTGGGGCGCATTTTTGCTATTAGGCTTATTGTTGGTAAGCCTATATTACCTTTGGCAGCAGCGACAGCGGCAAATCCACTTTTTAAACCCCTATCCTTCTTTACAACAAAAAGCGGATTTTTTAAGCCGCCGATTGATTGGCCTGAAACTAGACATTTTGGGAGGGCCGTTTTTCTCTTGGCATAGCCAGGTAAGCTTTGTTCTGGCCGGAGACATGACTGTTGTTTTTGATCTAAATAAAGATATAAAGTCTCAGCTGGCAGTTTTGCAACTCATTTTAAAAAAGGTTACAATGGAAAATAGACGGGTCCGGTTAATTGATTTAAGTTTAACCAACCCCCATGTCGTATTCAAAAATAATTAATATCGTTGACATCGGAACTACAAAAATAACAACTTTAGTAGCCCAACATTTCCCTAAGGAAGAAAAGGTAAATGTGATTGGGGTAGCGGCGACGCCCGCTCAAGGAATGCGTCGCGGCCAAATCATAAACATTGAAGAAGCAACGGCCAGTTTGGTTTCCAGTATTGAGGCTGCGGAAAGAATGGCTGGCGTGCCTATTCGCCGAGCGGTAATAGGTTTGTCCGCTCCCCATATTAGTTCTTTGGAATCATCGGGTGTAGTTGCCGTTACCGAACCCAATAAAGAAGTAACCGCTTTTGATGTGGAAAGGGTTTTAGAAGCGGCCAAGGCGGTTTCCTTGCCGGAGACCAGTGAAGTCCTGCATGTAATCCCTCGCCAATTTATTGTGGATGGCCAAAATGGCATAGTTGATCCTTTGCGCATGACGGGAGTGCGCCTAGAAGTGATAGCCAGCATTATTGTTGCGTCTTCAGCAGCTTTGAAAAATTTAAAAAAAGCTTTGGGTGAAACGGGAATTACAGCCGAACCCATGGTTTATAGCGGTTTTGGCGCTGCTGAAGCGGTTCTGACTTCCACAGAGCGTGAATTGGGAGTGGTGTTGTTGGATATTGGCGGAACGACTACCAGCATTACCGTGTTTATTGAGGGATCGCCAAATTTCATTAAAGTGCTTCCAATCGGCTCTGTAAATGTGACGAACGATTTAGCGATAGGGCTTCGTATTCCTTTGGAAGAGGCGGAGAAAATAAAGATATACTTAAGCGGTTCTAATAATATTGCGAAAAGCGAGGACAAGAAAATAAATTTAGCAGAAGCGGGGATTGAGGCCTTGCCAGGCCGTGAAATTGATGGGGAAGTGGCTTTGAATGGAATTATCAAACCGCGCGTAGAAGAGATTTGCCGGCTAATTCGCGACGTGTTGCAAGAAGCTAAACTTGCCAGCTCCACACCGGTGGGGTTAGTGATTACCGGTGGAGGCAGTTTGCTTCCCAACTTGGAAGCTATTAGCCAGCGGGTGATAGGGCTGCCAGCGCGGATTGGCTATCCTCGCCAGCTAGGGGGAATTGCCAATGAGATAACCGTTCCCACCCATAGCACGACCCTCGGCTTAATAGATTATTCTATCAAGAACGGTACCTCCTCAACTAGCCGCTCTTCTTTGAAATCGAATTTTGACTTTTTGCGCGGAGCCAATATGAAGGGAGCAGCGGAAAAAGTATTATCTGTTTTGCGGCCGCTTTTACCATAATGGCGTTAGTAAAGCCGCTACCGGCCCAGATAGCTAAAATAAAAGTTATTGGCATTGGCGGCGCCGGAATGAATGTGATTGACCAGATGATTCGCGACAGCAATACCGAAGGCGTGGAGTTTATTGCCGTTAATACAGACGCTCAGGTGCTTTTGACTTCTCCGGCAAAAATAAAAATTCAAATCGGCGAGAAATTGACTAGGGGATTGGGGGCGGGCGGCAATCCGCAAATTGGCGCCAAAGCAGCGGAAGAATCGCGTGACAAATTAAAACAGATTCTCAGCGGCGCCGATATGGTTTTTGTAGCCGTGGGAGCGGGTGGTGGCACAGGCACGGGAGCGGCGCCGATAATTGCCCAGTTAGCAAAAGAGTCTTTAAAAATTTTAACTGTAGGTGTGGCAACGAAACCTTTCCATTTCGAAGGGGCAAAGCGAATGGTGGTGGCAGAAGAAGGTATTAAAAATCTAAAAGAAAAAACTGATGCTTTGATTACAATTCCCAACCAAAAACTGCTGGAAATGGACAAGAATATGACTTTTGTGGAAGCATTTAATCTTGCCGACGCGGTGCTTTCGCGAGCGGTTAGGGGTATTGCCGAAATTATTACCACTCCGGGGTTTATTAACGTTGATTTTGCGGATATCAGGGCTATTATGAAGAGCGCCGGCAGCGCTCTTTTGGGAGTGGGAATCGGCCGTGGAGAGAAACGGGCCGAGAAAGCTTTGCGTGAGGCGTTGGAGTCCCCTTTGGTAGAAATGTCTATTAAGGGGGCAAGAGGCGTGCTTTTCAATGTGGCCGGAGGATCCGACTTAACAATGGATGAAATTCATTGGCTGGCAGACCAAATTGGCCAGGAAATTGGCGGAGATGCCAATATTATCTTTGGGGCTTATATAGACGAACAACTTAAAGATAAAATAAAACTTACGCTGATTGCTACGGGGTTCGAGGAACAAGCAAGCCTGCGGCGCCTTATTGAGCCGTCAGATACATCTTCTTTAAAAGCAAAAGAACTGCCAACGGAGAAAAAGAAAGATAATAAGAAAGCAAAAAAAATCGATAAAATGATAAAGAAATTAGCTGAAGAAAACGCCGATTTGGGAGTATCGGTAGAAGATGCCTTTGATATTCCTGCTTTTTTGCGGCGAAGTTAAATGGCCAGAGAACAGCCTTTCCTGTCTCGCTATGTATTTTTTGCCACCCTATTGCTAATTTTAGCGGCATTAAGCTTGTTGACTTTGAATTATTTGGGAGCTTCCGTTTGGCGCCAGTTCGCCTACTGGCTTTTAGGCTTTAGTTTTTTAGCTTTATTTTTATATTTTCGACCCTCATTGTCTAATTGGCGGCATTTTGATTATTTTATCTATTTGGCAATTATCATATTATTAACACTGCCTCTCTTTTTAGCGCCGCCGATTCACGGAGCGCGACGATGGCTGTTAGTAGAAGGGCTGTCTTTGCAAGTATCGGAGATTATTAAACCCTTTTTTATTTTTGCTTTAACTTCTTTAACCGAAAGATGGCCGAACCCACAGAAGAAGTGGATTTGGTTGCCTTTAATCCTTGCTTTGCCGGTGGTGTTCCTTCTCTTGCGGGAACCAGATTTGGGAAGCGCAGGGTTATTTTTAAGTTTAGCTATCATTCTTATGTTTTTAAATAATCGCCGGCCTTTGAAGTTTGGCTTCTGGTTATTAATTTTAGGAGCGGTCGCTTTTATGGTAGCCGGACAATTTCTATCGCCTTATCAGGGTCAACGCTTAAACGTTTTTCTTCATCCGGGCCGAGATCCGTTGGGAGCGGGATATAACACCTTACAAGCAAAAATTGCCATCGGTTCGGGGCAGCTTTTCGGTCAGGGATTTGCCAATTTATCACAACGGTTGAAATTTTTGCCGGAACGAACCACTGATTTTGCTTTTGCCAGTTGGGCTAATGCAACCGGATTAGGTGGCGTTGTTCTCTTGTTGGCAACCTACGCCATGCTCTTGTTATTTTTAGCCAATTATATTTCCCATACTCGCCAGCATTGGCTTTTCAAAATTAAAATTCTCTTGCTTTTTCAGTTATGGGTTCAGCTCACCATCAATTTGGGGATGAATTTGGGACTCTTGCCGGTAACAGGATTGCCTCTGCCTTTTTTCTCTTATGGAGGGTCCTCGTTATTGGCAACCTTTTTGGCGCTTGCCTTTATTCTCAGCTAACTGTTATAATTACAAGCAATGTTAAGTGCGATAATAAGCCTAAAAGGCCACCAGCATTTTGTCAAAGAGGGGGATGCTTTAACGATAGATTTCTTGGCGGGTAAACCGCCCGCCGCGGAGGTGTTAGCTGTTTATCGGGGTGATGAATTACTAGCCATATCCGACCAGGCGCGAAAATATCAGGTGAAATTAGCAGTGGAGAAAAAAGACAAAAAGGGAGAAAAGATAACTGTGAGCACCTATAAGGCAAAGGCCCGTTACCGGCGCACTAAGGGTTTTCGCGCGCGCCAGACAATAGTTAAGGTAATTAAAATAGAGGCAGCAAAAATAAATGTCAAAAACTAAATCGGCCGGTAAAACCAGCCAAGGCAGTCCTCGAGCCGGCAGACGCCGCGGTGTAAAGCGTTACGGTGGGCAATTAATAGGCCCGGGAGAAATTATTGTTCGCCAGGTGGGTATGAAATTTTTCGCTGGAGAAGGAACCAAAATGGGGCGCGATTTCACAATTTTTGCCATGCGTCGGGGCCGCGTTCACTTTAGGCAACGCCAAGGCAAAAAGATTGTTGCCGTGCTCTAAAAGGAATGTCCAATAATCAAAATCAGGTGCAGCAATTGCCGGTTAATGTTCTTCAGCCTAATCCTCTGCGCCCCCGTGATAATATTAGCGAACAGTCGTTGCGCGAATTGAAAAAGTCAATTGCCATGCAGGGTGTTTTAGAGCCTATTTTGGTTGCTGCTACTCCGGCTGGTTATCAAATTATTGCCGGAGAACGGCGTTGGCGGGCAGCTAAGTTAGCGGGCTTAAAAACAATTCCGGCAGTAGTTAGAGAAATCTCGCCCCAACAGATGTTAGAAATGGTTTTAATTGAGGATGTCCAAAGACGGGGGTTAAATCCTCTTGATAAAACCAGGGCTCTTAAGCGTCTACGTGATGAATTTGGGCTTTCAGTTCGTGAAATTGCCAGCAAAATAGGCAAAAGCTCTTCTTATGTGATTAATAGCATTCGCCTTCTTAATTTGCCTGACGCTTTAAAAGATGGCCTTCTCAGCGGTTTAATTAGTGAAGGCCATGCCCGAGCTTTAATGGGGTTAGAAGAGACAAGGTCTATGATTGAGGCATATAAACAAGTCCTGCGAGAACGGGCTTCGGTGCGGCGAACCGAAGAGTTGGTACGGCAAATGAAATTAGGCCAAAGCGAAAAAATAGGCGAAGGGATTAGCTATTCGTCTTTAAAAAAGCTCCAAAAAGACCTGGAATTGGCTTTAGCTATACCCACAGCGACGATTAAGCTTGAGCAAACAAAGGCGATGTTGCGTTTAGATATTAGAGTCCGTGGCAAAATTCCCCGCCGCCAGTTGTTTTTCCGTTTGCAAGATCTTCTTAAAAAGGCGCTTGGTAAAGCGGGCGCTTGATAAAACTGACAGCCGAAAGGGGCCAATAGCGCAAAAATGCTTTACCTACAATTCTGCTTTTGTTGATAGGACCGAAGGCTCGCGAGTCTCGCGAACCGGGACGATTATCGCCAAAAAGCATATAATTGTGAGGAGGAATATGGAAAACTTTGTTTTCGCCTAGAAAGCTTTCGGGTTTTGTTTGCACGGTTGGTTTTAAATACGATTCTTTGAGAAGGCGCCCATTGATATAAACACGACCACTATCAAGCTTGATAGTTTCGTTAGGGAGGCCAATTACTCTTTTGATATATTCGCACTGGTCGATAGAACATGGTTCGCTGGGGGGGGCTTTGAATATTACGACGTCACCGCGTTTTGGGTTGTTAAAACGATAGGAAATTTTTTCTGTCAAAATGAGGTCGCGATTATGAAAATTGGGCATCATGGAGTGACCCTTTACTTTATTAGGTTGAGCTATAAAAAAATAAGTAAGAGCAAAAATCGCTAGGGCGAAAACTAAAGCTTGCAGGGAATCGATAATGAAATCAAATATTTTTTTGAACATTATTTTTAAGTGTAATCGTTTTATTGTTGATGGTCAATGGGCAAATTTTTTGTATAATACAGTCATAGGGCCCGTGGCTCAGGGGTTAGAGCACTCGGTTCACATCCGAGAGGCCGATGGTTCGAATCCATCCGGGCCCACTACGATGTTTATCGGTAACTGCGCAGGGCTTCTTTGAGGAGGCGGGAGGCAATTTGGCTGTTGGCGGCTAGAAGATAATATTGGTGGTGGCGATAGCTTTGGCGGGCGGCCACCAATTTTTCTTTTGCTTGGTAAAGGTCTGAAATGGCGGGGTTTTTTATTTTGTGGCGGCGGCGGCGATGAAGGCGGAAAAGGCGGCTGATTAGGGAATAATAACGGCGGGCATGATAGTAATCGCGCTGCGCCGATGAAGAACTGTAGTTAATATCCCGGTTGTTGCGGATTAAAGCTTGGCCGAGGCATGTCAAAACCGGCCGGCTGGCAGTTTGGTTCTGCGATAGATTTTCCCGGCGGAATGAAAACAGATGGTTAAGGGCATTGAGAATGTTTTGATGTTGCCTCAAGTGATTGGATGCGAGGGCGTTTTGAAGGTCGTGGGAAACATTGGTAAGATTGGGAGAATTATGATTTTGGCGCAATAATTGCAATTCATTTTGGCAATTATTGAGAATATCGTTGGTGGATGCCAGGGGAGAAGTTTGGGGATTATTGAAATTTATTTGGAAATGGTAGTCATATTGTCGACCGGTTTGAATGGGAATCCGGTAATAATTAAGGTAATCTTTTTTGGGGGTAAGCCGGGCGACTAAGAAATGGGCGGTGCCGGAATCGGTGCCGACGAGATGGGCGGTGAAATGCGCCGAGGGAGGATTGGGGATAATAACAAAGCCTTGGTTATCGGGAACATATTGGTGGCCCTGGTCGTCACTGATAAGCGTTTGCACGGGCGAGCCTACCAAGAAAATCAGGGTATTATTGCGGGAGAGAATCATGGGGTTGGTGATTATTTGCCCGGACATTCCCAAGAGGCTCATTATTTTGCCAATAGATTGGTGGTTGGCTGCCAATCCATGATGAGATAAGCTGAATTTATAGATGTTGCCGTTGAGATGGGCGCTGCTAGCCAGAACGGTTCCGTCCCCCGGGGCGGTTACAATGCGCCGCGGCGAGCCATCGGGCCAAAGATTATAGAAACGGTCGTTTGCCGTCTGTGAACGCAATAGCAGCCAGCGAGAAACTTGCAAACCTTTTTGGTCGCCGACGAAGAATTCTATCGGATAGTTATGTTGACCAAAAGATTGGTTGAGCGAGGGCAAAAAATTATTAGCAAAGTGAACTTTGGCAGCGCTGACGGTGCGGCCATTACGCTTAATGAAATCAAACGTAGGAACGATATCTTGGAATCCCGAAGCTTCTTTTCTAACCATTTCCGCCGGGGTGTTGTAAAAAAGCCCGCGGGCGGCAATGAGAATTTCATTGCCCACCGATACCCAGGTAAAACGGTCGTAAGCTTTTCCTCCCGCTAAGGCTTCATAAGCCTGGACGGCTCCTTGGTGCGGTGAGCCTAAGGTAATAATTTTATCAATGCGCTGATCTTGGGGATCGTATTTTTGCAAATAAGCGCGGGCAACTACGCCGCCGAGACTATGTCCGATGAGGACAATTTTTTTATCATCGGGTATTTTATTTTTAATAAATGCGTCAAGGTCGGCGGTAATGCTATCAATATGCTTTCGCCAATCGTAATAAAACCTAAGAGG
>JALTFB010000071.1 GCA_027007615.1 Candidatus Shapirobacteria bacterium
ACCAAGTCCGGGGCGGCTTTAAATTTGCCGCCGCGAGAATCTTACGGTTATAGAAAAGGGCCAGATTGTCCACCATCAGGGGCAAAGCGTAGTATTGGCCATTAACCTTTAGGCTTTCGGGAATAACGGCAAAATAATTTTTATCCAACCCCAGTTTTTGGGCTGTCTTGGCGGGAACCGGCTGCAGCAAATTGGCAAATACCGGCAGCCAGGTAACATGGATGCGGAAAATATCGGGGCCCTGGTTGCGCGCCAGGCTGTTTTCCAAACGCGCCTGGTAATCTTCGGCGGTATTCAGTTTAAATTTTATTTTTATATTGGGATGGCTTTTTTCAAAATCGGCAATGGCCCCGTTAATGACGCCGCTGGGTTCCCACAGCCCCCAATATGTTAATTCCACGGTTTTCTGGGGTTTCGTTTTCCGGCTTCGCCGGGAAAGAAATAGCGCCGCTGTTGATAATAATAAAAGTGAAAAAATAACGGCGGCGATGAGGGGAAGACGGTCTTTAAAGGCCGCCAAAAATGAATTGCCTTTCGGCGGCGGCCCGCCTGTCCCCAAAGGTTCGCCGGCAAGAGGCTTATCGGGAGGCAAACTGTTGGCTTGGTTAGGGTTTGGAACCAGGGGTTTATCTGTCACCACGCCGGCCGGTCTCTTTTTTTCAGGCGCCGCTGCGGCCAAATTTTCCGGCAAATTTTGTGGCTGGGCGGCGGGTTTCGGCTCGTTTGTTCCAGAATGCGCCTCTGCCTCGACAGGTTTTTCTTGACTTAATTCTTCCGGGTCGGGGCCGGGAATATTGGGAACCACCGCTTGCATTTTATCCATCATCTTAATAATAAACTAAAAAGCTCTCTACCGCAAAACCAATAAAAACAATCCCTTACATTTATCGGCCATTTTTGTTAAACTAATCTCATGCGCAAAACGTTTAAGTCGAAATCCGTTCCCCAACATATTGCCATTATTATGGATGGCAACCGCCGCTGGGCGCGCCAACACCATCTTCCCGTCACCCAAGGCCACCGCGCCGGGGCGGAAAATCTGGAACGCATTGTAACTCACTGCCAAAAAATAGGCGTAAAACACTTAACCGTTTACGCTCTCTCTACCGAAAATTGGCGCAAGCGGGCCAAAGCCGAGGTCAGGGGCATTTTCAACATCCTCATTGAGGCTGTCCGCCGCAAGACAAAAGAATATAAGCGGCAAGGCGTCAAGGTCTTCATCCTCGGCAATATCCAAGATTTTCCCAACAAGGTGCGCCAGGCGCTGGAAAAAATCCTTAACATCGTCAAGGAGCACGAACGGCTTAAATTCAACATCGCCCTTAACTACGGCGGCCGGGCGGAAATAGTCCGGGCAATCAAGCGCATAATCGAAGACGGCGTCCCCCCGGGAAAGGTAAACGAAAAATTAATTTCCCGTTACCTGTATACCAACGGCCAGCCCGATCCCGACCTGGTTATCCGCACCGGCGGCGAGATAAGAATTTCCAATTTCCTTCTCTGGCAGCTCTCCTATGCCGAACTTTACTTCACCAAAACGCTCTGGCCCGATTTTTCCGAAAAAGAGCTTGACAAAGCCATCCAGGAATTCCAGCGCCGGGAAAGGCGCCTGGGGCGCTAAGATTGGGTTATAATAGGTTATGAGCAGCTACCAATTCCAGCGGCGAGAAAACTATTGGCAAAGCTACTGGCAAAAAGAAAAATTTTTCCATTTTAATCCCAAAGCAAAAGGAAAAATTTATGCTATCGACACGCCGCCGCCAACCATCTCCGGCCGGCTCCACCTTGGCCATGTTTTTTCTTATACCCAAGCAGAAATTATCGCCGCTTACCGGCGCATGGCCGGTTTCAATCTCCGCTACCCCCTGGGGTTTGACAACAACGGCCTGCCCACCGAAAAGCTAACCGAGAAAGAAACCGGGCTTAATCCCCATCAAACCAAACTAAAAACTTTTATCAAGGCCTGTTCCACAGTTATTGCCCAATACCAGCCCGGCTACAAAAACCTTTTCCGCCACTTGGGTTTCCGCTGGGCTGAAAACCTCGAGTATCTCACCATTTCTCCCGAAGTGCAAAAACTGTCGCAGGCAACTTTTCTAAAGCTTTACCGCCGAGGGGAAATTTATCGGCAAAACAGCCCCGTTCTTTATTGCCCCCAATGCCAGACTTCAGTTGCCCAGGCCGAGGTTGAAGACCGGGAAAGGAAAAGCGTTTTTTACAATCTGACCTTCCGCCGCCAAAACGGCAAAGAACTTATCATCGCCACCACCCGCCCGGAATTGCTGCCGGCCATTGTGGCCGTCTTTGTCCATCCCGATGACAAACGTTACCGCCGGCTCGAGGGCCAAAGCGTCACCAGCCCTCTGGGCGACCGCGTTAAAGTCATCGCCAACGCTAAAGTCGACCCCAAAAAAGGCAGCGGCGCAGTTATGTGCTGCACTTACGGCGACAGCACCGATGTTTATTGGGTAAAAACTTACCATTTAAAAGAAAACATTATTATCGCCAACGACGGGACCATCAATGAAAACGCTAAAATCCCCGAAATTATCGGTAAAACCATTAGCGAAGCCCGGAAAATTTTGGTAGAAAAACTTAAAAAGAAAGGGGCCATTAAAGGTGAAAAGGCCATCAGTCACAGCGTTGGCGTCCACGAACGCTGCTCTACGCCGATTGAAATTATTCCCCAGCCCCAGTGGTTCGCCAAAATCTTGGCCCACCGCCAAGAAATGCTCCGAGCCGGCGATAAGATAAACTGGCAGCCGGCCAAGATGCAACGCCGCTACCAGGATTGGATTAAAGGGCTCAAGTGGGATTGGTGCATTTCCCGGGGGCGTTTTTTTGGCATTCCCGTTCCCGTTTACCATTGCCCCCATTGCCATAAGATTGTTTTGCCTGACAGCAAAGAATTGCCCATCGATCCCCGCCAACAGCGGCGCCGCTGCCCCTATTGCAACCACTGGCTCCAAGCCGACGGCAATGTCCTCGACACCTGGTTTACCTCAGCCTTGACACCAGATATTAACAACCGGCATCCGGCCAACGGCCCCTTACGGGGCAAGCTTTACCCCCTGGCTCTCCGCCCCCAGGGCCATGATATCATCCGCACCTGGGCCACCTATTCATTGCTCATGGGTTTGCTTAACCACCGCCGCCCTCCCTGGAAAAATATAATGATTTCCGGCCATATCTTAGCTAAAAAAGGCGAAAAAATCAGCAAAAAAACCGGCGGCGGACAGTACCGCCCCGAAGATTTGATTGCCCGCTATTCCGCCGACGCCCTCCGCTACGCCATGACCGGGGCCTCATTAGGGCTAGACGCCTATTTTGAGGAAAAGGAGATAAAACAAGGCCTGCGGCTTATCACCAAACTTTATCACGCCGGTAAATTTGTCATTTTTAATTTGGGCGGCGACTACCAGCCGGCGGCGCTAAAGTTTTCCCAACTGGAGGCTTTTGACCAATGGATTCTTTTCCAAGCCCAGCAAACAGCCCAATTAATGGCAAAATATTTGGATAAGTTCCGCTACCACCAAGCATTAATAGCTTTCGAAAAGTTTTTTTGGCATAATTTTTGCGATAACTACCTGGAAATCAGCAAGGAGCGCGTTTACGGCCCTGACGGCCGGGGCAAAACAGCAGCGCAATTTACTCTCTACCACGGCTATTTGGCCATTTTAAAAATGATTGCCCCGTTCCTGCCCCATATCAGCGAAGAGATGTACCATAGCTTTATCGCCTCTCCGGAGAAGGGCCGGCTCGAGAGCCGCCCCGGCCGCGGCCTTTTCGCCAGAAATGAAAAAATTGCCAGCGTCCACCTTACCCCCTGGCCTAAAACCAACTACCGGTTGGCAGCCAGCAAAGCGAGCGGCGCCGAATTAGCCCTAGCCATTATCGAAAAAGTTCGCGCCACTAAATCACGCCGGCAGCTTAGCCTTTCCCTGCCCCTTAGCCAGTTGAGTATTCGCGGACTAAATAGCGATTGGCAAAATCTTCAGCCATTCCTTAAAGATCTTGCCTCCGTAACTAAAAGCCGGCAAATCTTACATCGGTCTGCTCAGAAATTTTCCCTAACTATCCGCCTTTAAAAAATGGCCCAGGCGCTGTTCTATTCGCGGCCAACCCATAATTTTGGCAATGGCATAAAGGTTGGGCGTTTGCCGCCTAGCCGTTAAGGCCAAACGCACCACCATGGCCACATCGCCAATATGGCCCCGATATTTATCCGGGCGGCGGCGCCAATCAGCCGCCCGCTCGGCGTAGCCTAAACCCTGAGATAATTGGCGCATTTTTAGCGCCCATTCTTCGGCTGTTTCCCGTCCGGAGAAGCGCCGCCGGAATTCGCTTAAAATCTTCTCTGCTGTCGGCTGGTCCACCCGCTCGGAAACAAGATTATCAATTGTCAAGGGTCGGTATAATTCATCATAAAAATAGCCAAAAACATCCTCAGCCTCCGACCAACGCGAGATATCTTTGCGGCTCTCCTTTTCAATTGATAAAATCGCCCGTGAATAATCGGGATTGGCGGCAAAAACCCGGGCAAATTGCGGCCGGTATTCTTGAGCCCAATCCAAAATCGCCTTATAAACCTCTCCTACATTTGTCCGCACCCAGGCGCTAATTTCATCCCGCGCCAGCTGTTCCATCTTAGCCATATCCAAAAGGGGGCCGCGGCTGTGGGCCAGGCGCTTGACTTTAATCGGGAAATCGTCCAGCGGCACCAAGAGAT
>JALTFB010000072.1 GCA_027007615.1 Candidatus Shapirobacteria bacterium
ACCGGGCGAGGATTTACTGGCTAACTTTTTCAACCCAGCAATAAGTTGGTGCAGATAGGTTTTAACTTTGTTGTTGGTACTCACCATACTCTACTGTTCTCTTATCTTTGCAAATCTTTTTACCTTTCTTCCATTCACTTCAACTTCCTCTAAGAACATCTTTAAAGGTCTTATCCAGAGGGCATTTTTACCAAACTCTTTTGAGTTGTAAAGAGCCTGATAGACAACAAACTCTTCTAATGTCTCACTGTGTCTGGCCACACCGATAACTTTGTACAGCTTTCCCTTAAAGTGCCGATAGATTCCAGGAGTAATTTTTGGCATCTTAAGTTAAGTCTAGCAAATAATTAAAGCTAAAAGGGAAATTCTTACCGCATGCTTTTTAATTTGTGCCACTAAAGGGTTGTAACTAACATCCTTAAACTCATCTTCTGAGAAAGGATGAGGTTCTATAATTAATGCCTTATTGTTGCGTTTTCTTAAGAGTAGAACCCGTTCTTTTTGTCTATCTTTACCAAATTTTGAAGAAATAATAGCTACATCAACATCACTGTCTTTATTAGCCTTACCTTTGGCAAAAGAGCCAAAAATATATACCTTTTCTATAGGGATTCCTTCCCTTCTAAGAGAAAGGGTATAGCTTCTAACCAATTGTTTAATCTTTGAATTTAGGTTCATATTGATTTAAGTATAAAATTCATTATGAATAACTCAGGAATAAACATTATACGTCATGGAATAATCACAAGTCTGAGCTTGTGACAATTATTTGGGGCTATTTTTATCTAGAAGCAATAAATACAATACTAGAAAGTATATCCTTCAGGGTTTGTTGATGAGTTTTATTTTTAATATAACCTTCGTTTGCGATAATAGAGACAGTGAAAATATTATTACTTTCAAGAGGAATATATATCTCATAGTTGATGAGGTCTTTTGGTTCAGTAATCATTTTTGCTGCGTAAGGATTGAAGCGAAACTTCTTTCCCTGCCTTCCTCCTAAATTAATGTCTGTAAACTCAAATTGAGGATCTTTAGAAACCTCTTTTAGCCTCTCGGCGATAACTTCAGAATAACTTAAAATCTTGTCCTTAGGCTTTTGTCTCTCGTTATAAAACCTCTTAGTATATTTACTATAGCTGAAATTTATCGAAACATCATCATTTGGTCCGGTTCTTATAAACCAGGTGCGCCCATT
Source organism: Candidatus Shapirobacteria bacterium (assembly GCA_027007615.1). Lineage (GTDB taxonomy): Bacteria > Patescibacteriota > Microgenomatia > UBA12405 > UBA6130 > S016-97. The sequence goes on from JALTFB010000072.1 coordinate 1,199, forward strand.
TTTTAGTTTCATTTCCGACTTTGCACTTTCCCAATTTGGCGGATATCTTACCGCAAAATGCATTCCTTGGCTTTGATATAGATGCCAGTTGTTTTGGCCTGAGTTATTTTCTTGTTTAGCAGCATCTTTTAAACCTTGTTTTTGAAAGACCGATTTCTGTGAAGTGGCTGGGTAAATTTTAATTAACCATGCTTGGCAAAATCCCCCAATAAGTTTTTTCCTTTTATCCGTTGGTTGGCAGAAAGAACCAAAAGGACATTTTATAGAATAGCTCCAATCGCCACCACAAGCAACTTTGTTTTCGTTGAGATTTTTAACCAGATTGTATTGCCACAAAACTCCGATGACTAGAAAAATTACCCCTATTATTGATACTAAATAGATGTTCCTTTTTGGTAATTTATAGATTAAGTTCATATATTATATTAAAAGAAAAATCTTCTTTTATCAAGACTGCACACTTGATTATATTTTTTGTCTTCCAGACTTTTCTTGTTAGATTGTAATTTGATATTTCCAAAAATCTATAATAAAAATTTCCGAACCGTCCATCTTTATGATCACCCAGTTGCAGTTCTATCTAACAGGATGCTTGTTTGGTTGGCCTTTTGCCAGGACTCAATCGAGCCAGTTTTGTTTGTTGATTACCTGAAAGTTAGCCTCTTGCCTGTTGGTTGTAATTGCCTTGAACTTTAGCTTCCAGTTTTTGGTAGCCCCAAGGTTGCCTATGTTGTCAACCTTAGAGGTTGCCCAGGTAGGCAACCTCTGGTATTTGCAACATTTTTGTGCCTGGGGTCAATGGCCAATACGGAAGAGGCGCAGGGGGAGGCGGTATTTGGCAATATTTTTTTGGTTGGCGGGAGAATTGCGGATGAGAATGAGCGAGTAGGCGTCGACGTAAACCGGCGCCCAGCCAGTATCGCGGAGACGGCGGATTAGGAACGGCTGCGCCCAAGGAGTATTATCGCGGCGGTAGAAAAAAATGGCGTTAAAGCGGTAGCGCCGGTCCAAGGCGAGCCATTTTGGGTCGTTTTCTTGGGCGGGGATGTAAACTTTTTGGAAAAATGAGGCCGGGTAGGCTTCGGGCCGATTGTCAACGAAAACTTTTTCTTGGGGATAAAGGGCCCAAATCAAGTAGCCGCCGATGTCGTAATTGTTAAAAACGGGTCCGCGGAGATGATTTTGGCGGAAGAATTGGCCGGCGGCGCGGGCTTGGGGCGCCAGTCCCCAACCAAAGCGGTGATGGTACCAGGGCGAGTAGGGCGTCGGCAGGGCCAGGCCCAGCCAAAGCACCAGCCCGACTAAAATTGCCGCCGCCAATTGCCAAGTTTCTTTACTTATCTGTCGGCCGATTTTTGCGGCCAGCAGGCTGAAAAACGGCGGCAGGGTCAGGCCCATCAGGGGCAGGGCGCGGATGTAGCGCAGGCTTAGGAGGCTGAAGAAAAGGGCTGAAAAGCTGAGAAACCAGGCTATCGGCTGGCGCCGTTGGCGGCGGATGAGGTAGAAAGCGGCCGGAGGAACCAGAGCGGCCAGGAATAAAGCTTGGAAGAAAGTGGCGCTGGGGAACCTTTTAAGGGCGAAAAACAGCGATTGGTTTTCCACGACCATGTAGCCGTAGTTGCGGAAGATGACCAGCGGTTCCAGCAAGCCTTTGATAAAAAAGGGATTGGCCAAACTGGCGGCGGCAGCGGCAACGGTGAGCATTAGCAAGGGACGAGTTTGGCGGCGGCCGGCCAGCCAATCGGCCAGGAAAGCCAGGCCGGCCAAGCCGATGCCCAAGGCGAAAAAGATGTGGAAATTAACCCAAAAAATTTGCAGGGGCAAATAAATGGCCGCCAGGCGCCGGAAAGCCAGCCGGCGGCGCAGGAATTGGGTTAGCAAATATATGTCGGCGGCCATGAAGAGAAATGACAGCTCTTCGGGGCGGACTTCATAGCGGTAGGCAATTAGGGGCATAGTCAAAAGACTGGCGATGATTACGGCGCTTATGTTTTTGGGGGCGAGCCGGCCAGCCAACCGGAGACTGAGAAAGACGGCCAGGGCGGTGCCGAGGGCGGCGGCGATTGATAGGCCGGGAAAGCCGGCCAGCCGGTAAATTGAATAAAAAACGGGCCCGGCCGCCCAGTGATGATTGACGATAGGAAAGTGGGGATAGGTATAAGAGAAAAGGTTATGGCGGGGGATGAGATGGTTTTGGAAGAATAATTGGCCGCTTTTGAGATAGCGCCCCAGATCGGCGGTAGCAAGGATAATCTTTTGCGAAACCAAGAGAAAGGCGTAAAATGAAAATAATGAAGCGGCAACAAACGTTTTTAACTTTTGGTCCATAAGCTATTTTATGCTAAAAAAACTCCGTTGGCTATCTATCGTCATCCCCGTTTTCAATGAAGAGAAGTTTGTGGGCGAAGGTGATATAATTCAGTAGTTATAGCATTAATTATTTTCGATTTTGGAGGAAAAGAAGATATGGCAAATATTGGCGCTGAAGGAGAAAGGAGATTGGGGCACGAATCGCTCATAGAGAGAAATGCCCTGGGGGTGTTGGCAAAGCTATTAGAAAATGCAGCGGAAACAGTAGATGAGAGGTTTTTGGCTCAGGCGGGCGCAATAAATCTTAGAAATTTTTATGTATACTGGGGTGGAAGATTCATATTGGAGAAATCAGTAGCAGAACAATCAAGCCTTCCTTTTAACGCTAAAAAGGTTATTGATAAAGCCATGGAGAGATCGCCAATGCCGATGCTTGTAGGTGCGAGAGGTGAAGATTATCGCCTATCGGCAGTTGCCCTTAGCGAGCTAGAAGTTTCCAATGGAAATAGCAAGTGGATAGTTAGACCATCAGCTGATTATATGGAAAGAATTTTAAAAAAGATGGGGGTTCTGCCGCTAGATAATTCTCGAGGGAATCTTATTTCGAGAGAAAGCGAAGCGTTTCAATATGAAGAGTGGGGTAATAAAAAATATATAAATTTACCTATGGGAGAAAAGGAAGACCCGAGAGGAATAATGGCAAAGATTTTTCTTGCTCCGGAACGATCGATTATTTTATCAATAACTTCATCGGCTTTGGAAAGAATGATATTTTCTAAAAAATAATGAAGCGGCAACAAACGTTTTTAACTTTTGGCTCATAAGCTATTTTATGCTAAAAAAGCCCCGTTGGCTATCTGTCATCATCCCCGTTTTCAATGAAGAGAAGTTTGTGGGCGAGTGCTTGGCGCGGGTGGTTAAAGCTGATAGCCTGGGCTTGAAGAAGGAGATAATCATTATTGATGACGGCTCTGGCGACGGTAGCTGGCGCCGGATCCGGCAGTTTATCAGCCGTCGAGGAGCCAAACCGGCCGGCAAGCAAGCCGGCGGGGAGCGCTGGCGGGGGAGAATTGATTGGATTGTGCGACGTTGGCGGCCCAATCGGGGCAAGGGGGCGGCGTTAAGG
>JALTFB010000073.1 GCA_027007615.1 Candidatus Shapirobacteria bacterium
GTTGTCTACGGGATGTTTTTATTGATGCTTTGGGAATTTACCTATCCTGGCGGCTGGCTTTGAATTTCTTCCGCCGCCTGCTAAAGAAGTGGCAATTTTTGATTTGACAAAATTCCGGCAATTATGCTAGCTTAAAAACCAGAGTGCTTAAAAATTGCCTGCCCATTATTTAAGTAAACCGCCGCTGGGGCGGTTTTTTGTGGGCTTAGGAAGGAGGTGAGAAATAATGACGAGAAGAATACTTTTTCAATTTTTGGCCTTAGTGGCGGTAGCGGTTAGCGCGGTTGGTGTTACCAAAGCCTATTTTAGCGATCAAGGAAATTCTACCGGAAACACTTTTGCCGCCGGTGCTTTAGATCTTAGGTTATCAGACAATAATGAAACAGCAAAGGACAATATTAGTGCCAGTATTGGTGCTAATGGCATGATCCCCGGTGGCTCTACGGCAACAGGATATATACAATTGCGGAATAGTGGGAACATTAATGCAAATCATGCAGAGGTGGCGGTGGTTAATAGCTGCTCGGTGGCAGATATGGCCAAATATCTGCGCTTAGTTACCCTTACATATGATGGTTCTACCGATGAACTAGGTCAGATTGCCGATGCCAACACTAACGGTTATAAAGATTTAGAAGATTGGGCTAATGCAAATAGCGGCCAGGGGTTAGACAATTTGCCACTTACGGATTTGGGTACAAATCATGAGCTAAGTATGACGGTGCAGTTAGATGCGAGTGCTCCAAATGCATATCAAGGGCAAAATTGCACGACAACTTTTACAGCTACTTTAAATCAAGACACGAGCCAATAAAACTTGCCCGCGGTTTAAGCAGCTCACTAAGTGGGCTGCTTGGGCGGTATGGGTAAGCTGTGGTTTATGTTAATGAGCCTGCATTTGTGGGCAGTTGCCAGCGGGTCGATGGGGCCGGCGATACCCCAGGGTTCGTTAGTGCTTACAGAAAAGAAAGCCAATTATAATATCGGTGAAATTATCACCTATCGATTAGCCAGCAAAACAACAATAACACATAGGATTGTAAAGAAGGTGGACGGAGATTATATTACGCGCGGTGACGCAAATAATGTTGCTGATGGTCAAGCGGTAAGGCGAGAACAGATTATCGGGGCGGTTATTTTAAGCATTCCCTGGTTGGGATATTTGCATATTGGCCAACAAATATTCTGGCATTCTATCTTCGGGCTTTTCTTTCTTTATTTTGTCCTTGCTTTTTTTGTTTATAGATTATGGGTAATTTTTCGTAAAGCGAAGTGGAAGATTTTGGCATTTTTATGGTTATGGCCACTAATGTATTTAATAATGGGCCATTTGGCAAGCACTAATGCTTTGTTTTCTGATCAAGGTGTGTCTGGTAATAATATTTTTGCAGCCGGTGACTGGGAGCGTCCCCAATCAACCATTGATGATGTCCAGGACGCTAGCGGGAACAGTATCGACATGGTTACAAACAAGCAGGTGCAAGTTATTTATCAGGCGCAAGATTCCTTTAGCGGTGTTGCCAGGGTGGAATTGTGGTATTCATACAATAATGGAGCTTGGCAATATTATGGCAACGGTGATAATGGCACTGCGGATTTTTCTTTTCCTTCCGGTGATGGAATTTACCGTTTGGTTACAGTGGCGGTAGATAATGCAGGTTTGATTGAAGATAAGAACGGTAATGGTGTGGATGATAATAGCAGTTCATTAGAGCTGGATTTGGTCGCTGGCAATTTACAGCTCAATGGCAGCTTAACGGAAATAGAATACGATACCCAGCCGCCGACGGTAGCCTTGAGCATTACTGATAATGGTAATGATGTTTGGCAGGGAAAGTCGGTATTGCCTAATGGCGATTTTAAGCAGGGGATGGCCGGCTGGACGGCCGGCGGGGATGGCGATCATCATGTGGTTGCTGAGGGCAAAGACCTTGATGGTAATCCGGTGGTGGCCGATAAAGGCGGGCAGATGTTTGAATTAGGCTTTCGGAGCCAAGATAAGACAGGCAAGGATTTCCTAAAGCGAGAGGTAACAATTCCGGCAAGTGCAGTTCCTTATTTACAATTTAACTATCGGATGTTGAGTGAGGATACAGTGGATTATGACCAATTTGCAGTAGCAGTTGAAAGTCAGCGACAAGGGAAGAAAGTTTTGTTAAAAACTGGTAGCGAAGAAAATGATGATCTTTACAATGGTGATAGTTGGGCTGGCTGGCAAGGTGATTCTGATTGGCGACATTTGAACTCTAATTTGCAAAATTTCCAAGGTGACAAAGTTAAGCTTGTATTCCAACTTCAAAGTCATAAAAATAAAACTGGGCCGGGGCGGAGTTGGGCCTATATAAGCAATGTTGATTTGCGGCTTTTGGACCCGCGCTTGACACAAGACGCCAGTTTGAGCCTTGATGTCCATGACGCTTCCGGATCGGGAACCGATACAGCCGAGTATACGGTTAATGACGATCCTGTGGAAGAATTTGACGGGACGCCGGTAGTTTTACCGACTGGTGAGGCTAAAATTTCTGCCCGGGCGATTGATTTAGCCGCTAACACTAGCCAGCCGGCGCAAATGACAGCTAAGGTTGAGTCCGATGTTGTTCTCAACCGTTTTTCTGCTGCTCCCAGTAGCGGCGATGAGTGGGTGGAGTTATATAATAACAGTGAGCTTGATAGCAATGTTGACGGTTGGCAAATTTGTGATTCTCTAAACCAATGTGTAACTTTGAGTGCTGCCAATGCTGATGGCGGCGATACTAACATTGCCGCCGGGACCAGTCGCCGCTTTAATGGCAATTTTAACCTTAATAATGATGGGGATACTTTGGTTCTCAAAAATGATATTGGCGACGAAATGGATAGATTTAACTATCCTACTTTTGGTTCTCATCATGATCAAATTTGGTCGCGTAATCCCAATGGGCTTGGCAGTTGGCAACTATCAACCGCCAGCATTGGTGCCAATATAACCAGCCGTTATAACGCTATGGGGAAAATTCTCTTATCTGTTTTTAATATTCCCGCCGATTATGATCACCAGCAGCCCTTAGAGTATGAAATTACCTATGAAGATGACCATGGTTTAGCAAAAGGCATTGCCGGGCAAATTTTAGCGGCGGAAGTTGCCGACGGCAAGGCCGACCGTGAATTTTATTTGGGGACATGTTCCAGCGGTGGCACCTGTGTAATGAATATTGTTCCCAGCCACACGGTTAAGTTAACTTTGCGGCAAGGGGCAACGGTAATTATAAGTGAAAAGGATTTCCCAATTTGATGAAGAGAATTTTAGGGTTGCTTTTGGCTGTTTTCTTTTTAATGCCGGCGGTTGTCCAAGCCGAAGGATTGGAGGTTGTGGCCCCAGCCGGGCCGATTTTTCCACCTACTGAAGTTTGGTATCCGGGCCGGTCGGTGGGCGGCCAAGGGGAAAAATGGGTGCAGCTGAAAAATAATGAAAAAACGACAAGCCAGGTTGAGGTTCAAGTGGGTGATAACAATTTTGATACATCAGCCCAAGATAAGCTTTCCCGGCAGATTTTTTTGACAATTTATAAGTTAAAAAATGGGACAAGCAGTTGTTTGTATGGCTGCGGCAGTGACACGAAAACTTTATGGGATTTATATGACGCTGGGGGAACTAAGTTGCCGTTTGATGAGTTTAATTTGGCGCCGGCGGCAATGGGCAAGCTTTATTTTTCGGCAACTATGGATCCTCAAGCGGGCAATAAATACCAAGGCAGGGCCGTTTCTTTTTCGTTGCTTTTCGGATCAATATTGCCGACGCCAACGCCGGCGGCTAATTCGGCTGCGGTGGCTACGGCTGCTAATGTCGATGGGGGCGGGACAACAGCGGCGGCCTGTAATGATGCCGCGCCCGCCGCGCCCGCTAATTTGATGGCTGCGCCGGCGGGAATTGGGCAAATTCTTTTGAGTTGGCAAGCGGCGGCGGAGCCGGTGGACCATTATTCACTTGTTTACGGCCTCCGGCCGGGCGGATATTTGTATGGCAATTTGGATATAGGCAAGACTACGAATTATGTGGTATCCGGACTAACTCCCGGGCGGCGTTATTATTTTACTGTGGCGGCGGTACACGGCTGTGCCACCGGCGCTTATTCCAATGAAGCAACCGGATTGAGCGGCGGCGCATTGGGCGCTGTCCGCGGCGCCGAAAAACCGGCGGCCGGTTTCCATGTTTTAGGAAAAAAAACGCCGGAGGGGAAAGTTGCCGGCGGCCAAAAAAATGATCCGGCTCGGCCGTCCGGGAAAAAAGGAATGCCGCCGATTGCCCGCTATTGGCCATTACCGCTGGCCGCTGGTGCCGGTGCCTTTCTTTGGTGGCTCCGCCGCCGCCACTAGATTTTTGTCCGCTTCCTAATCTATAATGGGGATAATGAAACTAAAGGGAAGACTTGCTAATTTTTTAGTTCCCACCGCTGGAAACCAGTGGCGGGCCTGGATTTTGCAGCCCCGTTTTTTAACGCCGCTTGTCATTGTTATTCTTTTGGGCCAATTGTTTTTTAACCTTTTTCCTCTGGTCAAACCTGGAGTATTGGGCTATTCCTCCGATATTACGCCGGTGAAAATAGTCATGCTTACCAATAGGGAACGGCAAAAAGCAGGCCTGGAACAATTAAGAGTTAATACGTTATTGAATAAGGCAGCGCAAGCGAAGGCGGCCAATATGCTTGCCTTTAACTATTGGGCTCATGTTTCGCCGTCAGGCCAAACGCCGTGGCTGTTTTTCAAACAAGCCGGTTATCGTTACAAAGTAGCCGGAGAAAATCTAGCCAAAGATTTTACGGATTCCGAGAGTGTAGTCCAGGCTTGGATGGCGTCGCCAAGCCATCGGGACAATATTCTAGACGCCCGTTTTCGTGACATTGGCGTAGCGGTGGTAAAGGGCGATTTTAAGGGTGTTAAGACTACGCTCATTGTCCAGTTGTTCGGTGCGCCGGTAGCCGGATTTGCTGATACAACACAGCCAACGCCATCTTCATTGGCTAAAAATTTTAATTCTTTCCCTTCTTTAGCTACAGCTAAAACGATAAACCCCTTATCAGTTGTAAAGTTCGGTATAGTTTTTGCTGTTGGCCTGATAGTTGGGGCTCTTGTTGTTGATAGTTGGTTTGTTCGCCGTTATCATATTTACCGGCTAGCGGGGCGCAATGCTGCTCATGCCGGGCTATTGCTGGCCATTGTGCTTTTGGTTATTTTGACACAGCCGGGAATTATTTTTTAGAATATAATTATGCATAAAGAACTTAAGCAATACCCATTAGATTTTGCCATTCTCTTTGCTAGTTTTGCGATTGCTTTAGCATTTTTTTGGAATTTGCGCCATGTTTTAGCTGCAGAAAAAACATTATTGCTTGGTCTGGTTAGTTTTTATTTGCTTTGGGGTTTGGCTCATCATTTATACCATCATGATTTAACGGCAAAGGTCATGGTGGAATACCTTAGTTTTGCCTTGCTGGCTTTGGTGATGGGATTAACGCTGTTCCAAACGGTTTAATAAGGGAAATTATCTGCCTAAAAACTGAATGACAAAACCGCTAAAGATGGGAATGAGAAAATTATCATCTATTTTTCTTCCCCGTATTGTTGGCTCAGTAAATTCCAGAATTGCCGTTACGCCGCTGGCGGCTAATGCTTGGGTAACGCTGAAGTAGGGAAGGACTACCAGGAAAGTAGCGCTAGCAGCAGCCAAGGTAGCTTCCAGCCTCTTTTGGGAAGTTTTAAGGAAGGTCCCCACTAAAGCATTAACAGAATCGCCGATGGCTAAATTTAAGATAGCGGCGGCGGCAACCGTGGGGGGGAAAATAAGATAACTAATAAAGGCGCTCAAAGTGAAAGTGAACGGACCCATGAGAAGCGATTTGTCGCCGCGCTCAAAATATTTGATGGATTGGCGAATCATTGCCGGTAAGATAGGGAAAACAATCATCAGGATGGCAATGAACAAAATAATGGCTAGGAAGATTATCGGAGTAAGCAGGTTCTGAATAATTAGAATAGCCAGGCCGAGGCCGTAAAAAAGATGAAAAAGTTTGCGCCTGACATTACTATTACTGCTGGCGATGACAAAACTTTTAATGTGAGCGATGAGAAAAAGAAGCCAAAAAACGAAGGTGGCCAGGGCAAAACCGGCGACAATATCGCGGGGGTAATGCAGGCCTAAAGAATAACGCGAAAAAGCTACCAAGGCAAGAATGCCAAACCACAACCAGCTAAGGCGGGGGTAGAGATAGCTCATTGCCCAGGCAAAGATGGTTGCCAAAGCAGTATGCAGGGAGGGGAAACTGTAATCGTTGGGAATATGGGTTTTTACTCCTAGAACATGGGGGTTAATTTGGAAAGGGCGCAGCTGGGCGGTTATTCTTTTAATTGCTTGGGCCGAAAAAATAACAATAATTTCACTGCTGAAAAAAATTCGCCAAAATAAAGAACGATGGCGCCGCCAGGCAAAAAACAAAGGTAGGGCTACGATTACAAAGAGGATTAAGGGGTGGTTTAGCCAGCTCATTTTTGGCGTTTAATATGGCCGGCGCGCCATTTATTAATTTCTTGATGATGGCCGGAAAGCAGTATTTTGGGGACGGTCCAGCCGTGGAATTTTTCCGGCCGAGTGTATTGGGGGAATTCAATTAAAGGCTGGCCCTTTTTATCGGTCAGTTCCGATAAACCGGCTGAAAACGATTCAATTTCGGTAGCGTTTTCTTTGATAATAACTCCCGGCAGGAGCCTGTTGACGGCATCAATGACTGCCATGGCGGCTACCTCTCCGCCGGAAAGGATATAATTTCCGATGGAAATGTCTTGGTCTACCAGATGCTGGCGAATTCTTTCATCCACGCCTTCATAGTGTCCGCAAATCATAATTAAATGATTCATTTTGGATAGTTTAATTGCCATTTTTTGATCAAATGTCTTTCCTTTTGCCGAAAGCAAGGCAATATTTTTCTTTCCATTTTCTTTCTTTAAAGATTGAAGAGCATTGTAAATTGGCTCAATTCTGAAAATCATACCCGGGCCGCCACCGTAAGGATGGTCGTCGACGGTGCCGCGTTCATCGATGGCCCAGCGGCGAAGGTTATGAACTTTAAGTTGAAGTATATGTTTAGCGCGGGCCTTTTTGATCATGCTCCATTCCCTGAATGGCTCGAAAAGTTCCGGGAAAAGAGTGATTACGTCAATTTTCATTCTGCCTTATATTAACAAATTTAAAATAGAGAAAAAATGTTTTGGTTGTGGGCAGGAAAAACAATAATGGGTTATAATTAAGCAACGGGGATTGGCGCAATTGGCAGCGCGCACGATTCGGGTTCGTGAGGCTGGCGGTTCGAATCCGCCATCCCCGACAAGATCAGTTAGCACATTAAAAGTGTGAGAATTTAGAGGTAGCGGATTGGTAGCGCGCTCCGACACAAGGTCGGAGAAACTGCCAGTTTGGCTCCGCCATCCCCGACTGAGAATAGCGTGAGTATTTTGTTAAGATTGCTGGTAGCCCATCCACTGAAGATCCTGAACTTTCCGACTCTGTCGAAAAATCAGGATGACTAATGCGTACAGTATATCTTCATGTCCATCGTCATGCTGAACTTGCCCGCCCCGCCTCTGAGGGCGCGAAGGGGCCTGGGGGTTCAACATCTCCAGTGGATGTCCGATTCTCATTGTGGGTACATCACTCATTGAAGATCCTTTAATTTAATTTCCAAACTTCAAGTACCAAATTCCAAACAAATCCTAAATCCTAATGACCTAAATCCTAAACCCCGACGTTCATTGGGGCAGGCCTGCTCCGACGCCACGTCGGAGCAATAACCAAATTACCAAATGATCAAGTGACCAAAACAAAAGAAAAAGATAAAGAAAAAGAAAAAAAGAAATGTTTTGAACATTTAAGTTTTGGTCATTTGAATTTGTTTAGGATTTAGGATTTAGAGTTTAGGATTTACTCCGCCGCCCGTCAGCTGGCGGAGGTGGAGTCGGGGCAGGGTGTTATACTTACTTGACAATGGCTATTAATTCCGATATTAGAGCTTTAACCCTAAACCAAATAAGAGCCGGGCGGGAAATAGCAAAAATTTTTCCTGGGAAAAAGGATTTGGGCCGCTCTCTGTGTTTATTGGCATCAGCGGGAACAGCTATCAATCTTATTTTCCAAAAACGCATCATTACCGAGCAAAATGAAAAAGGCAATCTTTCTTTAGTCAGGGTATATGAGGTATTTTCCCAAGTCAATGGCCGATTTGTCAGCGCAAATTTGCCCCGAGGTTTTTTAATAGCCAGTCATTCCGGAAACATGTATCACCATGTGGTTGTTGCTTTGGCAGAAGCTATAGGGTTGGATGCTGTTTCTTTAAGAGGCGTTGACACTTTAAAGCCTTTAAAAGCATATGTAAAAACGGGCCAAAGCTCGGTAATTATTTCTGTAAAAAATAGTTTTACTTGGGAGCAAGTGCTAAGGAGGAAGCCTCCTAAAAATTTAAATTGGCAAGAAGGCAGGCATGTGATTTCAATACTGGAATTAAATAATGATCGAATAACAATAGCCGATCCTTTTAATTGGTTGCATCCTAATGCCGGGTGGGGGATAGTGGCCGATTTTTCTTTGGGAGTGGTGAAGCAATATTTGAAGGGCGCCGGATCCGAAGCTGCCAAGGCAATTATTTTTAGCCGCCATAATTTAAGAAAATTGCCATTTACAAAAAATGATATTTTTATCCCACCAGAAATTATTGGGTATATCCACAAAGCTTTTGCCTCGTCCGATGGCGGTTTGTTAAGCGGAGAAATTTAAGTTGGGATTGCGATCCAGCGAGCTTATATTTTGGACAAATTCTTTCCGCAGTGCTTTATAAAAAGCGGCAATACCAATCATAGCTGCGTTATCACTGATTAAATTGCGCGAATAAGGAGTGAAGACGGGAATATTATATTTCCTGGCGACAGAGCGTATTTGTTGTCTTAGATAAAGATTATTGATGACCCCGCCGCCGAGAAAGATTTGTTCTGGATGATGCATTTCCAAAGCTTTTTTTAGTTTAATGGTGATAGCCTTAGTCAGAGTTGCCTGGAAAGAGGCGGCAAAATCCGCCAAAAATTGGCGATCTTTTTCTTTCTTGGGAATAGCCCGTAATTTGTAGAGGCAGGCTGTTTTTAAACCCGAAAAACTGAAATTTAGCGAGGGGTCACGAGCCATAGGAACCGGCAATTGAAAGCGGCGGGGGTTACCTTGGTGAGCCAGTTCTTCGATAATAGGTCCGCCGGGATAACCAAGGTCGAGCATTTTGGCAACTTTGTCAAACGCTTCGCCGGCAGCATCATCGAGGGTTTCGCCCAATAGTTGATAATCACCTATTTTTTTAACTAAAACCAACTGAGTATGTCCGCCGGAAACAAGTAAGCCAAGGGTAGGCATTTTCTTGATAGATGGTTCTGTTTTGGAATTTGGAATTTGTGATTTGGAATTTCTCGCCAAAGACGAAAGTAGATGGCCCTCCATGTGGTTTATGGCAATGAGCGGTCTGTGATATTTTTGAGCCAGTTTTTTAGCTTTTTTAATTCCTACTTCAAGGGCGATGGCCAGTCCCGGCCCTTGGGTAACAGCAATAGCGTCAATAGTGTCCCAGTTAATTCGCCAAGGTAGCTGAAAACGCTTGCTGTTGGCGTTAGCTCTGGCAATAGCCAGTTGTATTACTTCTCCTAAATGTTTTTGGTGTTCCTTTCGGGCTAAATCGGGGACTACGCCTCCCCAGGGGCGGTGAACATCAATTTGGGACCAAATGACATTACTTAAAACCCTTTGCCCGACAGTTATTGCCGCCGCCGTTTCATCACAAGAGGTATCAATAGATAAAATTATATAGTCACTCTGCCGTTTCGGATTGCGCTTGGCCATAGAGTTATTTTATCATTAAGCGCTTTTATGCTATAAAGTAACCACAAAGTCTGAATAGAGGACTAATTGAATAGCATAGTTAAGGTATTTAGATAATGTTCACGATTCAAAATTATCCCAAATCGTATGGTAACATAAAACCAGGCTTTTATAGGCTGAGAGGATTCCAGAAACCAAACGTTGATATTGAGAAAATAGAATCGAAATTTTGGGAATTCATTTCTGCAATGGCTTTTTCAAAACAACCAAGAAAGATTTTTAAATCTTATCAATTCATGGATGCTGGTTGGGAATGGTCAGTTTTTCGCAAAGATAGCCAAACTGTGATTAAAATTCCTGCTGGAATATTTGACGAGGTGAATGAAAAGCAGTATCTCACTAATACTAAACTTGCTTACCAAAAGATTCTTGATTATTTTCCAGCAAAGTTTGTTGCCGAAACTACATTTGAAAGATCGAACGGCTTAAACATGATGGAGCAAGTTTTAGTTGAAGGCAAGGACAATGGCAGGATTGGCTACAATACGAAAAACCTTGAATTACTAAAGAACACAAAAATTTTTCTTAAATCCGCTTTAGAAATGTTGGATGATTACCAATGGTTGCCTGATTTTGACATCAGAAGGTCATCTAAAGGCTTTAGATTACGAAACGTTATCATTAAATCTAACCTTCCCAAAATTATTGATTTTACTGCTTACTACGATGTTTATCGACTCTATTCCCAAAGGACCAGACAGGAAGTCAAAGACAAAAGAAAACGCATTGTTGATTTTCTAAGTTGGATTAGCAAAAAGAAAAAATCTTAAAAAATACGCTGAAGTCACGTTACGCTCTCGCTCGTACCTTGCTCACCCTCGCCTAACACAGTATATGCGGTTTATCTCTTGGTCTGGGACTCACGCAAAGCTTGCCACATCGTCTAACCGACGGTTATCCAATATCCTTTCGAAATTTGCTATAATTTCTTCAGAACGTCGGATCATACCGCCGCCCATTATACGAAATTGAAAAAATTCTTATATGAACAATTTAGGATTTCAAATTAGAGGAGATTTAAATAATCCATTTCATCTATCAGTTGGTGTGGTAACTCAAGATAAGGCTAATCGAGTTGCTTTAATCAAAAAGAAGAACGATTATTTTACCATCCCCAGAGAAACCATATATTCCCTGGAAAATATAGAGGACGCACTAAAGAGATGTGCAATAGAAGAACTTGGAATTGAAGTCTATATTGATGAGTTTCTAGGATCCTTAATCACTCATTTTAAAAGACTAGATGGTGCTGATATAGAGAAGACGACTATATATTTCTTTGCCAGAAAAGGGTCTGACAAGAAAAGAAATCCCGAGATAGATGAAATAGATGATAAAGCTGTTTGGGTTAACCTAAGAAAAGCCATACACAAGTTACGAGATTGTAAAAATCCAGAGGATAAAATATTGGAACGAATCTTAATCTTGTAATTAAAAGAATTTTTTCAACATCATATAACAAAGTATATGAGGTTCACTCGTTACGCTTAGCTCATTTTGCCCAATGAGTGACATTACATGCCAGCCGCGCTCAGCGAAGCTGGTGCGCAACTGACGCTTATCCAACCTGCTTAAAAAATCGTGGTAAAATTTCTTAAGAATAATAAAGTAGCCGTTTTTATTATTTTGAATATTTATGACTGATTGTATATTTTGCAAAATTGTAGCCGGGGAAATTCCTTGTTTTAAGATTTATGAGGATAAGCATTTTTTGGCTTTTTTAGACATTAATCCCTGGGTGGAGGGCCATACTTTAGTTATTCCCAAAAAACATTATCGTTGGGTGTGGGATTTGCCTACAAAAGAATTCGCAAAGCCCGGCGAACCGACGGTAGAGGAGTATTTTGCCGTAGTTCACAAAATTGCTAATCATTATCGCCAAATTTTGGGAACAGAATTTATCATGAGCTGGATTTATGGTTGGGAGATACCTCATGCCCATGTTCACCTTTTTCCTGCTTCACGAGGCAAAATTGCTTTTTATCCCAAACAAAAGCTTTCTCCGCTTTCGCCCGAAAAAGGCCGCCAACTGGTAGAAAAGCTGAGGATTAAATAAAAATGAAGATAGAGAAAAGATCGGGTCCGGCAGAATTACCAAGTGGGAGCGAGCTGAGGGAAATCTTAGAAAAGGAAGCGATTAGACTGCCGCCTCGGCAAAAATTAAAAATACATTATCCTGATTTTCACTTGTTTTATCAATGGATGGAATTGCTACGGCTAGATACTACCGTGATGGAAGCGGCTACTCATCCCGATGAGGTACTCCAATGGGGCAGCGAATCTCTCCAAAGAGCAGTTGGTACTACTATTGCAAACAAAGATGATGCTTCTTTTAAAGACCTTTTTGTAGTCATTGCCCGTTATCTAGGAGAAGAGGATCATCCTGCGCCTGTTGATGCCGTTATGGTTTTCGGCGGCAGCAGCCTAAAACGGATAGAGAAGGGGGTAGAACTCTTACGGAAGGGGATTGCCAATAGGCTTATAATTAGCGGGGGTAATCCCAATTATCGCCAAAATGCGCTCCCTGAAGCTATAAAATTTTTGCGCTACACTCTTGCTAATGGTGTCCCAAAGGATGCTATTTTGATGGAACTGAATTCAATTAGCATTCCTGATAATGTTAAAACGACACTCAATTTGCTGGATAATTTTGGTGTTCGTTATCGGCGACTAGCAATTGTTTTACCTTGGTTTGCTCAACGTCGTGGTTGGGCACACATGATGAAATTTTCTTCTCCAGGGGTAAGTGTGCTTCGGGTTAACAGCGAGATTATTTCACAAGAATTGTTACCGACTTCGTGGTTTACTAATGAAATGGGTATAAAATTAATCTTCAACGAATTTGTAAAGATGAAAGTTGCTGTTCTCTTGAATACGGCTTAGTTAATCCACAAAACGAATCCGGCGGCAGCGGTTGCCGAGATGTTCAATATCTATCCAGATAATTTTCACCTGCTGGTTATTTGCTAAATTTTGCAGAAAGCGCTTTCCTTTTTGGATCCACTCGATAGCGATAATATTGCCGGGCTGAAGATAATCAATGAGAAAATCAAGGTTTTCTTGCCGGCCGGCAATCCGCCAGGCGTCGATATGATAGAAGGTGCCCTGCGAACTACCTGATTTATAGGGATATTCTTTGGTAATAATAAAAGTTGGCGAGGTAATGGGATGAGAAATTTGTAAGGCTAGGCCTAAACCTTTGGCGAATTGAGTTTTGCCGGCACCCAATTCCCCTTGGAGAGCGAAAAGAAGAGTCTTCTTGGTTAGGGCGGGGAAATGTTTTCGGAGGAGGTGCTGGGCTAATTCTTGGGTTTCTTCAGGGGAGTTGGTAACCATGCTTTTAGCGCCTAATTTAGCTAGGTGAATTTCACCTTGCCGCAATATAGTCGGTTCATTAAGGGTGGTGTCGACTACTGCCGAAGGAGGGCGGGGCGGCAAGCGGCCGATATCGATAATATAATCGATTAAATTTTTCTTTTTGATAGAAAGCTGGGCCAGAATGTCACTAACGGTATAGGGGATTTTCCTGCCACTGGTATTGGCAGCAGTGGCAGTAATGGGCTTGCCCAGAGTGGCGATAAGTTTTTGAGCTAGGGGATAGGCGGGGATGCGGACACCCAAAGTTTTATTTTTGGCTTCGAGGCGGGGATCAACTTTGCCCAAGCTGGCGGAGATAACGGTAATCGGTCCCGGCAGGAGGCGGCGGTAAATATTAGCGGCCGTGGAATTGATTTTTACGTATTGCTGGGCCATTTTTGGGCTGGCTACGGCAATGGAAATAGGCTTTTTCCGCCGCTGGCCTTTAAAGGCAAGAACTTTACCAATGGCTGCGGGATTAGTGGCGTCTGCTCCTAAACCATAACATGTTTCGGTAGGATAGATAATCAGGCCTCCTTTGGCGAGAACTTGAACCGCTTGGCGAATTATTTTCATCACCTAAATTATATAGTATTAATGGACAGTTTCTTATTTGAATCTGGATGCGCGACAATTGCTTGTTGTTTTTTATAATTGCTGCTAAAATTATTTTAAATGAAGAAAAAAGCGTTTATTACCGGCATCACGGGTTTTGTCGGTTCTCATTTGGCCGAGCTTCTTTTACGGGAGGGGCTTGAGGTGCATGGTTTGTCCCGTTGGCGTTCGCGAACAGAAAACATTGAGAAGATAAAGAATAAAATTAATCTGATAGAGGGGGATTTGCTTGATTTGAATTCTCTCCAAAGGGCAATGATGAATGTCCGTCCCGATTATGTTTTTCATTTGGCTGCCCAAAGTTTTGTCCCCGCTTCCTGGACTTCTCCGGCGGTAACTTTTGAGATAAATGTAGTTGGATCTTGTAATCTTTT